>CALXRR010000001.1 GCA_944390905.1 uncultured Alphaproteobacteria bacterium
GTAAAGTCAGCGGCAAAACTCTGCTCGGCGTGGTTATCTACTCTAACGGCGCCTCCGGCGGCGGCTGGGTAATGACGGTTAAGCCGGTTAAGACCGATATTGCATGGGGTGGATATGGAACAAATATTTCAAGTTTGCCAGACTATACAAGTTGGAGTACCGCAGCCAAAGACTTTGATAGCTGTGGTAATACCGATAAAATAAGGGCCCAAGGTAATAGTTCAAAATATCCGGCGGCATGGGCAGCTTATAATTACCAGCCGTCAGGCACACCAACGGGCAAACGTTGGTGTCTGCCTGCGGCTGGCGTAATTAATAGTTTGTACAATAATTTGTCCACTATTAATACTGCTATTAGTAAAGCAGGAGGTACTAAATTAGTAAATGATAATGAACACATTTGGTCGTCGTCTGAGTACTCTAATAACCACGCGTGGTACTTCTGTACTAATTACACGGGCGGCTTGCGCGACTACGGTAAGTACGGCTACGACCACACCACCGTTGTTCGCCCGGTGCTCGCTTTCTAGGCAAATTTTCTCCCCCTGTTGCATAGGGCTGGAGAATAGCCAACAATCCAGTGAATTGTTGGCTGATGACAGCGAAGACTTGTTGACTTGTAAGAAAGCGATAGCTAACCGAAACAAGTCTTACAAGTCGAGTGACCGAAGCGAAGTTGTTAAACCCACGGCGCAACTTATGAAGCTAGAAGTTAGAGGGAGTGAGATAATTCACAGTAGATTCTTTTATATCTCACCCACCCCATCCCTCCCTATACAACAGGGAGGGAGCTAAAGGAGCCTCTGTCTAACAAGAGCAAAGATGTAAGCATCGCGAATAATTAAAAAAAGAAAGTAGTAACAACTAAATTAGGGGGGCAAGCTGCCCCAGCTTGAGGAGAAATGAGATGAATAAGAAATATTTATTATCCAGTGTAACGGCAGGCATCGCCCTCCTTTATGCTAATCAAGGAATGGCGCAATGTGTGAGCACACAAGACTGCGCAACTTTGGGTTATACCGAAACCTCTTGTCCAAATGGAAATGGTGTCAAGTGTCCCTTCGGCAACAAGTGGTTCTGTGGGCGAAGCGATGAACAATGTATGGAGTTAGCTTGTGATGAGCTGGGCTTTAAATATGATTGTGTCGGAACTAATATAGCAGGCGGGGAAGGAACTGAGTGCAATGGCAAATATGTGGCTTGTAAATGCGCTTCAGGGTACGGATGGCAAGATAGCTCTTGTCAAGAAATAGTGATGAATGGTCCTGATGGTGAAGTTTATCGATGCAATGGTTCTGTATTGGGAGTAAAAACTGCCGATATGGACTTTTATGTTGCAATGTATGATTCTGGAAAAGTAGAGTATGATGATATTGGAAATACTACATATAGCTTCTGTGCAGATACACCCGGAGTTATTCCAACAAAAGAACAACTGCTGACAATTTATAAAAATCATGAAAGAATAAATGAATTACTATCACAATATGGTGGAGATACATTTGATGATGAATATTACTGGTCAAATACTTGGGCATATGAAAATTGTGTAGATTCTGTATATGATGAGGAGTGGGGATATTCATGTGTAGTGGCCGTGCAGGGTTATTATGTGGTTAATTTATTGAATGGCAATACTTCTGAATATGACGAGTATTATGCTTATTTTAAGGTACGCAGGATATTAACTAAGTTTTAGGTTTAATGAAGATTTGGGAAAAATAAATATGTTTGTAACTTATGTTTACAAAAGTTTTATTGAATCTTAAGTTTTTGGCCTTAAAATTTGGGTATTGTTGACAGTAAAGCGAGATAAAAATGAAAATCGCAAAGTTTATTATGCCCTTGGTGTTAGCCGCCGGTACAGCTAGCGCCTCTGAGACCATTCTTGATGTGGCCGGCGGAGCGCGGATGCTTTATGGATATTCGGACGTGGCGACGCGATATGAGCCCCTAAACCAAAACAACCATTATCCGGCAAGCGGTTTTTTATATTTATCCGCAGAACAGGATTTTGATAACGGCTACAGCGCCGCGCTGTATTTGGACCTTATGGCTGCTTCAGACAAAGAAATTCAGAATTTTAATAACGGTAGCTGGGGCAAAGAAATTTATGCCTCAATATCAGCGCCGTGGGGGCAATGGGTGATTGGTGAAACCTTTAATGCAGCGGTGCAGTTGGCGGTCGGAGCCCCCAGCGCAGAGCCGCTCGGGGTAAATAACTCCGATATTGTGGATTTTATCAGCAACCCAAACTGGTACCGCCGGAACTCGACTTATACAAGTTTCAAAACCTTGAATTCAACCAATATTAATACTGACGGCGTAGCGCCAAAAATATCTTATTATACTCCGGAGTTCTATGGGACAACCGTGGGCGTAACTTATACTCCGGATACTGACAACCGGCGTGGCTTGGTAAACCGATTTGCCAAATATGCTCGCGATGATGCTTATGTGTTGGCGGCAGTAAATGAGACCGACCTTGGCTTTGCTAACTTGGCAACCTCTGTGGGGTATGGAATTTACCATAAAAATGATAAAGAGTTTAGCGCCGGTATGGCTTTGCAACGCGGAAACTGGACCGTGGGCGGAAGTTATCGCAAGACTTATGTGGACGGCAGCGATTATGCAATTACAACCAACAGCAATGACCCCAAAGCGCCAGATTTGTTTGACAACTACCGCGAAGGCGAGGCTTGGAACTTGGGAATCGGGTATCGTTTTGGGCCGTTGCAGACGTCGTTGACCTATTTTGAGGCTAAGGCGGAAAATACCGACAACCAAGACAAGATTTTAATGCTGGCGAATGAGTTTCAGCTCAACAAATATGTTAATATTTATGCCGCGGCAGCAAAAGTTGATTTTCGCGGCGAAAATGATGATATACGCAACAACAATAAAGGTTATGCCTTTGTGGCCGGCGTGGGAGTTGATTTCTGATGTCTAATATCTTATTGCTATCTGAAAACAAGCTGTTGGCTGATGATTTGGCCGAGCAAATCAAACTGGCAGAGCCGGAGTTTGATATATTTGGCGAAGATGACAAGACCGTGCATTTTGATATTATTATTGTTGATGAAGATACCGCCGCACTAAAAACCGCTTTGCAGCAAAAAGTGCCGGTGTTCTTTTTGACATCAGAAGATGAAGATGAGGTGCGCTTGCCGGCTAACCATATTTTCAGCAAGCCTTTTCATCTGTGTGCTTTAATTGATGATTTGCGCGGCTGTATTAATCGTTTTGAAAACAGCAGCGATGGTTTTTTGCGCTTTAATTGCTATGAGCTCCGCCCGATAAGCAAGGAAATTATTAACCTTAACAACGGCAAAATTATTAAACTGACGGAAAAAGAAGTGGCGGTAATTAAGTACCTTTACAAAACCAAAGACCATATTGTGTCAAAAAACGAGTTGTTGCAAGAAGTGTGGGGATATAGCCCCGAGGTGTCAACCCATACGATTGAAACGCATATCTACCGCCTGCGCCAAAAGGTTGAACAAGGTGATGAGGAATCGCTCCTGATTTTGACCGAAGAAGGCGGGTATAAGCTTAAAATCTAAAATCAGCCATAACCGGAACATGGTCGGAGGGGCGATCCCAGGCACGTGCCTCAGTCACGATTTGGTAAGCTTGGAGGTTGTCTTTGAGTGCCGGTGTGACCCAGATGTGGTCTAAGCGGCGGCCTTTGTTGTTGGTCTGCCAATTGGGGTTGCGGTAGCTCCACCAGCTATAAAGTTTTTCCGGCTCGGGGTGAAACTCTCTGGCGATATCAATAAAATCAAGTGATTTACGCAGGCGCGACAGGCGCTCAACCTCTATGGGCGTATGGGACACTATTTTGAGCAGTTGTTTGTGGTTCCAGACGTCATTTTCACACGGGGCAACGTTGAAATCTCCGCAGATGATTTTCTTTTGTCCGGCATAGTCGCTACGATGGTTTTCCCAGTATTCGGCAATGTCATCCATAAAGGTTAGTTTATGCGCAAAGGAAAGGTTGGCTATCGGGTCGGGGATATCACCGCCGGCAGGGATATAAATGTTATCAAGCTCAATATTATTCGGCAAAAAGACGCTGATATGGCGGGCGTCTTCCTTGCCGACCCAATTATGCTTGCATTTGCCGCAGAAGGCTTGCTTGCTCAAAATCGCAACACCGTTATAGCCGGCTTGGGAGTAAAGCGCAATATGCGGGTAACCCAGCGACTTTACCTCGTCAAAAGGAAAATCCTCCGGCTTGGCTTTGACCTCTTGCAAGCAAATAATATCCGGATGATATTGCTCAACAAATTTGCGGAGAAGCTCAAGGCGAATGCGGATGGAATTGACATTCCAAGTGGCAAGGCGGATATTAGCCATAAGTTACCCCCTCTTACGGTTGAAAGATTTTTTGTTGTCTTTTTCCTTGAACTTGAACAGCGACGAATCCAGCGGAATATCTTGCTCATAATTATAAAGCGAGACGCTGATTTCGGTGCCTTGTTGGTCAACCAACTTCCACTGTTTGAGCTCAAACGGAGAATTGTTAAAAATTAAGGTTATCGGGCTGGTTTCGCCTTTGATATTATATTCTAAAACCGCCTCGGTAGTACCGGCGTCTTTATAAAAATCAACCAGTTTGATGTTGTGGCCATCGATTTTAATATCATTGGCCAAGATGAGGCTGGCCGGTACGTCATCATAATCAATATGGGTTACTTGGTCGAGCTCTTTATCATTATAAACAATAAAATTGCCATCGCCGACGATGGTAACATCAACCGGAGCGGCGTATTCCATGCGAATCTTATTGGGCTTGGCAATGTATAATTCCCCCTCTGATGTGTTGGCATTGCTGGCTATCTGCACAAAAGAGGCCTTAAGCGTCTTGATGTTGTTGAGGTAATTTTCAATCTTGGCGATGTCTTCGGCTTTTTGGGCAAACGCTTGTGGCACAAACATTAGTAATGCGGCAATAAATGTAAATATTTTATACATGGAAACACCTCTTGTTGGTTTTGATGTATTCAATATAATCATTTTTTTGATGATGTAAAAGCAAAAATGTAAATCACCAAAAAAAGAAGCTCCGAAAGGGAGATATCGGAGCTTCTGTTTACTTAATAATACGTGAAGATAAATTGTAGAAATAAAGTTTTTTTAGTCCTCAGAAAACGCTAGGAGTCTCGTTTTCGGCTTGTTAAAATACACCCGAATCCCATGCGGATCCTCGTGTGTAGATTTATAATGCTGTGGTGTACTTACAACTTGCAGGATTAATTTAATCGTGGATTTGGACTTTACAAGAGGGGGTAGACTTTTTGATAGGTCAAGATAACTCAAATATTTTAAATACAGTGTTTCATTTCTGCATTGCGGGATTTAAATACACCGTTCTCGTAGCCTTGGATGCTTTTGTCGGCTTCGGCAAGCTCTAACCGGCGCTCGGCTAAGGCAACGTATTCTTTCTCGCGCTCAATACCGATATAATGGCGGCCGAGTTTTTTGGCCACAACCGATGTGGTGCCAGAACCTAAAAACGGGTCAAAGACAACATCGCCCTCATTGCTGGAGGCTAAGATTAATTTGGCGACAAGTTTTTCAGGCTTTTGCGTGGGGTGGGAGGTGTTCTCCGGCATGGACCAGAAAGGAATGGAGATATCTGTCCAGATGTTAGACGGGTAAGTCAGGCGAACCTTGCTATCACCTTGGTCTTGCCAATCTTTGGGAGCGCCGGTGTCATCTCGATAAGGCGCTACAACCGGCCGCAAAACCTTAACCGCATCAAGGTTGAAGGTATAATCTGCCGATTTGGTAAAAAACCATATGTCTTCAAGGCAGTTCTTCCAGTTGTTTTGGGCGCCCCTGCCCTTTTCTCGCTCCCAAGAAATGCGGTTTTGCAGAATGAAATATTTGCCGGCGATCTCCGGAATTGAGATTGAGGTCTTCCAGTCGGAGCAGATATAAATGCTGCCGGTGGGTTTTAAGATACGGGGCAGCTTTTTGAGCCATTTATCAAGCCAGTCTTTATATTCAGCAAAATCTCGCTCCTTAAAAACACTTTTGCCAAAGACTTTGGTTAAATTATACGGTGGGTCTATCACCATTAAGTCAACACATTCATCCGGCAGGTAATCCAGCGTCTTAAGAGTATCTTGGTGAATGGTTTTATCAAGCACATAATCCAATGATGATTTAAAATTCAGCTTGATGGCGCGCTTGGCATAGGCCGAGGTTTCCCTTGGCGAAAGTTCAATGGTTTTATTGCGCGGCGCTTTGGTCATCTGTGGACTATTCTTCACCAAATTTACTGTTGACTAGCAGGGTTAAGGCATCAATGGCGGCTTGCGCCTCAGGGCCGGAAGCATTGACCTTGATGGTTGTACCTTTGGCGGCGGCAAGCATCATCAGCCCCATAATGGACTGACCGCTGACTTTTTGACCGATACGCTCAACCGTAACATCGGCCTTAATATCTTCAATAGCTTTAACAAAGGCTGCCGCGGCACGGGCGTGGAGCCCTTTTTTGTTTTGAATCTCAAGTTCAACACTAATAATATTGTCTGAGGGCATCTTTAGGCTCCCAAAAGTTTGGAGGCTACATTAATATATTTTTTGCCGGCTTCCTGTGCGCCTTCGACAGCTTCTTTTAAGCTTTTGTCTTTGCGCAGAGAGGCCAGTTTAATCAGCATCGGAAGATTTATGCCGGCGATAATCTCGACCTTGGCTTTATCCATAATGGAGATAGCCAAATTAGATGGGGTGCCGCCAAACATATCAGTCAAGACAATAGCGCCGCTACCGTTGTCTACTTCACTGACTTTGTTTAATATCTCGCTACGGCGCATTTCCATATCATCTTCAGGACCGATGCAGACCGCTTTGACTTGGTCTTGCGGGCCGACAACGTGCTGCATAGCTGAGATGAACTCTTCGGCCAAGCGGCCATGAGTTACTAAAACCAAACCTATCATTATTTACAGACCTTTCGTTATTTTTTGATTCCGCTGCTCCAGATTTTGACGGCGCCAAAGCTCTTAATCAGCTCTTCACGGCTCTTGGCTTTGACAATCTCATCAGCGCGGGTGCGGCGGCCGTTGATGACAATCTCTTCAACATTGTCAACCGGAACACCATAAGTGCGGTTAACCATTTTGCCCTCAAGCTCGACTATCAGCACAAACTCTGCCTCAGCCAACGGGCCTTTGGTTTCTTCGTGGATATCCTCCAGCAAAACCGACAAACGGTCATCTCGGCGGAGTAATGCCGTCTTTTTGCCGTCATATTCCAAAACAGGATCCTTCGGGGCTCCGTCGCGGGCATCTATAAAAATAGCCAGCTCGCCGTACTTGTTCTCAATAATCTCATAAAAATCCTGTTTTTCAATCAATGTGTAATACTGGTTTTCCATATTATGTGACCTTTTTATATTGAACGCAAATTTGTTATATGTTATATCATATTTGATAATAAGTCAATTTTGAGTTAATAAAATGGAAAAAACACCGCTAAAATTTCTGTGGCATTACATTAAAATTTTCAAATGGTTTTTTCTGGCGATGTTTGTGCTGTTAGCAATCGCGACAATCTGCGGGCAGCTATACCCTTTGTATTTGGCCAAAATTTATGATACTGCCGCCGGCAAGGTCGAATCGCCAACTTATTGGCAGGATATTTGGCGCTTTGCAATTATCGGCTTTGGGCTGGGCTTGGCGAAGGTTTTGTTGTTTGATGCAACTTTCTTTTTGGCGGCAAAGTTCTTTCCTGAGGCGAAAACTCTTGTGTCGCAAGATACTTTTGACCATGTAAACAGCTTGTCTATCCGCTATTTTAATGAGGAGATGTCAGGTAGAATCGCCACCAAAGTCAACCAGCTGCAGAAAAATATTATTATGGTGTTTAATGAGATGATGCATTCGGTATCATCTTTATTATTCCTTGGCTTTGCGGTGTTTATTATCAGCATGATGAACTTTTATTTTATGGTGGCGATGCTGGTATGGATGGCAATGATTGTGGCGGTGGCATATGTTTTGGGAAGTAAGCGCAGAGCTCTTGCTCAAGAAGTAGGCAAGCAAGAGAGTATGGTCGGCGGAATGATTGTCGACAGTCTGTCAAATTATAGCGAAGTAAAGAGTTTTGCCAATTTTCATCTTGAAAAGCTGAACCTGCTTAAACATCTGAGAGGGCTGCGCAAAGCCGAGAGCAAAGAGCAACTGATTAAAGCTTATATTCATTTGGCGTTGAATTTGGTGGCGGTGTTATCAATG
This sequence comes from uncultured Alphaproteobacteria bacterium, assembly GCA_944390905.1. Lineage (GTDB taxonomy): Bacteria > Pseudomonadota > Alphaproteobacteria > RF32 > CAG-239 > HGM16780. The sequence goes on from CALXRR010000001.1 coordinate 8,250, forward strand.
CTCGGGTTTATGTTTTTGGCGATTTGGGTGTTCAAAAACAAATGGATTGATACCACGCAATTTATTTATGCCAACACGTTGTTTGCTATGTTGGCAACGATTGTGTTTGACCTGACATGGCTGTACAACAACCTTTCAAGCGTAATGGGAAATATTCGCTCTGCCTTGGAAACGCTTTCCGTTGAGCCGGAGATTAAAGATTCATACAAGGCTAAGCCTCTGCAAACCGACAAGGCGGAGGTTGTGTTTGACAAAGTACGCTTTGCTTATGCCGGCAAAAATCCGATTTTTAATGACTTGTCTCTGACAATCAAAGCCGGTGAGAAAGTCGGCTTGGTCGGTTCATCAGGTGCTGGAAAGTCTACTTTTGTTAAGTTAATATCGCGCTATTATGATGTGGACGGCGGAGCCATAAAAATCAACGGGATTGATATTAAAGACATAACCCAAAATTCTTTACGCAAAAATATTGCCGTGATTCCGCAAGATATAAGCTTGTTTAATCGCTCCTTGGCGGACAATATTCGCTATGGGCGACCCAACGCATCTGATGATGAAGTAAAAGAGGCCGCGGCAAAAGCTTCTGCCGCTTTGTTTATTGATAAAATGCCGCAAGGATACGAAACCATTGTCGGAGAGAGAGGCGTGGTGCTTTCCGGCGGAGAAAGACAGAGAATCGCCATTGCCCGCGCAATTTTGAAAAATGCACCGATTTTGATTTTTGATGAGGCGACATCAGCCCTTGACAGCAGCAGCGAAAGGCATATTCAGGAATCGCTCAAGCAATTGATGCAAAACAAAACCGTAATCGCCATTGCCCACCGCTTGTCTACCCTAAAAGAAATGGATAGAATACTGGTGTTTGACGATGGCAAAATTATTGAGCAGGGAACGCACGAAACCTTGTTGCGCCGCAAAGGAGTTTATTATAAACTATATAATATGCAGGCTGACGGGTTTATGCATAGCGGAAATACGCCATCGTCCAATCAAACTACTTTGTGACAATTTTGAACTTATAAGGAGTAGTCCATGCTGACATTAAAGCACCTGAAAATTAATTCTTTTAATGAAAATTTGGCTTATATGCATCGGGACTGCATAGCTTATAAAATAGATGATATTAATGCCTTGGTCAAAATCGAGGTGCATGGCGGAATGCGAACAATCTATGCTTTTTTGCAGATTGTTGATGATGACAAAGTGGTAAAACCCGACGAATTAGCACTCAATACCGAGGCTTTTGCCCAAATCGGGCTGCCGGAAGGGGCTAAAGTATCCATTACCCTATCAGCTCCGCCGCCAAGCCTGACCTCTATCAAACGCAAAATTGCCGGAAACATCTTAAGCGCCAGCGAATATAGTGCAATTATTGATGATATCACCAAAAAGCGTTACTCAAATATGGAAATTGCGGCGTTTTTGGTGGCGTCAGGCTCGTTTATGTCTTCACCGGAAGTATTGTCTTTGACCGAGGCGATGATTGGCGAGCATACTCTTGATTGGAGCGGAAAAGATATGGTGGTAGACCACCATTGTTTGGGCGGCGTACCGGGGAACAAAACTGATATTATCATTACCGCGATTGCGGCAGCTTATGGTTTGACTATGCCTAAAACCGCATCGCACTCCTTGACATCTTGCGCGGGCGTAGCAGACACGATGGGGGTGTTGACCAATGTGGATATTGATGAAAAAAAGCTGCGCCTCCTGATTGAAAAAAATAATGCCGCAATTGCAAGTTATGATGCCTTGGATATTGCGCAGGCAAGCAAGATTATCAGCGCTGTTGAACGACAAATCGGCTTTGCACAGCATGAGCATATTATCGCCTCAATCTTAGCGATAAAAATGGCAGCAGGAGTGACGCATTTGTTGATTGATATTCCGGTGGGGCCGCGTTCCAGAATCAAAAGCTCTGCCGAGGCTATGCGCATCAGAAAACTGATGGAGTTTGTCGGGGATATGCTGTCTTTGGAGATTGATACGGTTATTACCGACGGAAGCGAGCCAATAGGCAACGGCGTTGGTGCCGTGTTGGAGGCGCGCGACGTGATGAAAGTGCTTAAAAATGCTCCGGACGCACCGCAAGACCTGAAAGAAAAATCGTTGTTCTTGGCCGGACGAATCCTTGAGTTTGACCCCAAATTACGCGGTGGACAAGGATATAATGTGGCGGCAGACATTTTAAATTCGGGTCAAGCTCTGGAAATGATGAATAGAATAATTATATCTCAAGGGAAAGCCCCTCAACCTCAGTTGGGAAAGCTGACCAGAGATATTATTGCCAATTCTTCGGGGGTGGTTGATGCCATTGATAATGCCAGAATTACAAAAATAGGCGTTTTGGCAGGAGCCGCTCAACATCCGGGTGCTGGTATTGATTTGTTCAAAAAAGTCGGTGATTCGGTTACTCAAGGTGAAGTGTTATACCGAATCCATGCTTGTAATTCTTCTGATTTTGCTTTTGCCAATTCGGTGGTCGATGCTTATACGGGCTACGAAATTGCTACTTTTGACGAAGAAGGTTAATACTATATGGATAAAATCAGAATTGCTGTTATCGGGGTCGGCGACAGAGGCCTCGAGCACTTGGACTGTCTGTTGTCTAAATTCAAAAATGAGGTAACTATCTCTGGAATCTTATGCTCGACACCGGAATCTACTCAAGAAAAAGCTATGGATTTAAGGCTACATCCTTTTGCTTCTTTTGAGGAAATTTCAAAGGATAATACCGATGCCGTAATTATTGCTACCAAATCTAACAAACATACTCTATTTGGGCGGATGATGCTGCAAAAAGGTTTGCCGGTATTAATTGAAAAGCCTTTTACCACCAATCTGACCGAGGCTAAAGATTTGACTTTGCTAGCTAAGCAAAAAAATACTTTTGCCATGGTGGGGCATGCCGAGCATTTTAATCCGGCTTATCAAGAGTTATGCCGGCAGGCTGTCTTTCCGTTTCGGGATTTGAAGACATATCGCTTAACCAAAGAAACTCCTCAAAAATATGATGCCAGCGTGGTGTTGGATTTGATGATTAATGAGCTTGGTATGATGCCGGTGATTGCCCCGAAGAAAAAACCCAAAATCCGTACCAAAGTTATGCGCCGTAACCACTGGCAAGATGAATTGTTTGTCGGGTTGTTGTTTAATACAGGTTGCGAGGCGGACTTGTTGGCTTGTCGACGTGCTAAAAAAGAAAAACAGCTAATGATGCTTAAAGACAGGCGATGCGACTATTGGCAAGTAGACTTTAGCAATAATACTTTGATTAAAAATGATGTTGTGGTGTTTCAGGACCAAGAAAATTCGGCCCTAAAAAACGAGCTGAGCAACTTTATTAACTCCGTACGCGGAATTGAAAAGCCGCAGACTGATGCCGAATATGCGCTTAAAGCGATGAGAATGGCGTTCAAAATCGAGGATTATAGCAGAAAAGAAGAATTACGGATGAACAAAAATCACAAATTTCTGGTCACTTCTTTGTGATTTTTTTAGTTTTTTATAAAAAAATTGTTCCATACTCTTGCGGCGGTGATATATGCTCCTTATATAACGTTAATAGAGAGAGTAAAAATTTCTAAACAAACATGAGGATGTAAAAAAAATGAGCAAAATTCTTGGTATTGACTTGGGTACTACAAACTCTTGCTTTGCCGTTATGGATGGCAAAGACCCGAAAGTCTTGGAAAACAGCGAAGGCGCCAGAACAACTCCGTCCATGGTTGCTTTTACTGATACTGAGCGTTTGGTCGGTGCTGCGGCTAAGCGTCAGGCTGTTACAAATCCGGAAAACACTTTGTTTGCAATCAAACGTTTAATCGGACGTCGTTTTAATTCTCCGGAAGTGGAAAAAGACAAGAAACTGGTTCCGTTCAAAATTATTGAAGGTGAAAACGGTGATGCTTGGGTTGAAGCAAAAAACCAAAAGTATGCTCCGTCACAAATCTCGGCTTTTGTTTTGCAAAAACTCAAAGAATATGCCGAAGCTTATCTTGGTGAAAAAATCGAAAAAGCGGTTATTACCGTTCCGGCTTACTTTAATGACTCTCAACGTCAGGCTACTAAAGATGCCGGTAAAATCGCCGGACTCGATGTTTTGCGTATTATCAACGAGCCGACTGCTGCCGCTTTGGCTTATGGTATGGACAAGAAGACTTCAGGCACAATCGCTGTTTATGACTTGGGTGGCGGTACATTTGATATTTCAATCTTGGAAATCGGCGACGGCGTATTTGAAGTAAAATCAACCAACGGTGATACCTTCCTCGGTGGTGAAGACTTCGACCAGCGCTTGGTAAACTACTTGACCGATGAGTTCAAGAAAGAAACCGGTATCGACCTTAAAAATGACCGCTTGGCTTTGCAACGTTTGAAAGAAGCTGCCGAAAAAGCTAAAATTGAGTTGTCTTCAGCTACGCAGACCGAAATCAATCTGCCGTTTATTACCGCTGATGCTACCGGCCCGAAACACTTGAACATGAAACTCACCAGAGCTAAGTTTGAATCTTTGGTTGATGACTTGATTGAAAAAACGGCTGAGCCTTGCCGTAAGGCTTTGGCTGATGCAGGCCTTAAAGCTAATGAAATCAGCGAGGTTATTTTGGTCGGCGGTATGACCCGTATGCCGAAAGTACAAGAAAAAGTTAAAGAAATCTTCGGTAAAGAACCGCACAAAGGTGTTAACCCTGATGAAGTTGTGGCTATGGGTGCTGCTATTCAAGGCGGTGTTTTGGTCGGCGATGTTAAAGATGTTTTGCTCTTGGATGTTACCCCGTTGTCTTTGGGTATCGAAACCTTGGGCGGCGTATTTACACGTTTGATTGACCGTAACACCACTATTCCGACACGCAAGTCTCAGGTATTCTCTACGGCTGAAGACGGTCAGACAGCGGTTACTATTCGCGTATTCCAAGGTGAACGTGAAATGGCTGCCGACAACAAGCTGCTCGGCCAGTTCGATTTGGTTGGTATTCCGCCTGCTCCGCGTGGTATGCCGCAGATTGAGGTTACATTCGATATTGATGCCAACGGTATCGTAAATGTATCGGCTAAGGATAAAGCCACCAACAAAGAGCAAGCTATCAGAATTCAGGCCAGCGGCGGTTTGTCTGATGCTGATATTGAAAAGATGGTTAAAGATGCTGAGATTAATGCCGAGGCTGATAAGCGCAAGAAAGAGTTGGTTGAAGCCAAAAACCAAGCTGAGAGTTTGGTCAACTCTACTGAAAAAACGCTTAAAGAGCATGGTGATAAAATCTCTCCGGCTGAAAAATCTGCCATTGAGACTTCTATTGGCGAGCTGAAGACGGCTATTGAGGCTGAGGATTTGACCGTAATTAAGGAAAAGACCGAAGCTTTGATGCAGGCTTCTATGAAGCTGGGTGAAGCTATGTATAAAGCTCAGCAGGCTCAGGCTCAACAAGGCGCAGCTCAAGGGCCTGATGCAGGTGCCGAGGCTGAACAGCCGAAAGATGAAAAAGTAGTTGATGCTGACTTTGAAGAAGTTAAGTAGTCAATAGCTTAAAGCATAAGAAAAAGAGCTTACCTAACAAAGGTAAGCTCTTTTTTTGGTGTTTTCAAAAATGGTCCAGAACATGGTCTGCAATGATTCCGCGGTGGTGCATATATTCACCCATAGAATCTATTGAGGTCGGCTCCATGTCATAGCGGCTTACACCGGTGTTGACTAAGGCTGTCTTGATGCCGGCGTTAATTCCGCCCAAAATATCGGTTTCCAGCGCGTCACCGACCATCAGAATTTGCTCTTGCGGGGCATCAATATCTCGCAAGGCTAAATTAAACAATCGCTTATCAGGCTTGCCAAAGTATTCAACCTTGCCTCCGTGGCTCTTAATGTATTCGGCGATGCTGCCGGCGCGCAGAACCATTTGCGTATGCCCGCAAGTATGGCTTTTGCGATCAGCGTTGACACAAATGCATGGCTTGCGTAAGGCTAGGATTTGATTGAGTTCGCCTTCAAAAGGAGAAAGTCCGTAGACCTCTTTCCAGTGGCCGCAACTGAACAAAAACGGGTTGCCGATATACACAAAATCAGCCGACACATGGCGCGGAACAAACGTATATTTGCTATCAGCAAACAAGCCCTCGTCCAGATGTCCGATAACTGAATATTTGAGCTTCTGGCTGTCGTGGCTGAAAATTTGGTGTGCCAAATCCCCAGAGGTTACAAAGCGATGATAATGTTTGCCTGCAAACAAGCCCTTATTTTTATAAATCTCGGCAACTCGCGGGGAAAGTTGCGGATAATTTGATAAGATAATGACTGTTTTACCGGCTTTTACCAAATGCTGCAATGTATCCAACGCATTGGGATAAAAGCTGTTGCCGTCCCAGATTGTTCCGAACAAATCAATCAAAAAAACTTCATAATTCTGACTGATACTTAATAAATTTGTTTCCATAATATATATTTTAATAATAAAACCATGGGCTCGCTTGTAGCATAATATGTATAAAATGTCTAGTTTTTTATTAGATTTTGGATTTTTTGTGATTTTGGGCTTGCGTTTTAGCTCAAAACAACCTAAATAAAGCCTAGGATTTGTTGAATCATTGGATAAAGATGTGACGTTATGGCTACTGAAACCGACTATTATGAACTGCTGGAAGTGTCTAAAACCGCCAGCGGGGAAGAAATTAAAAAAGCTTATAGAAAATTGGCGATGAAATATCATCCGGACAGAAACCCCGGTGATAAAGAGGCTGAAAATAAATTCAAAGCTATTAATCAGGCTTATGACGTGTTGAAAGACCCTCAAAAACGCGCCGCTTATGATAGGTATGGGCATCAGGCTTTTGCTAACGGCGGTATGGGCGGCGGAAATCCATTCAATGGTTTTGACTTTAATTTCGGCGGCGGGTTCTCGGATATTTTCAGTGATATTTTCTCTGATTTTATGGGCGGCGGACAACGCAGCTCAGCTCAAAACTATGCGCAGGACGGCGCGGATTTGCGATATAATCTGGAGATTACGCTGGAAGAGGCATTCAGCGGCGTAGAAAAAGAAATTAAAATCCCGACTACCGTGCCTTGTGAAGACTGCAACGGGCATGGCACCGCTGACGGAAAAGAGGCTCCGATTTGTCCGCATTGCAAAGGCAGAGGCAAAATCAGAACTCAACACGGATTTATGATTATGGAGACAACCTGCCCCAATTGTCATGGTGAAGGGCGCGTGGTTAAAAATGCCTGCAAAAAGTGCCATGGCGAAGGGGTTATCCATAGCGAAAAAGTGCTTAAGGTTAAAATTCCGGCCGGCGTGGAAGATAATACCCGTATGAGGATTGCCGGTGAAGGACAAAGCGGTATCAGAGGCGGCGAAAACGGCGATTTGTATGTGTTTATATCCGTCAAAGAGCATGAGTTGTTTATGCGCGACGGAGCTAACTTGTATGTAAAAGTGCCGATTTCGATGACTTGTGCAGCTTTGGGCGGAAAAATCGAAATTCCGGATATTAACGGTGAAAAGATTGAGGTTGAAGTGCCGGCCGGTACCCAGACCGACCAGCAAAAACGCTTGAGCGGACAAGGTATGACGGTTTTGCGCTCGGCCAAGCGCGGTGATTTGTTTGTGAAATTCAGAGTAGAAACCCCGACCAACCTGACCCAACGCCAGAAAGAGCTGCTGGAAGAGTTTCGTAATATCAGCAAAGATGAAAACTGCCAGCCCGAGGCTAAAAGTTTTTTTGATAAAATTAAAGACCTGTTTGCGGCTTAAAGACAATAAACCCCGAGAATACTTGAAAAGTTCTTCGGGGTTTATTGTATGTATAACACTATCCTTGCCCCTGTTGAGAATCTAGAAAGCAAACACAGGACGGAAGCGGGTGCCGCTTCACCCACTAGGTTAGTTGTTACTTGTTCTGCGTTTTAATTAGTCGCGATGCTTGCATGGTGTCGGTGTTGAGTTCTTGACACTGGATCCCCGGGACAAGCCCGAGGATGACAGTGCCGGTAGAGGGATAAAAACCTAGAAAGCCATGACCGGACGGACGGAGGTGCTGTAGTAGCTGGAGGCCTTATCGTTAGTGCCAATATCAAACAAATCCCCCGTAGTGGCGCCGAACTCCCACACGCGGTCACTGGAGTACTCAGATGAAGACCAAACGTTCTCATAATAATAACTTCCATTGTTGTATACCTTTCCTAGGATTGTTCCTCCAGCAATGCAAATACCGGCATTGACTTTGGCAAAATTGGTGGAATTATTGATGTTATTTAATAAGCCACTTGAAGGTAGGCACCAGCTTTTACCGCTTGGGGTGCCTGTTGGTTTATAATTCTTAGCTACCCATGCCGCCGGATATTTTGAACTACTGCCATATGCGGTAATAATATCAGTATTGGTACAGCTGGCTTGTATATCTGTCGGAGTTGAAGTATAGTTAGTAAGCCTCGGAATATCTTTAGATTCCGTAGACCACATGGTGCCTACGCCTACCTGAACCGGCTTAACCGCTATAATCCAGCCGTTTTGTCCAGCGGATTTTTCATAAATAACCACACCCAGCAGGGTTTTAGAGCTTAATCTATCTTGTGAGCAAGTGCCGTCACTGTAATACAAAGCACCGATGACGCAGTTCGCGGTGCCATCTTCACATTGTTGAGACGAATCGTTCCAGGCGTAACCGGATGCGCAGGTGCAGGAGGTATATTTACCATTACAAGCCTTACTGCCGCCACCGGTTTGGTTGGAGCCGGTGCAGGTGAGCGTAAAACCAAGGTCATTACAGATTTCTGACTCGGATTTGAAGCATGCCCATTTGTTGCCAAACGGGCATTTGACGCCAGAGCCGCCGGAGCAAGAGGTTTCGGTATAGCCTAAAGTTGCGCAGTCTTGAGTGGCGACGCACTGGGCAAAAGTTAAATTTGGGATTAAGGACAGAGATGTCCCGATAAGTAGAAAAAGTTTAGTATTAGTCATTTCACAACACCCTTTGTCTTAGTAGTTAAAAACAACGTCCACTCTTTGATGACAAAGGGCGGACGGGTGTTGCAAACCGTAGAGATATTTACGGCCCGGCATTTTCAAGCCAAGGCTCTTATAGTACCGGCACCCGCCCCAAGAGGCATATAAGCACCGGTAATCATTATTTTAAGTCGTTATACCTAAACGACTATATCTCCAAAAGGGTTTGCACGCCCTGACGGACAAACTTTGCCCGCTAATCAAAATTCTAGCATAACAGAGCTTAAAAATCAATGAATAAGTCTTGAGAGTTAGAAATATCTTGAAATGGCGGCGGTATTGGGTGTTATTTGACTAATTTTGTCCAGTGTTTTTTGGGGAGGTAGGGGTAAAGGGATGAGTAAAAAGGAAGTTAGGGGATGGAATGGAAGAGTATAGAAGGAGGCGGAGCGGGGATGGAAGTTAGTCGGTATTGGGTTTGGTGGAGTGGAGTAGAATAAAAAATATTATCAACTGTCATGTTCGGGCTTGACCCGGACATCTAAACGCTGGTTTGAGTTAGAGTTTGTTAGTAGTTTAGGCTCCGGCATAGCCGGAGGCACAAGCTCTACCAGCTTGTGTTGGATGGTTTTTTATAAGGTAAGTTGTGAGATAAAGATTGTGTGTTTAATTTAGGTAAGATAATCTATCGCGTCTAATTTTGTCCAAGAGACTAAGAGATGAAGAGAAGAAAGAGGGTAATAGGAAAGTTAAAGATAATATTTAGAAACAAAATCCCGACCCTCTCAACAGCTAAACTGGGTGGAGTTCAACGGCCTCGGGAGTGAGCAACGCGACTACTTGAAACATGGGATAAGTAACAGCTAAGTTAGGGGATGAAGCTGGCACAGCTTCTCCGGCATAGCCGGAGGCACAAGCTCTACCAGCTTGTGGTGGATGGTTTTTATAATGGTATAATCTTAGGATTAAACATGGATACTTTATCTAAATTAAGCATAGATCCTGGGGCGCGCTGCGCTTGTCCGAGGATGACAGTGCAAGATGATAGGCAGGCGGCAATATCTAAGCAACGCGATTTTCTGGGCACGAAACAAACCACAGCTAACCTAGGGCTCCACGAGCATCGTGGAGCGACTACTTGAAACATGGGATAAGTAACAGCTAAGTTAAGAAGTGAAGCTGGCACAGCTTCTTGCGCAGGAGAGGAGGGTAATTTTGGGAGGTGGGGTTGCGGCAAGAAAAATTGTGTCGTTTAGCCTAATTATGCTTGCTCTTTTTTGGATTTGAGCTGGCCGCAGGCTGCCAGGATATCTTGTCCGCGGGGGACGCGTATCGGTGCGGCAAAGCGGTTCTTTTGCAGTTCTTTAGAAAAAGCGATAATCCGGCTCTTGGGGCTCGGCTCATAAGCACACCCCGGCCATGGGTTAAACGCTATCAAGTTGAACTTGGCATTAATCTTAAACTTGCGCATCAAGTCTATCAGCTCGTGGGCATCAGCCAGAGAATCATTAAAATCTTTAAGCATAAGGTATTCAAAAGTAACAAAATGACTGCCGTCAAGTTGTTGATACTCATGACAAGCGGTCAAAACTTCCTCTAACGGGTAGCGCTTGTTAATAGGCATAATCTGTGAGCGTTTCTCATTATTGGGGGCATGCAGGCTGATTGCCAGTTTGACGCCGGTGGCTTGAATCATCGGCACAATATTGGGAGCTATCCCTGATGTAGACAAAGTGATGCGACGTTTGGAAATGGCTATACCATCGCCGTCGGTCAAAATCTTGAGGGCTTTGATGACGTTGTCCATATTATGCAGAGGCTCACCCATGCCCATAACCACGATATTGGAAAGGTAGCGGGTTTCGTCTTTGGGTGATGGCCATTCATGATAAGCATCGCGAGCGGCCATAAACTGACCGACAATCTCTCCGGCGGTCAAGTTGCGGGTGATTTTTTGGCTGCCGGTATGACAGAATTTGCACCCAACCGCGCAGCCCACCTGTGTGGAAATACAGACGGCGCCGCGGTCTTCTTCCGGAATATAAACCGTCTCGATACGCTGGCCGTCGGGAAACTCAAACAACCACTTGTGGGTTTTGTCAGCAGAAATCTGTTCGGTTATGATTTTGGGGCGAGTAATTGAACAGTGTTCCTCAAGCTTGGCGCGGAAGTCTTTGGAGAGGCTGCTCATTTGCGCAAAATCAGTTGCGCCGTGGTAATAGAGCCACTGCCACAATTGTTTGGCGCGGAAAGGTTTTTCACCCAAATCAGCAATAAAAGATGAAAGCTCCTCTTTGCTCAAGCCGATGAGTTCTACTTTATCAGTCATGGGGTTACTTTCGGCCGCACTTGGCGTTGATGGCCTTATAAGCACTCATAAAGCCGCTCAGCGAATAAGTATCCTTAGTTTCGGTACCTTTAGAAGACACGCCGCGGACTATCATTCTTTGACCTTTTTTCATGGCGTCAACAAGCTCTTTGTCGGCAGTCTCATTAACCGCCCAAGCTTTATCTCCGTCGGTGAAAATGTCACTAATCGTTTGGGTGCCGATTTTGACCTGAACTTTGGCTCCGGGTTTATAATTATAACCAGCGACAAAGTTGACCACGTCAAAGCTATGTTCTGAGGGGCGATGTGTCACTACAACGTAAATATCTCCACGCTTGGTATATTTGCCCTCGTCCTTTTTGGGAGTGGAGGCTATATAACAAATGCGGCCTTGGCTGTCATCAGCATAGTAGGCTACCCAATCGCGATATTCGCCTATTAACTGAGGGCCTTTGGGTGCAGAAGACTCTGCCGCAGTGGCGCATAAACTCAAAACCAGACTTGATAAAAATATATATTTTGCTTTTAACATTACAGAATACCCACAAATCAAATTTACTTTTGTTAAATTGTAATTGAAATATCTATAAAAAATGTTAATTTCTAATCAAATATTTTGGATTTGGTAAAAATGATTAGAGACTGTTATATAGATATTAATAAACTGGTTAAAGATAAAAGTATATTTAAACTGTTTCGCGCGGTGGAAAACCATGGCGGAACTTTGCGCTTTGTCGGCGGGGCTGTCCGCGATGTGATTGCTAAACTGCCGGAACATAACTTTGACCTTGACTTGGCTACCGATTTGTCACCGGAAGAAGTGGTGGAAGCCTGCGAAGAAAAAAACCTCAAAACCGTGCCTATTGGGCTGAAATTTGGTACTGTTGGTGTCGTTATCGGTGATAAAGTGGTCGAAGTGACATCTTTACGAAGAGATGTGGTTACTGATGGGCGACATGCCGAAGTAGAGTTTACATCTGACTGGGAGGCTGATGCTTCAAGGCGCGACTTGACTATCAACGCCGTATATGCCGACGAAAAAGGAAATGTGTTCGATTATTATAACGGAATCGATGATATTGAAAACGGGCGCGTAAGGTTTATCGGCAATGCTTTACAGCGAATCCATGAAGATTATTTGCGAGTACTGAGGTTCTTCCGCTTTTATTCAATATTTGGAAGAGGCGAGATTGACAACAAGGCTTTGCAGGCTTGTATGGAGTGCCGTGAAGAGCTCCAGCAATTGGCTATTGAGAGAATCCGTGATGAAATGAGCAAGTTGGTGATGACGCCCAAGGCGGTCGAAACCCTTAAAATTATGTTTGATAACGGCATTTTGGAATATATCTTGCCGACGGCAAAGCATTTGGACTGTTTGGCTTTTTTGATTGAATTGATACAAAAGCACAATATTGCCCCTGATGCTATGCGGCGCTTGTTTGTAATGTATGATCCTGATGAAAAACTCGCCGAAAACTTGTCTGCTCGTTTGAAATTCAGCAAAAAACAGCGCGAAATGTTTATTCGTTGGGCGGTAAGGAATCCGGAGTTATCAGAGTTTGTTGACCATAAAGGCCTGCGAAAGCTGTTATATACTTATGGAAAAGAGTTTTGCTTTAACAAACTATTGTTGATTTGTGCGTTAAATAAGCATGAACCGGAAAACTTTGATGAAATTGTAAAAAGCATTAACAACTGGCAAATTCCAGAGTTTTCAATCAAAGGAAAGCATATTTTAGAATTGGGAATCGAAGACAATCGCAAAATCGGAGCTATCTTGGGCAAGCTTGAAGAGATGTGGATTGAAAGCGATTTTAAGCTGTCGGAAAAAGAGTTATTAGTTTTAGCCAAAGATATGGTTGTTTCTGCGGCCTAAAAAGCGTTAGGAATATGGCGCAAGCGGAACGGAAACGCGAACAAAACCGCATCAAAGCGGATGTCGTAGTGTTGATAGATTTGATGTTTGGCTAAAAAATTGGCGGCAGCAGTGCGAATCCGTTTTTGCTGAGCGGGGCTGATGGCATAAGCGGCAGAGGTGATATCTTTACGTTGTTTGACCTCAACAAAGGCCAGAGTATTGCCCCTGACGGCGATAAAATCTATCTCTCCGGCGGTGGTGCCGCGGCCGGTGATGTAATTGTGAGCTAGAATCCTCCAGCCATGCAGTCTGAAATACCAGCGCGCGGCTAATTCAGCCAGATGTCCGCTAAGATTGTGCTGCATTTTTTAATTCATCTTTGATTTTGAGAGCTTTTTCGTAGACTTCGTTTTTATTAACGCCATAGAGTTCGACGATTTCTTTAACCGAGGTTTTGAGGTTTTGCCTTAAAAGTTTTTCGCGGAGAAGAGAATCCAAATCTATATCAGCATTCTTTTCTTCAGCGGCGGGCGGAGCAACCATAAAAACCATTTCGCCTTTGGGTTCTTGCGCGGAAAAATGCTCTATCAGCTCAGCGGCACTGCCAAGGCGGCTTTCTTCATACATTTTACTAATCTCGCGGCAGACACACATCTCTCTGTTGCCAAAAACAGCCGATGCTGCGGTAAGTGTTTTGATTATGCGGTTGGCGGTTTCATAAAACACGAGTGTGGCGTCGATATTTTTGAGTGAGGAAAACAGCTCCTCGCGGGCTTTATCCTTATTGGGAACAAAGCCTGAAAACATAAACTTATTGGTTGGCAAGCCGGAAAGCTGTAAGGCGCAGATTAAGGCGCAGCAACCGGGCAAAACCGTAACATAAATACCTTGTTCGCGGCAGCGGCGAATCAGCTTATATCCGGGGTCGGAGATTAACGGTGAGCCGGCGTCGCTGATTAAGGCTATGGATTTGCCCTCCTCAGATATCAGGCGAATCAGCTTATCGGCCTCTTTATCCTCATTATAATTTTGGTAACAAATAAATTGCTTTTGAAGGCTCAAGCCTAAAAGTGTAAATAATTTTTTGCTTACCCTAGTATCTTCACAGGCGATAATATCCGCAGAAGACAAGACTTCTTGCGCGCGGGGAGAAATATCTCCGAGGTTGCCTATCGGGGTGGCGACTATATATAATCCGTTTTGCATTAGTTATTTCTTTACTTTGTTGGTGTTTTATTCTAAATCATATAAATAGAAGTTTATTTCAGTCGGGATAAAATGCAAGTGCTAAAAAAATATTTGTTATTCTTATGCTGTTTGTGGATGGGTGGATGCCAGTCCTCAAACCAACCGAGAAATTTGTCGGTTTCGGACTTTAATCAAGAAGCTTATGACGCTTTGTCTTTAACTGAATCAAACACTGAAATACAAGACGGTAATTTTAGGGTCGGTATGCTGTTGCCGTTGACCGGACAAGCTGCAACCTATGGGCAGGGACTTAAAAATGCGGCATTGCTGGCTTTGGATGATGTTAAAACCGATAATTTAGTCTTGCAGTTCTACGACACAAAAAGTACCCCCAGCGGGGCTAGAATCGCCGCAGAAAATGCTATTGCGCAAAATGCTCAAATGATTATCGGACCTTTGATGAGCTCTTCAGTACAAGCTATTGAAGATGAGACAACTTATCGAGAAATTCCGGTAGTGGCTTTTTCAACCGATGCTTCCGTATTAAGGCCGCAAGTTTATACTCTGGGGTTGTTGGTGCAAGAGCAGGTAAACCGTATCATGGCTTATGCCATAAGCCGCGGAAAGCAAAAATTTGCCCTACTGCTGCCTGATGATGAAACCGGTATGGCTATTGCCAAGGCTGCGGTGCGTACATCAATCAAATATAACGCAAATATTACCAAAATTGCTTTTTATACTCCTGGTACTACTGATTTTTCGGCTTCGGTTAAAGCTTTGGTGGATTATGACAAACGCAGCGCGAGACTGGCAAAAGTCAGAAGTTCGTTGCAAGCTATGAAAGGCAACGCCAGTGCTCAAAAAGCTTTGAAAAGAATCGAAAGATTGCAGGCTTTGGGCGATGTGGATTTTGACGCTGTAATTATTCCGGAATCCGGTGCCAGACTGAAATCGGCTTTGGCGATGTTTGGGTATTATGACGTATATTCTCCGCAGGTGCGTTTCCTTGGAACAAGCGTATGGGAAAATACAGACCTTAGCCGAGAAACAATGGCTTATGGCTCATGGTATCCGGCTTTATCAAGAGCTCACAGTGCTTATTTTGCCAATAAATATACCGAAACATTCGGTGAAAAGCCGGCCAGCATCTATTCTTTGTCTTATGATGCGGTGGCACTGGCTTCAGCTATTGCAAGAAAGCAAAACGCAAATATTGAAAGCATGATTACATCAAGCGACGGGTATATCGGCATTAACGGCGTGTTCAGAATCTTTGCTAATGGGACTAATGAGCATAGCCTTGAGGTGCTGGAAGTCAGCAACGGTGGGACTAAAATCGTCTCTGAAGCGCCCAAACGATTTGATGCTCCTTTTTACGGAGTTGACCCTAACAGCGAAATCGTTCTTTATGACGGATATCATGCTCCGGAGATATATGGCAAAAACCAAGAAGCCGTCCAAATTGCTATCTATGGCAGAGTGCTGGATTATCAATACATGCCGGTAGAATATTCCGGAAAAAGCGAATTTGAAATTGTGCGCGATGCCTTAAAACAGCATAATGTGGTGCTGCCATAGTAAATAATTTGCGATATTCATAATTTTTTCCTTGAAAAAGGGGACTTTTTCGGGAATATTAGAGAGGGAGGACGTCGGGTTAGTCGGTCGCCAATCCGGTCAGGTTCGGAAGAAAGCAGCCGTAACGATGCGGATTAAGGTCGATGCTCCTCCTCTCTTTTTGATTGGTTCTGGTTGGTTTTAGAAAAAATGGCTCAAGAGAATAACAGCGATAATCAATATGTGGTTTTGGCACGAAAGTATCGTCCGCAGAATTTTGATGATTTGGTCGGGCAAGATGCTTTGGTGCAGACATTAACCAATGCCATTAATAACAACCGTTTGCACCATGCTTATATTTTGACGGGAATCCGCGGTGTGGGCAAGACTACCACCGCCAGAATTATTGCCAAAGCTCTGAACTGCACCGGCTTGGACGGTAAAGGCGGGCCGACCGTTCACCCTTGCGGTGTGTGCGAAAACTGCAAAGCTATTACTGCCGGACGCCATATTGATGTGATGGAGCTTGATGCTGCATCGCGTACGGGTATTGATGATATCAGAGAGATTTTGGATGGGGTACGCTATAAGCCAACTAACGCCCGCTACAAAATATATATCATCGACGAAGTCCACATGCTCTCCAAAAGTGCGTTTAATGCTTTGCTCAAAACTCTGGAAGAACCCCCTTCTCATGTGAAGTTTATTTTTGCAACCACCGAAATTCGCAAAGTACCGGTAACGATTTTGTCTCGCTGTCAGAGGTTTGATTTGCAGCGAATTTCAGTTGATGATTTGGTCGGGTTGTTCAAAAAAATTTTGGGTAATGAAAATATTAAGACTGATGATGAAGCCTTGCAGATGATTGCTAAAGCGGCTGAAGGTTCTGCTCGCGACGGAGAATCAATGCTTGACCAAGCGATATCGCTCGGCGGCGGCGTGGTCAAAGTCGATGTCGTCAAAAACATGATTGGCTTAGCTGACCGAACACAGACTTTTGAGCTGTTTGAACAGTTGACTTCAGGAAATATGGATAAAGTCATTACTCTATTGCAAGAGCAATATAAAAACGGGGCTAATCCATATCAGATTTTGCAAGATTTGGTCAGCGCTACTCATTTGGTGGCCAAAACCAGAATTATTCCAAACTCTATTGAGGCTCCAAGTGTGGCTGAAGAAGAGCGCATTTTTGCCAAGAAGATGGCCGCGGTGGTTCCGGTTGCAGTACTGTCTAAAATGTGGCAGATGATGCTCAAAGGCTTAAATGAGCTGCAGATTGCTCCGGTACAGATTGACGCTCTGGAAATGATTTTAATCCGTATTGCTTATGCGGCCAACTTGCCGACGCCGTATGAAATTTTAAATGACGTAAAAAAAAACTCTAATTTAACGGCTGTTGCCGGTGCTCGCCCCCTGCCCCAAGTAAATGCTACAGGTGCTGGCTCTAAACCGGCTGAAAGCAACCTTGCTCAACCCGAAGATACGGAGGGTGGCAAACAATCCAGCAATTTTTTTAACAAACCGGAGGACTTAATCCAGTATTTGGAAGGGTGCCGCCAGTTGTTGATGGTATATTCACTCAAAAACGATGTGGCGTTTGAGGATTTTCAAAACGGAGCCATCAAAATCAGTGTGTCGGAAAAAATTAATCCTGACTTTATTATGAACCTGCATAAAATTTTGCTGGACGCTACCGGAAAAAACTGGAAAATAGAAATTGTTAAAGGGAAACTCGGCCAGACATTGTTCCAAAAAGAAAATGCCAAAGTCGAGGAAGACAAAAAAAGTATTATGGAATACCCCTTAGTGAAGGCGATTATGGCTGAATTCAAAGGGGCTAAAATTGAGACAATTACCCGCAAAATTATGGAAAGTGATGACGATGAGGAAGAGGTTTCCTTTGAACATAGCGGAGATGATACTGGTTTAATTTTTGATGAGGATAAAGACGATGCTTAATATTCAAGGAATTATGAAACAAGCTCAAGCCATGCAGAAAAAAATGGAAGATATGCAAAATCAGCTTGCTCAGCAAGAAGTTGAAGGCTCCAGCGGCGGTGGTATGGTCAAAGTGACCCTTAACGGTAAATTTGAAATGAAAAAGCTGGAAATTGATAAGTCTTTAGTGGTGGCTGATGAAGCTGACATCTTAGAAGACTTAATCGTGGCCGCACATAATGATGCCAAAAATAAAGTTGAAGCAATGATGAGTGACGGTATGAAAAATGTGACCGGCGGTATGAATATCCCCGGATTGAAACTTCCTTTCTAGAGGGCTGAAAAAAAGTGGCCGGAAAAGATATTGAAAAACTGGTAAAACTAGTGGCTAAACTCCCAGCGCTCGGAACGCGATCTTCTCGGAGAATCGTGTTGCAGCTACTGAAAAAAAGAGAAACGCTGTTTTTGCCTTTGATTGAGGCGATGCGCGAAGTGGCAGAAAATGTTAAAACTTGCGAAATCTGCGGCAATTTTGACACCGAATCACCCTGCCCGATTTGTGCCTCAGAAACCCGCGATCCATCAACCATTTGCGTGGTGCAAGATGTGGCTGATTTGTGGGCAATGGAGCGCGTGGCAATGTTCAAAGGAAAATATCATGTCTTGGGTGGTATTTTGTCTGCTTTGGATGGCGTGTCTCCGGAAGACTTAAATATCGAAAAGCTGTTTACACGTATTGAGCGCGACGGTATCAAAGAGGTGATTCTGGCGCTGCCGGCGACTATTGACGGACAAATTACTGCTAACTATTTGATTCAAAAGCTCAAAAATTTTAATATTAAAGTATCTACTTTGGCGCAGGGGATTCCTGTCGGAGCTGAACTGGATTATATGGACGAAGGAACAATCCAACTCGCGCTTAATTCTCGAAAGGTGTTGTAATGAAAAGTTATGATATCATATTGCCATTGGGGACTTATTGTGCGGCTTCTTACCATTTAAGGCACAATAATTTGCAAGTAGAGTCTTATCCTTTGGATTGGGTTATAATCGGAAATGTTAAAATCGGAGC
This sequence comes from uncultured Alphaproteobacteria bacterium, assembly GCA_944390905.1. Lineage (GTDB taxonomy): Bacteria > Pseudomonadota > Alphaproteobacteria > RF32 > CAG-239 > HGM16780. Next base: position 27,128 of record CALXRR010000001.1, read on the forward strand.
TGAAATTATAGCTAACGATTTTAAAGACTTTTTTGTTAAAGAGCGGCTGGTGCGTAAAGATGGTGAAAGCGGTAATCACATTCCTTATGTGCAGAAGCCTGAAAACTATTCGTTCTTTCATTGCATAGATAAAGATTTGCCTTTTGATGAGGCCTGCGCTAAGGCTAAAGCGATGTTTGACCGTAGAATTAAACGGCTGTATGAAAATGTCGGAAAAGCTAAAAATGTGCTGTTTTTATCTGCTCATAATCAACCGTTTAAAGAGCAAGATGCTATTGATGCTCTGGATATATTGGAAAAGAAATTCCCCGGAAAAAATATCGATCTAATCGTTGTTGATTGCAAAGATAATTATAAAGGTGTTGAAACTGTACGTATTAATAATCATATTGATTTGATAAAAATGGAATTCCATACCGGAAAAGATATTTATTCTGATAAACAAGAGGAATTTACTCAAATCTTAAGTGATAGAAGATTGGGATCAGCTTGGCAAAGAATGGGGCGCAAGTGGAATAATGCTACATTCAAAATCAAACGATTTGTTGTAAACACATTATGCTGTCTTATCCCAAATAAAAAATGGCGCAAGTCTATTCGTCGTAAGTTTGATGTTTCGACGCAGATGTTTGAACGCAAATAGAGGTAAAAATGAAAAAATATGACTTGTTTATACCTTTAGGGTGTTTTTGCCTGCCATCGCATTCTTTACGAATGAGCAAACTGCAGTTTGTGTCTTATCCATTTGATTGGGTCGGATGTGATGATGTGACCAAGTTTATTGATTATATGGATAATCATTTTCAAGGATTCTTCCAAAAAGAGAATCTTGAATTGGTCGGGGATGTTATCGGCAACCATATAAGCTATAAAGATACCAAAAACGGCTTGTTGTTTCCGCATTGTATGGATAAGGATTTGCCTTTTGATGAGGCTTATGACAAAGCCAGAGCTACTTTTGACCGAAGAATTGAGCGTTTGTACCAAAATATTGCTCAGGCGAAGAAAATTTTGTTTTTCAACGTATGCTACAAAACATATAAACAGCATGATTTGACTGACTTGCTGGATAGGCTGCGGAAGATGTTTCCAGACAAAGATATCAGCTTGTTAAGAGTGAATTTGTCGCCTGATTTTGGTGATAAGGTAGAGTATAACGAAGTTAGTCCGGATATTTTGGTGTATAATGTAAATTATGATATGGATAAAAATATTTATACCGACCGAGATACCGAGATGGCGCAGATTATGGCTGACTTTAGGATGCGCCCAAGTAAAAAGGCTGTTGAATATAAGTTAAATGAGGTTGGATTCGCCATTAAGCGTTTTTTGGTAAATTGCTTGTGCTGTTTGGTGCCGATAAAGAGAATCCGCCATAAAATAAGGAAGAAATTTAATATTTCAACCAAGTTCTTTGACAAAAACTAAATATTATATACAAAAGTGTAGACAATTTTTTGAAAATTCCTCTTTACTTTATCTTAAATTTGTGGTATTAGTATAACTATACTATGGAGTTATCCATAGTTGTACCTGAGAAGGTACGGGGCTGTCGTAAGCCTCTCATATTGAGTCCGGTGTTGGATATAACATCGTCAAATTGTCTATACAAATTTTGTAGAGGCATGATTATATCCTCCTTTGATTGTGTGACGCGTCCACGGTCGGGGAGCCGCAAGTATATGTTCAGAAACAGTGTCTGGCAATTGGGGACATAGGTTTTAAAAATTTGCGGAATCATCTGACTCAATATGATTTACGAACTCTCCGACCACCTTCTTACGGTGGTTTTTTTATTTTAGATAAATTTAGGAGATGTGTGATGAGTACACAAGAAGAAAAAGAAATTATTAATAAATGGAAAGAAGAAATAGCCTATTATGAAGAGCGTAATAATCTTTCTGAGCGATGGGGACTGCTTTCAGATATGGTTCTTGATGCAGAAGATTATCCTGAAATTGCCAGAGAGTTGTCAACAATGTATTTAAACGCGATTGACAAGCTTGATGCCAAAGAGCGCAATCATATGTTTAAAGAAAATTTTTATAAAACAAGATCATTAGGCAGATTAGATTATAGAATCTTTGATGATGTGTTGAAATTTGCTGATGAAAGAAAGATTCCGTTGCATATTAATCTTCAGGATCCTGTTCGATATGACTTCATACGAGATAGCCTTTTTCAGGCGATGGAGAGAGGTATAGTATCACCAAAACTTTTGATGAAGAATGTATTCTATGATAATTTAGATGTAATGGCTTTTTGTGTAGCTAAAGACCCTTCTTTGGTAGAAGACTTTTTGAAAGCTGATAAGGCCGTTAAAGAAGATAAAGACCAATATAGAAGATATACATACGATTCTGAAGCTTTGTATCAATTATCAACACAATTGGATAAGCTACCGGAAAAAATGACTCCGTGGTTGGTTGATGAAATTAGAAAATTTAATAGTGGGGATCTTGATGAATACATACCTAAAACATTTTTTAATATTGTTCGTAACGATGTTAAATATATGACTGAATATCAAAAAGGTGGTTATAAGCTCTTAAACAATAAAGATGCAGAGTTTGTGGCTAAAATTTATGAAGATTTGCAAAACAGAGTTCCGGATACTTTGACTGAAAAAGATGTCAAGAAAAACAGACCGATAAGCTCTTTGACTAAAGAGGAACAAGAATTATCTAAAGCCTGTAAAAAACTGTTACAAAGTTATGAAGGCAAAAAAGCTCTGAAAGTCAAATTGGCTAAACAATATCCAATGAGTGCTGAGGCTATTCGTGTGGGCAAAGATGATTATATCAGTATGTGCATCAATAATCTGGAAAATCCGGAAAAAGAAAATATCCGTTCAATTTTGAATCGATTGGAAGCAATAGGAGCCAAAACTTATGAGGACTTTGCCGATGCGGTTGATTTCGTACATAGAAGAGATATGTGCCGAAAGGTTTGTCGTGATTTTAAAAAGGCTCAATATGAAAAGCATCAACAAAACCTTGGTGATGATAATTTTGTCTTTTTCCTTGATGATGATCAGTTGTCTTATGGTATGGCAGAAGCCGGTATTAAAGATAAAAAAACGGCAGAAAAAGTCGTGGATATGTTTGTTAATTTAAACGACAGACCGGAAACTTATGGTTCTTCTTTAAATCGTTTTTATCCAAAAGATTTGAAAGATGCGGTTGACGTGGAAGAGTGGATGTATCCGATAATCAAGCATGCTGTATACAGCGAAGTTGTTAATCCTAGCCGCTTGGGCGGAGGCCAAGAGTTGTTTGCCGCTTGCAAGGCCTGGAAAATCAATCCCAGAATGCCTAAGGCTATTGCCGAACAAGTTGGTGAAATGTCTTTGGCTAAGCGTATGGTTGCCGGTGCCATTGTTGATGATATGGGAAGAGAGCAAGTTAGACTTCGGTACATAGATGTACCTCGTCTTCAACCTGATTATTGGCTGAGCGAAAATCCTTTATACTTTCCTAGAATGAACCACAAAAAAGAGCTGATTCCGGAGTTCTGGAAAGAAATGTCTAAGGCTCAGGAGATGTCTTTCGGTGAGGCGATGAAGACTTATATCCCCGATACGCCGATTAACCGCAAACGTTTTGTAGCGGCGATGTTGGAAGAAATGGGCGTCGAAAACACCGAGGCTAAGTATCAGCAGACATACAAAAACTTGGAAGAAAACGGTAAGTTTGAGGAATTTTTGGCTTCTGACTCAAAAGAACAGAGACGGGAAAGAGTAGAAAGAATCAAACAAAACAAAGCTAAAGTTCAAGAAAACTCAACCAAGAAGAAATCTATCCGAGAGGCTATTCGCGAACGCTTGGCTAAGAAAAACATTATTCCGGAAACAGGTGCTTTTGGCGAAGGCCATAAGATTACCACCAACAAGGATATGTCTCAATTTAAGGCTTTTGTGGATGAAAAATCTCGCTAAGCTTTAAGCCAAAAACAAAAAAACCGGAGCTAACAACTCCGGTTTTTTTGTGGTTACTCGATATTTTCTATCAAGCGGTCAAGGTTGGCGCGTTCGTTGTTGTTATAGCCGTCAAAATTCTTTTCAGGCTGCTTGGCCGCTTTAGGATGCGATTTTTTGACCGCTGGCTGTGCTAATTTTTCAAAAAGGATATCCGAATCAGTTTTGCCGGACTTCTTCTCTGTGGTCGTTTTTTGCGCCTTAGAATCGGTCGGCTGCTCGGCGGCGTCATCGTCTTTGAAAAACTCGGAGTTTTGAGTCTTGTCTTTTATCTTATCTAAGGTCGCCTCCGGTATTAGATTTTCTATCGGTTTAGCAAAGCTGCCGGCCAAATTAAAGTATTTGGAATCCTTAAATAATGGTGACTGCTTCTCAGGCGGGACTATCCAGCTTACCAAAATATAAAACAGTATTATCAGCAAAAAAGCGCGGACAATTCCAAAAAACAGCCCTAACATTCTATCAAGCCCGCTGAGCTTGCTGGTGCGGATTTTGCCAACAAGCTTGGCTGTCATTAATATCCAGCAGACCAAAAAAACTATCAATATAATTAATGAGGTTAATATGCCGGCAACCGTCCCGTTGGATACAAAATTCATCATGAAGGGATTGAACACCGGAAGCAGATAAATTATTGCCACACAGCCTAAAACCCAGCCCACAATTGATAATACCTCTTTCATTAAGCCGCGGCTAACCGCAATTAAGGCTGAAATGCCGATGACGATTAATATTGCAATGTCCAGATTGTTTAACTGGTGCATTTTAACTCTCCTTAATTAAACCAATTTACCAGTCGTTGAACATTCCCTATCTCGTATATCGACATATCGGGAATGCTGTGATTCTTGTCTTTCTTAAACAGATTGGCCGGCATTATCGCGCTCTTGAAGCCCAGCTTGTGAGCCTCTTTAAGCCTTGCGTTGCCCTGACTTACCGCGCGAATCTCTCCGGACAAACCTATCTCGCCAAAAATTACCGTATCAGCCGGAAGGGGCTTGTTGGTCATTGATGAGATGACAGCCATCGCAACAGCCAAGTCGGCCGCAGGTTCTGTTATTTTTAGGCCGCCGGCGATGTTCAAGTAAATATCCTGCGAGCTCAAGTTCATGCCGCAGCGAGCCTCCAAAACCGCCAAGACCATCGACAAGCGGTTGCTGTCCCAGCCGACAACCGCACGCTTGGGGCTGGCATAGCTGGTGGGGCAGACCAAAGCCTGAATTTCAACCAAAACCGGACGCGAGCCCTCGATGCCGGCAAAAACACAACTGCCCGAAACATTACCTTGTCTTTCTGCCAAGAATAAAGCGGAGGGGTTTTCAACCTCTACCAGGCCTTGGTCCTGCATCTCAAAAACGCCGATTTCATCAGTGGCACCGTAACGGTTTTTAACTGCACGCAAAATGCGGAAATGATGCCCGCGTTCGCCCTCAAAATAAAGAACGGTGTCAACCATATGCTCCAAAACCCTTGGGCCGGCAATGGCTCCTTGTTTGGTTACATGGCCAACCAAAAACAGCGTAAAGCCTTTGCGCTTGGCCAGCTTGATGAGCTCATAGGCACAGGCTCTGACTTGGGCAACACTGCCGGGGGTGGATTCAACCTCATCAAGGTACATGGTTTGGATGGAATCGATAATCACCACCGCGGCCTTGGATTTTTCTAAACTTGCTATAATATCTTTGACCTCGGTTGCGCTGGCTAAGTGAACAGGTGTTTGCTCTAGCTTAAGTCGTTTGGCGCGAATCCGCACTTGGTCGATGGCCTCTTCTCCGGAGATGTAGTAACACTCGGGTTTATCCGGCAGAGACGATATACTGGCACTGACTTGCAAAAGCAATGTGGATTTGCCGATGCCGGGGTCGCCACCAACCAAGATAACTGAACCGGGGACCAAGCCGCCGCCGCAGACGCGGTCAAGTTCTTTGATATTGGTATGCAAGCGAGTGAGCGCCGTTTCTTCTCCGGTGAGGCCGACAAACTCTATTTCTTTGCCTTTTTTGCGAGGGGCAATATTGGAGAACCCCTCTCCGCCAACCTGCTCTTCAACGATGGTGTTCCACTCGCCGCAAGCATCACACTTGCCTTGCCACTTGGGATAAACAGCTCCGCAGTTTTGGCAGGCAAACTCCGTAACCTTTTTTGCCAAGGCTTAGACCTCCACTTTTATCGGCCCTTGCGAGCTGCCGTTGATGAATTGTTTGACGTATGGATTATCAGTCTTTTCAAGCTCTTTAACCGTACCCTGCCAGATGATTTTGCCCTTGTAAAGCATGGCTATTCTATCAGCGATTTTGCGGGCGGAAGCCATGTCGTGCGTAATTGTCAAAGCTGTGGCTCCCAAGCCGCGAGCAGATTCAATAATCAAATCATTAATCACATCTGCCATTATCGGGTCAAGTCCGGTGGTCGGCTCATCAAAAAAGATTATCTCAGGTTTGGTGGCTATGGCGCGGGCTAAGCTGACGCGCTTTTGCATACCGCCGGAAATCTCGCTCGGGTATAAATCTGCCACATCGGGAGCCAGTCCAACTTGGCGCAAAACTCGAACTGCCTCGGTTTTGGCTTGTTTGCGCGGCATTTTTTGGTTTTCTAACAGACCAAAAGCAACATTTTCCCACACGGTTAAACTGTCAAACAAGGCTCCGCCCTGAAACAGCATGCCCATCTTGGAATGCAGAGCATCTTGAGTGCGGCGGTCGGCTCCGACGGTTTCTTCCCCGTCAATTTCGATAGAGCCGCTGTCCGGCGTCAATAGACCTTGAATGCATTTTATCAAGACTGATTTGCCGGTGCCGGAACCACCGATTACAACCAATGATTCGCCCTTGTTGAGCTCTAAATCTATACCATCAAGAACTACCTTTTTGCCAAAGGCTTTGTGAAGATTGCTGATTTTTATTTTTACTTCTGACATTTGTTATCTCCGCGCCGGCTATTTTGCAAAAAACAGTTCGGTAAGAATGTAGTTGAATACCAAAATCAAGATTGAGGCAGAGACAACCGCATTGGTCGTGGCCTCACCTACGCCTTGAGCTCCGCCCTTAGATTTATAGCCGTTATAGCAGCCCATCAAAGTAATGATAAAACCAAATACCGAGGCTTTAACAAGGCCGGAGATGATGTCAATGGCTTCCATATTCTGCAGAGTGGAATTGATGTAGTTGGCCGGATTAAAGCCCAGCTTATAAACGCAGATTACATAACCGCCGAAAATACCTATGATATCACCGATAAACACTAACAGCGGCAGAACGATAATACCGGCAATAATGCGCGGAGCTACCAAATATTTGAACGGGTTGGTGGAAAGCGTAACCAAAGCATCAATTTGCTCGGTAACACGCATAGTACCGATTTCAGCGGCCATGGCAGCACCAATACGGCCGGCAACCATTAAGCCTGATAACACCGGTGCCAGCTCTCGGGTAACCGAAATCAGAACAACCGAAGCAACTGAGCTCTCAGCTCCGAAACGGGCAAAGCCGGTATAACTTTGCAAGGCGATAACCATACCGGCAAAAATGGTGGTTAAACCTACAACCGGCAGAGAATAAAAGCCGATGTCCAAAAATTGGCGGCCTAAAAGTTTTAGGTAAAAAGGTGGAGTGATGCAATTGTAAAGCGAGCGGGCGATAAACAAGGTTAAATCACCGAAACGGGCTATAAACTTAACCAGCGGCTTGCCCAATGCCCGCAAAAAGTTTTGAATATAAGTCAACATGGCCTTGTTATTCCTTATCTTTGGTACAAAAATCTGATTGCAGTGTAGGCCAAATGCTTTAATTAATCAAGCAAACTCTCTGTTTTTATAACAATCTTATCAATGGCGGAGGTCTCAAAAGGATAAAGTTTGAGCAAAGGTATGGGGCAACCGCCCAAATCATAAAATTTATTTTCGGGCAAGCGCTCAACCTCGCTTGGAGTTTTTACCAACTCAACGACCAGAGAAACTTTAACTCTTTTTGCATGCGGAAAATTGCAGATGCCAACCCCCCTCACCTCTAGTTTGCCAGCGATACTCTTGGGGCAAGAGGCAAATGCTCTCTGGTTGCTTATTTCAATATCTGTACGGTCATCGGCAACCAAAACAGCCCCGCAATGACGAATCAGCCGCAGAGCTAAGTCTGACTTGCCGGCCCCAGGTGCACCCATCAGCAAAACGCCGCGGCCGTTTAAACTGATGCAAGTGGTGTGAATATTCATCATTGGCAGAATTCCTTAGACAAGCGCTCGGCTAAGCTAGGAGAAGAAGTTTGGATATTAATATTCCGCCCTGCTCCTTGCGGCGTGATGGTAATACGCGCGCAACTTTTGGGCAGGTAACCACCCATTTTATCAGGCCACTCTATCAGGCTGACGCCCTCGTAAAGAGCTTCTTCCATGCCGAGTTCAAAAATCTCTTCAGCGGATTTGAGGCGGTATAAATCAAAGTGATAAATGCAGAAATCAGGCGCATCATAAAGCTGGACCAGCGTAAAAGTCGGGCTGGGGACATCAACATCTCCACACGCTGATTGGATAAAGGCTCGAGCCAAAACGCTTTTGCCCATACCCAAAGTACCAAACAAGGCAAAGCAATCACCTTGTTGGGCTATATGTGATAATTTTGCCCCTAGAGCAGTGGTTTCAGCCTCTGAAGTGGTATAAATATCAATATTAAACATCTAACAATCTCTTCTTTTTGCGGGTGGGGGCTTTGATAATTTTTATATCCGGCTGCTGCGCCTGTTGGGCTCGCCAATCCCACGGCATATAAAATTTGCCTTCCCATAGGCCTCGATGCTGCAGTTGGGCTTCTTGTTCATAAGGAACATATATGTCCGTATATTTAAGATATGCTACTGCCCAGCCGGCATTAACCAATGCCGCGCCTAAGTCATAGTCTCCTAATGTACAAGTGCCGACCATATTGCCATGATCGTCTTGCTGCATAATTCGGCACTCAAGAGTATAACCATTTATCCAGCTCCGTAGCCAGTTGCCGGCAGCTAAGCCGCATTTATATGACCGTCCTTGCGAGTTGGCGCACATTTGGTTGCTCTCGGGGGCATCAATACCATACAAACGTAAGTATTTGCCGTTGAATTTTAAGGTATCGCCATTGATGACTTGAGCTTCACCATAAATAACAGGAAACTCTTCAGGATTAACCTGTACTGAGGCTCCGGAAACATTAAAATAATTCATAAACTGGGAAACAGCACCCTCTTCTTCCGGAATAATGTTATCTCCGAAGTTTTCTGTCGGGCTGAACGGATTTTGCGGATTGGAACGATTGGTCGGTGTGGCTTGTCCCATAAAATTGCGCAAATTGTTGCCGACATTGCTTATTCCGCCGCGAAAACCACCTATAGCATAAATGATAAAAGCTATGATGCCGAAGATAAGCATGATTGAGGGTATACACCCCATGGCTCTCCAAGCAACCCTCGTGAACATATATAAAATTATCAAACCGGCGATGAGCCCGACAAAACCTCCGCCTTGAAGCAAAAGGCTGTTGCTTTGGGTGCCGGCGCCGCCCCAAAGAATGAGCACAAAGGCAGCAATACCCAGCAGAACTTTTTTCAAAAACATCATGAGCGGTATTCCTCAATAATTAAATTTATGCACACAGGTTAGCGCCATTGGGTAAATATATGGTTACTCCAGATATTTTTTATAACCTTCAACGGTAATCCACTCAATAGGAGAGCCGTGTTGATAATAACTGCCTGATTGTTCCAGTCTTTGATATTCTGATTTATCCCTCCAGCCTATAATCTTGGCCGGATTGCCGCCGACAATGGCGCACTCAGGTACAGACTTGGTAACAACAGAACCGGCCGCAACTATGGCTCCATCATCAATACGTACCCCGCTTAAAATAATACAATCAGTTCCTAACCAAACATTTTTGCCAATGCTTACCGCTTGTTTTATGCCGATATTATCAAAAGGAAGTCCTTGGGCTCCGTGGTAATGGTGGTTGGTGGTAAGAATAGTATTGTTGCGGCTGACGGCGGTGTTGTCGCCTATACTTACGCCACCTTCGGCAAAAATCTCTACACCTTTACCGATATAAACATTTTTGCCTAAATGCATTTGCTCCGGACTATGCAACATGGCTCCGCGGCAGACTTTTTGCTCAGGGTATTGCGGAAGGTACAAAAACTCATGTTGGTATTTTTGACGGAGCTTTTTGCGGACAGATTTGAACGGTATTAAATTGATTAAAAATTTTTTGAGTTTAATGGGCATTGGAAGTTCCTTCTACTTTATCCAAGTTCTGACTCTTTTGCGCAAAGAGCGGGGGTAAGTAAACCACAGCAAGACCTTGACAAAGGGACGCAAAATGCCTTTGAAAACCCTTATCAAACGGCGGCGCAAAAACTCTCCGCCAAAGCCGGATTTGTTGATAAAGTAAACATACTGCGGGTCAGGAAAGATACGGTTCCAGACTTTGACAACGCGGCCGGCATAGTGGATAATTGATGGTTTTTTGACGGCAGAAAAAAGCTCGTGGTCATTGTAAACCAATGACAGCCACTTATACTCGGGTGACTTTTTGCCATCGTAATAAAGACCTTCAAGCACGCAATATTCAAACGGAACAGCTCCGATTTTATCACAGCCTAAGTTTAAGACATCAAGGTCATACATTTTGATACGGGGGCCGAAGTCTTTTAAAACCTGCAAGAACTTGGCGGTCATATTATCATCTCGCATTTTGCGCAGATTGACCAGCATAAACCCCGGCATATAAATATATTCATTTTTATTTTCAGGAAAATGCTCGTGAATCTGCTTGGGAGCAGAGCTGCGCTCAGCTATAATACCGCTCCAATAGACACCTTCAATATCCGTGCTATAAATTTCAGCCATATCACGCTTAAACAAGACGTCAACATCTGACCAAATAACCTTATCATAGTCGGGTATAAAATCTTGAATAATCAGGCGGTAATAGGTGGCAATGCCGCTCCATCCGGTTGGAGCATCCTTAAAATAATCATCCGGAATATGCACCCAATGCAGAGCGAATCCGTCGTAGGTGTTTTTTAAGGCCTCAATTTTGGCTTTGGCTGCATCGCTAAGGCCGGAGTTAAAGATAAAAATATCATAAAAAGTATGGGCATCGCGGCTCTCTAAAAGCGAGCTAATTGCCACACCGGCCGGTAAGGCATAGTTGTCATCAAAAGCAAAGACTATCGGTATTTTTTTCATTAATTATCTTTCATTACATCAGCTATGGTTTGGGCTAAGTTTTGTTGTGACTTGGCGGCAACTTGGGCTGCGTGTTGGCGCAAGTGGGATAACTTGGATTGGTAAGTGTCTTTATCCATAGCGATAGCCTCTTTCATGGCTTGGTAGAGCGCATCGCCTTGGTAAGTTACGCTGTCTTGGTCACTAAAGCCATAGATATCAGCAAAAGTTGATTCTATCAGCATTGGCTTGTTTAACCCTAAAGAAAGCTGCTTGGAACCGGTAGTGGTGCCGTCTTTATAAGCGTCTTGGGCTTTGCTTTCAGGGTCAAGCAGTGCCAAAAGAAAGTCGCTTTCCATACAATTTTTATACATATCAGGAAAGTTTAAGCGCCCTAATTTGCTAATATGCGATTGCAATTCCGGCGGGATATCCATACCGCCGGAGCCAATAACCACAACCTCAAAATTGTGCTCGCCTTCGTCAATCAGCTTTTTTATAGAATCCAAAAGCTGGGTGCAGTTGCGGGTGTTGGGCGAGAGACGACCTATCATCACAAAGCGGGTTTTGGGATTTTTGATATGTTCTTTGACTTCACCAAAATAAATCGGGCAGAGGAGCTTGGCTTTGTTTTCAGCTAAAGGAAACTCATTCAATACAAAAAGGCGCTTGCCGATATAGCGCTTTTTTTCATTATAAGCCAGAAGGTTGCGGCAGTTGTGATAGATGCAGAGGCTGCCATACTTGGACTTGGGATCAAAACCCAGATAATCATAGTAACGCTCTTTGGTCTCTTGATAGTCAAAAGAGGAGATGAACACAAAGTCGTATTCCTGTACCTTGGGGCTTTTTAAGACTGATTTAATACGCCATTTTTGCAGAGGGTAAATGTTGGGCAATTCTGATTTTTTGAACAAGGCAAACGGGTTTTCTTCATAGTTGCCAATACGCATAATCACATCAACGTTGTAGCCCAAGTCCTGCCAATATTTGACAAAGCCGGGGACGACCTCGCCGTGATAGTTGTTGGGCTCAATGACCAAAACGCTCTTAGCGGCGACTTTGTGAGTCAAAAATTCTTGGTAAAAATGATTATATTTCAAATAGTTAGCACGTATTTTAGACCAATCTAGCTCTTTGAGCGAGGCAATAGCTTTTTTGCGGGGACGGCGAAAAGGAATCCAGCAACAGAGCAATTGGGCAAGATGTTTTTTCATGGCTCACCTCTTAGTAAAGTGGATAGATAATATCTATTTGTAACAGACAAAATGCTTAAGGTCAATAAACTAAAAAATCTATGCAAGACTCATAAAAAAAAGAACGCCGAAGCGCTCTTTAGTATGAATGAGGTATAAAAACAACCTTATTTTTTGCTGTAGCAATGGCAGTGGCAGATGCCGTCACGCTCGATATCGCTGCGGCAGAGCTCGGAAATGCAATAACGGGCTGAATTGCTGCTGTCACAAGGGCAACGCTGCCATTCACCCTCGCCAAACATTTTGGTTTTGGCACGGGCTACTTTTTCAATATTTTCAGTCGGAGTATAACCGGCAGCTTTGCATTTTTGCATCATATTTTCTAAAATATCAGTCATTTAAGTTTCCTTTAGTCTATTATCTTCATGGTGAATTTTTCAGAATCACCATTTGCGGTTTTTAAGGGTTCTACTTCTGCGGAAGAAGTAAATCCGGCGAATGAGTTATTTTTACGTTTTTGTTCCAAAATGTCAATAATCATATCAAGTTCAGCAACAGAACCGTATTGCAAAACAACTTTGCCGCCACCCTGTTTGTTGGGTGAAATGCTGATTCTGAGACCTAAAGATTTTTTTAAGTCTTTTTCAATATCAGCAATGTCGGAATCTTTTTCAAGCTTGGCTGGTTTGCTCTGAGTGCCGTTTTTGAGCTTGTTGACAAGGTCTTCAACCTGACGGACGTTTAAGTCTTTTTTGATAATCAGTTGAGCAAGTTCTTCAGCGTTTTCTAAACCTACAAGATTGCGGGCATGGCCGGCTGACAATTTGCCCTCTTTTACCAGATTTTGCACAGATTCCGGCAGGCTTAACAAACGCAAAGTATTGGCTATGTGGCTGCGTGATTTGCCGATGATTTGTGATAAGGCTTCTTGAGTATGAGAAAACTCATCAATCAAGCGCTGCAAGCCTTCGGCCTCTTCAATGGCGGAAAGGTTCTCGCGCAAGAGGTTTTCAACCAAAGCAACCTCTAGGACTTCCTTGTCATCCATATCTTTAATAATGACCGGAACCTCTGACAAGCCGGCAAGCTTGGAAGCACGCAAACGACGTTCTCCGGCTATCAGCTCATAACCTGAAGATACCTTACGTACCAACAAAGGCTGCAAGACGCCCTTCTCTTGAATAGAAGCAGAGAGAGCTTTTAAGGCTTCTTCATCAAACTCGGTACGCGGCTGATAGGGGCTGGGTGCAATCTGGTTGATGTCTACTTTAAGTGTTGAAGCAGCTGGTGTTGTTGTGCTTTCTGCCTGTGGGGCAGGGGTATCATTTAAGGCGGCGTTCAAATCCAAATCATCATCACCGAGCAAAGCGCTAAGACCGCGCCCTAAGCTCTTATGTTTGCCGTGATTGTGATTATCGTTTTCTGACATTAGTTTTTCCTTATTACAAACGTGGTTAGCAAGCTAGTAATTCTTTTTCTCTTTTTAAGACCTCTCCGGTGAGGCTGATATAAGCCTGTGAACCGGGGCATTTGAAGTCATAAATCAATACCGGTTTGCCGTGAGAAGGAGCCTCAGAAATACGGACGTTGCGCGGGATTACGGTTTGATAAACCTTTTTGCCGAAAAAGCTGCGCACATCGTCTTCAACCATTTGGCTTAAGTTGTTGCGCTTATCATACATGGTTAAAACCACTCCCTGCAAATCAAGCGTCGGGTTAAACTTCTTTTTGATGATATTAATATTGCGGATTAAGTCGGTGACACCTTCAAGCGCCAAAAATTCACACTGCAGCGGAACAATAACCGAGTTGGCCGCAACCAAGGCATTGATAGTAACAAGGCTTAAAGACGGCGGGCAATCAATCAAAATATAATCGTAATTAACCGCATAGTTAGTAATGGCCTTTTTGAGGGCGAATTCTCGCTCCGGCATATCAACCAATTCAACCTCAGCCCCGGCAAGGTCAGCTGATGCCGGAATAATCGAGAAATTAGGAATCTCGGTCCAGACAATAGCCTCGGTCAATTTGCAAGCCCCAACCAAAACTTCATAAGAAGAATACATACGCCCTTTCTTTTCAATCCCCATTGAGGTAGTGGCATTGCCTTGAGGATCTAAATCAATAACCAAAACTTTTTTTCCGGTGGCAGCCATAGCCGTGGCAACATTGACCGTGGTCGTGGTTTTGCCGACTCCACCTTTACGATTAGCTATCGCAATTATTCTGGGCATTAGTTTCTCCTTTTTAATGATAAATCAGTTATAACTAAAACAACTCCTTCGGCGCTCGATTCACTCGGATAAACATCATAACTAAAATTCCAGTGTTGTTGAGCGGCGGAAAGTTCTTCTTGATATTTTTTGCCTTTGGGGAAAATACACTTGGTTCCTTTATGGCAAAATTTGAAAGCGTATTTAAGCAAGTCATCTAACGAGCTCATGGCACGAGAGGTGATGACATCGGCTTTTTGAGCGGGCAGGTTTTCAATGCGGTCATTTAAGACTTCAACATTATTAAGCCCGAGTTCAGAAGCAACGGCGTTTAAATACAGTGTTTTCTTTTTGATACTTTCAACTAATTTGATTTTTAAATACGGTGTTCTGGTTTGCAAAACAACCGCCAAAACCAACCCCGGGAAACCTGCTCCGGAGCCGAAATCATACATTAATTTTGCAGTATCGGGAATAAATTTAAGTAATTGCAATGAATCTAAAAAATGACGATTCCAAGCATCAGGCAATGATGCATTGCTTACTAAATTAAACTTATTTTGCCATTCGTTAAGAAGGCGCTCATAAGTCTTTAGCTTTGACAATGTTTCACGTGAAACAGAATATTTTTCAATTAAATTTTCCATAGAAATATTTATATAAATTTTCTAGGGATTTTAAAACTATTTTTCACGAGTTATGAACATCAAAATACATGCAAATAATATATTTTAAATTCAACAACTTAAACATTGTTTCTTGAATCTTTTGATTAAATTTTTATTTCAGGTTTATATCGGTTTTTATAATTGATAGATTGGAGCAAGTTTTCAGCTAGGTCAAAACAATAAGCAATATGTTCAACCGTATGAGCATCATCACTAACAATCAGCGGAACTTGACGATTGTTTAACTCTTCAATCATCCAAAGGTGAGGGTGCTGCTCGCCAACTTTGCGCCAGCCGCTGGTGTTTAGCTCATAAGGCTGATTATATTCGGCAAGGGTATCGATTACTTTGCGCTTCCAGACATCCCATTTGGGCTCAACTCCAAGGTTAAACAGTTTGCAGACATCTAAATGAGCTATAAAGTCAAAATATCCGCTCTGGATAGATTCGATAATGTTTTGCCAATAGTTAACCATAAGTTCTTCAACCATAGAGGATGAACAATTTGATTCTTTCAGGTGATACAAGTTCAAAACCAAACTTTCATCTGCAGTGCGGATGCAGTGAGTCGAACCAATCAAATAATCAGGCTTGGCAGCCGAAATGATTTCTTCAAAGTCATCACGCCAACGACGGGAAGGAAAAAAATCTACCTCAAAACCGGCATAGACTTTTATCGGCGCGGTTTGGGCTTTTTCTTTAATATCATTAACAACGGCGGTCATTATCTCTTTGTTTTTTTGCTTGTCAGCATGGAACATTTTATCATTTTTTTGAGCCTCAGAGCTGGTATGCATATTGGGGTGGTATATCAGGTGGTTGGAGATACCTAATTCTGTATATCCGGCCTTATAGGCAGCATCAATCATCTCGGATACAGAGTTGTGACCGTCAAACAAACCAAAGCTGTTGGTATGTGTATGGTAAGAAAAAGTTTGCATTAAATCCTCCTGATTACAGGAGGACAGATTACTTAGAAATGCTTAAAATTTCATAAATATCGCGTTGGCATTTTTCATCAAAATATGATTTTAGGTCATATAATTGTTGGAGGATATGAGCTTGCGCCTCGGGGGTGGTGTTATAGCGCTTGGCAATATCGGCCAGACGATCTTCAAAACTACAAATACGCCCTTTATTATTAAGCATATCAATCATAGCGATTAGTTTATCATAATCGTTAAAGGTAAAGTCTTTCATTATCTCGCGGCTTTCAGCGAGGTAATCCTTAAAATGGATATAATCTTCATCTTTGAAGTCAGGAGTATAAAAACTATGAGTCATACAAACCTGAGCAATTTCATCATACCCCAAAGACTTCATATAACGATAGCCGACAATGCCATGGAAGATGTTTTCGTTCCATTCATCAATCATGCGGCCGCAATCGTGGAGCAGCCCCATGGCATAAGCCTTGCGCCACTCCAGAGTTTTGGTCTTTTTTGCCAGAGCCTCGGCAATCTTGGCAACCAGACGGCAATGAGCACGAAATGAGGGTTCCATATTGCCAACAAAAGGGTGCTGGGTGGCATTACGGACTTCAATGACTTTTTCAAAAATCTGTTCAGCTTCGGCAATAGTCGGAAAACTCATAATAGAACCTCTTTAAATATAATAAGCAGTTTAAATACAGTGTTTAAGCTTTTTTGATAAAGCCTAAAATGGCAGCAATAGCGGCCGGAGTAACCCCTGGGATACGAGAGGCCTCACCAATGGTTGACGGTTTGACTTTGGTTAGTTTTTGAACCATCTCTCGCGACAAGCCACCGATGTGACTATAATCTATATCATCACGGATTTTTAATTTCTCATCTTTTTTGAAGACTTCAATATCTGCCTCTTGGCGTTTGATATAACCGGAATAACGAGCCTCAATTTCAAGCTGCTCAAAAATATCATCAGGCATAGATGCCAGCTCCGGCCAAAAATGGTTGATTGTTTCACGTGAAACAGAATCATATGACATTAAATTATATGCCGTGCGTTTGGTGCCGTTCTGCTTTACTTTTAAACCTATGTTTTCAATATCAGCGTGCTTGGTGCTGAGCTCTTGAGTAAGAGTGCGGTACTTGTCCAGAGCAGCTTTTTTAGCTTTAAATACAGTGTATCGTTCATCACCAACAACGCCAATATCGTGCCCTTTTTCAGTCAGGCGCAAGTCGGCATTATCAGCTCGCAATAATAATCTGTATTCAGAGCGAGAAGTAAACATACGGTATGGCTCATCGACCCCTTTGGTGATTAAGTCATCAATCATTACACCGATATAGGCCTCACTACGGTCAATGACAAACTCTTGACCGTCGCCTTTGGCTTTAAGCGCGGCATTGATGCCGGCAACAACACCTTGGGCAGCGGCTTCTTCATAACCGGTAGTGCCGTTGATTTGTCCGGCCAAGAAAAGTCCGGGGGCTTTTTTGAGCTCCAAGCAATGGTTGAGCTCTTGCGGGTCAACATAGTCATATTCTATGGCATAAGCATAGCGCAGAATTTTGACGTTCTCCAGACCTTCCATGGTATGAATAAAAGCTTCTTGAACATCTGCCGGCAGAGATGTCGATATACCATTAGGGTAGACAACATCGGTATTATAACCTTCAGGCTCAAGAAAAATTTGGTGACTGTCACGATCAGGAAACTTAACAAGTTTATCTTCAATACTAGGGCAATAGCGGGGGCCGATGCCTTTAATTAAACCAGAGAAGAGGGCGCATTTTTCAAAGTTATCACGAATAATTTGATGGGTGCGCAAATTGGTACGAGTTACACCGCACTGAATTTGCGGCTGAGGCAGGCTTTCAGTCAGAAAAGAAAAAGGTATCGGATTAGCATCACCGTCTTGTTTGGGCAAGATATCCCAATTGATGGTTTTGCTGCTTAAACGTGCCGGCGTGCCGGTTTTTAAGCGGCCGACTTTTAAGCCTAAATCGTTTAAATACGGTGTTATACCTGTACAACTAACATCATTAACACGGCCGCCGATAGTGGCTTGATGTCCGGTAAACATTACACCATTCAAAAATGTACCGGAGGTTAAAACAACTGCCTTAGATTTGATGGTTGAGCCATCAGCCAAAATGACTCCACAGACCTTATTATGTTCAATCAGCAGTCCTTCAACCGCAGCCTCAATCAAAGTCAAATTGGGTTGAGCTTGCAGGGCTTCAAGCATATAATGGCGATAAAGTTCTCGGTCAGCTTGAGCACGAGGGCCTCGAACAGCCGGTCCTTTAGAGGCATTAAGCATACGAAACTGTATACCGGCTTTATCAATAACACGTCCCATTAAGCCGTCAAGGGCATCAATTTCACGCACAAGGTGGCCTTTGCCCAAGCCGCCAATAGCCGGATTGCATGACATTTCACCAATGGTGGATAGTTTATGGGTAACCAGAGCGGTTTTGGCTCCCATACGGGCTGACGCAGCGCAAGCCTCACAGCCGGCATGACCGCCGCCAACAACGATTACATCAAAATCTTGATTGTTATTCATTTCTCATAAAGCCTTTATTGATTTTGTATCAGGTTTTACAACAGCTTGCGCCTGATTGCAAGTCTTATTTTGGCAATAGGAGGTTGATTTTAAACGATTTTTATTTAAACAAGTTTAAATACATCGTTCAAATAGAGCATAAAAACAAAACAAAGTTTAAATACAGTGTTATTTGCCTATACAGAAACTACCGAAGATTTTATCTAAGATTTCATCAACCTCTATGCGGCCGGTGATTTTACCGATTTCTCTGGCAGCTAAGCGGATATCCTCAGCGGAAAGCTCTATCTCTTTATCAAGGTTAAACAGTTTTAAGGAGGTGAGGGCAGAGGACAAAGCTTCACGATAACGAGCACGGGTTATCAGAATATTAGAGTTAGAAGTAAACTTGTCACTGATAATATTGCCAATAGTGCTAAGCAAGCTATCAATACCTTGTTGGTGTTTGGCAGAAATAACCAAATTGCCAGCCGAAAGTAAAGATGAACATTGCTCAGCGGTAAGGTTGTCACTCTTATTAGCAACGTACAACATTTTATTATGGAATGTTTTAGCAATATTATCAAACACTTGAACGGTGTCTTGTGAGGCATCATACAAACAAATCAGTAAATCAGCGTCTTGGATTTTTTGATAAGCTATCTCAACCCCTTGGCGCTCAATGGCTTCCTCGGTTTCACGAATGCCGGCGGTGTCGGTAATAATCACCGGATAACCATTCAAATCAAGGTGGATATCAATAGCGTCTCGGGTAGTGCCGGCAATATCTGAGACAATTACGACATCACGCTTGGCTATGGCATTAAGCAAGCTGGACTTGCCGGCATTGGGGCGGCCGACAATAACAACCCGAAAACCTTCACGCAATCTTTCTCCGATATTATCTGAGGCAAGGTGGTGTTCTATGGATTGGCGAAGTTTAAATACAGTGTTATTGATATCAGCAACAACGGTTTCAGGTATCTCTTCATCCGGAAAATCAATATAAGCCTCAAGATGAGCCATAATGTTAACCAGCTGCTCGCGCCATTCTTCATACAGATTTTTTAAGCTGCCTTCCATTTGGCGCAGGGCATATTTTTGCTGGGCTTGGGTTTCAGCATCAATCAAATCAGCCAGACCCTCAGCCTCGGTTAAGTCCATCTTATGATTATAAAAGGCTCGTTTGGAAAATTCTCCGGCCTCGGCCATGCGAAAATCAGGAATCCGGCTCAGATTGTCCAGAACACTCGAAATCACGGCGCGGGAGCCATGGGTATGCAGCTCGATGATATCCTCTCCGGTGAACGAATTTGGCCCCTTAAAATATAACAATAGGCATTTATCTAAGGTATCAACTCCGGAAAGTGATTTTAAATCAAGGAAATAGGCATAGCGGGCCTTGAGCTTGGAAGTGTCAAGCTTGGTCATTTGACGCACGACATCCAACGCCTTGCTGCCGGAAATGCGAATCACCGCTACTCCCGATTTGCCCAAAACGGTTGAAAGTGCATAAATGGTCTTGTTATCCATAATACCTATCCTTAAAAAATTTTTTATTGCATGACTAAGGTATAGTAAACTTCAAAATTTTATGCAAGTTTTAAAAATCGCGTTTTTAGGGACTCTACAGCGCTTGTTTATCTAAAGTTAACCAAACTATCATAGACTGAGCTAAATTCGCTTGTACGGGCTTTATACGGACTCGATTTTTTTCTAGTTTGGATTGTAAAAATGAATAAAAATATTTATAAGTTGATTATATGGGATTTTGACGGCGTAATCGCCGACTCTGAAAAAATTTGGTTGGAGAATCGAAAAAACTTTTTTCGTGACCGTTTGGGGGTGAACTGGGATTTTGAGGAAGTTAATCGGCTGTTCGGCGGGCAAGCTGACAAAACCAAAAGAGATACTCTCCTCAAAATGGGATACCCGACCGATGATAAGTTTTGGGGAGACGTGCTCCAAATTGATACGCAATATATGGAAAAACACGGCTTGGAAGTAATGCCGGGGGTGATGGATATTTTGAAAAATAACCACATAAAACAATGTATTGCTACCGGCGGAATTTTAAGCAAAACCTTGCTGAAGCTGAAAGCGATTAATTTTGGTAACATAATCCCTAAAGAACATATTTTTACTGTGGACTTGGTAGAAAAAGGAAAGCCGGAGCCGGATTTGTTTTTATATGCCGCCAAAGCTATGGGTGAAAAACCTGAAAATGCTGTGGTGATTGAGGACTCTATTGCCGGTATGACTGCCGGACTAAAGGCAAAAATGACCGTCATTGCCTTCCTTGGTGCAAAAATGTACCAAAATCATGATTATATTAATAAGGTGAAAAAACTCGGTGTGGCCAAGATTTGCTTTGATATGCAAGAGGTAAAGCAATTTTTGCAAATTTAATATTTGACAAAAAGGTTTGTTGTCTATATGCTACTCACCATTATTTTATTTTTATAACTTATAATTTTTTTATATTATGATGGATACCAGAAAAATTGCTGCAATTTATAATGGCGGCGTGCAAGCTTATCGGGAAATGTTGGATATTTTGGAATCTGTACAATTAATCCAAGATGTTGAATTACGAGACAATTATTTGTGCGTTGATCATTCAGCTGAAAACATGATTAAAAGTGCTCACAAGATTTTTGTTAAGGAGTTTCCGGAAAGTTTTGCGGAATGTATTAATAGTGATGTCTTTGATATTGAGGCTTTTTATAAGCTGATTGATGAAAATCATGAGATTATTGCATGCTGTGAAGACAAGTTTTTTGATTTTGTTAAACAACATGTGGAGACTAATGTCGGCGGCTTGAAACATACTTTGATGTTTAATTGGAATTGGACATCTATCTATGGTGCTTTAAGTTGTGAGCAAATAAAAGAGTATGTTAAAGAAACAAAATCTCCGGCTTTTGAAAAAATGGTGCTGGCTATTGCTCGGCATATTGATTTGATTCAGGCTCAAAAGCAGCAGATGGCGATTTTATTCTTCAAAAATGCAGCGGAGTTTGATTATCCTAACTTTAAAGAAAGAATAATTGAAGATTTGCAGAAAAATCAGTCTTTTGAAGCTTGGATAAACGAGGCTATTGAAACCTTAAAAAAAGGAGAAGTTTAACACTTCTCCTTTTTTTTATTTATTATACTTAACTATTCATATTATTGAAAAAGTCGTGGTTGTCTTTGGAGACCTTTAACTTATCAAGCAAAAATTCCATACCGTCGGTCATGCCCATCTGCATCAGGACGCGACGCAAAACCCACATCTTGGATAAGGTTTGACGGTCAACCAAAAGCTCTTCTTTACGTGTACCGGAACGGGTAATATCAATGGTAGGAAATAGTCTTTTATCAACCAATTTTCTATCCAAAATGATTTCAGAGTTGCCGGTACCTTTGAATTCTTCAAAAATAACTTCATCCATGCGTGAACCGGTATCAATCAAAGCAGTGGCAATAATCGTCAAAGAGCCGCCTTCTTCAACATTGCGGGCTGCACCCAACAAACGTTTGGGGCGTTGGAGAGCATTGGCGTCAACACCTCCGGTCAAAACCTTGCCTGAAGAGGGGATGACGGCATTGTAAGCACGGCCTAAACGAGTGATGGAATCGAGCAAAATAACAACGTCTTTTTTGGTTTCAACCAAGCGCTTGGCCTTTTCAACTACCATTTCGGCTACTTGAACATGGCGAGCGGCCGGCTCATCAAAGGTAGATGAGATAACCTCGCCTTTAACCGAACGAGTCATGTCGGTTACTTCTTCAGGACGCTCATCAATCAGCAGAACCATGAGGTAAACCTCGGGGTGATTAGCTGCAATCGCATGAGCAATATTTTGCAGCATAACTGTTTTACCGGTGCGCGGCGGCGCTACTATCAGACCTCGTTGGCCTTTACCTTGCGGGGCTATTAAATCTATGACACGAGTAGTATAATCTTTTTCACCGCAGATAATATCAAAGTTAAGCTTTTGAGTTGGATACAACGGTGTAAGGTTGTCAAAATTAACTCTGAGTTTGGATTTTTCAGGGTCTTCAAAGTTAATACGATTGATTTTGGTTAGTGCAAAATAACGCTCGTTATCTTTGGGAGCGCGGATTTCGCCTTCGACAGTGTCTCCAGTGCGAAGACCATATTTTTTGACTTGTTGCGGAGAAACATATATATCATCCGGACTGGCCAAATAATTGGACTCCGTTGAACGCAAAAAACCAAAACCGTCGGGTAAAACTTCAATAGTGCCGTCACCTAATATTACTTCATCATCTGAGGCGACTTTTTTTAATATGGCAAAAATCAGGTCCTGAACACGCATGGAAGATGCGTCTTCAATGCCGAGTTCTTCAGCTTGGGTAAGCAAGGCCTTGGGAGATTTTTGCTTGAGCTCTTGTAAATGCATTAATTAACCTTATATTTGTGATTATTTATTTAAGAATGAATTGTTTGGCAGGGATGATGATATTGAATATTGTCCCTTGTTGATTTGTTTATAGGATTTAAATTGGAAAGAGTCAATTGTTTGTTTTGATGAAAGGTTATGCACAGACCGACCTGCCCTATCATTTAAATTTTAAAATTTTAGTAGTGATTTGTATATGCCTGTGAGTTATGTGGATAAGTTTTAAAAGGCTCTCTTAATACGCTGTTAATATTTTTTTAACGAATCGATGTCTAAATTTAAAGAAATTAACAAAATGTAAATTTTTCTGTCGAGTCAGGCCTTGTAAAGGACTATTTTTAGCGACTCTAAAAAAAATTTTTTAAACGCTGAAACCGAATCTGTATAAGGCTTGTGGGTAAGTCTGTAGAATAAATTTTACATTACGTGGATTAATTTGTATAAATGTCTAAAAATGATGAGTTATACACAGAATGAAGAGAATTTGTGCATAAGTATCGTAACTCTTTGTTTTGAGGATGGTTTTATGAAAATTGTAGCAATTACGGGCTCTATCGGATGTGGTAAAACAACTTTATCTAAGCAGGCTAGGTCTTTAGGTATGGTTGTCTTTGATGTCGATGGATGGGTGAGGCGTTTGTATAATAAAAAAGGATTTATTAAGGTGGTCGCAAAGGCTTTTCCGGAAGTTAAAAACGGTGAGGGAATCGATAAACGAAAGTTGAGAAATGTCGTTTTTAATCATCCTCTGGAGCTTAAAAAGCTTGAGGCGCTTATCCACCCATTCTTGAAAGATAATTTACGCTCAATTATTCGCAAAAATGCAAAACGTCAGGGAATCGCTTTTATTGATGTGGCGTTGTTGTTTGAAATGGGATGGAATAAATATTGTGATGCGGTGATTGTCGCTGATGTCGATTATGAAATTCAGAAAAAAAGAGTGATGGAACGTGATAATGTTTCTGCTGAGGATTTTGAAAAAATTAATCGCGTGCAGATGTCTAATCAGCAAAAAAAGTTGATGGCCGATGTGGTGGTGGATACTAATAAACCAATAAATGTGCTGCGCGCAGAAATGGCTGAAATTATAAATGAGTTGGGGTGTTAAAAAAAAGTTATGGTAAACCAGATTAGAGAGATTGTATTTGATACGGAAACAACCGGTTTTCATCCGGAAGAGGGCGATAAATTAGTGGAAATCGGTGCTGTGGAGCTGATTAATCATCTGCCGACGGGGGTGACTTATCATCAATATATAAACCCTGAGCGCGAAGTGCCTGAAGATGCGTTTAAAATCCATGGTTTGAGCTATGATTATTTGAAAGATTTTCCGACTTTTAAGGAAGTGGCTCAAGGTTGGGTTGACTTTGTAGGCGACGGTATTTTGGTGGCTCATAATGCTTCGTTTGATATGAAGTTTATCAACTTTGAGCTCAAAGGACAGGGGTATGAAGAGTATCCTTGGGAGAGGGTGGTCGATACTCTGGAAATCGCCCGCAAAAAATTCCCCGGATCAAGAGTGAATCTTGATGCTTTGTGTAAGCGTTTTGGCGTTGATAATACGGCACGTACTTTGCACGGTGCTTTGCTTGATGCTCAGTTGTTGGCTGAAGTATATTTGGAGCTGTTGGGCGGGCAAGAACCTTCAATGTTGATGGATGAAAAGCCGGTGGAACATCATCATGTGGAAGCTATGGTTGCTAAAGGTGATGAGAATCGAAAGTTTAGACCGGCGCGAGATTTTCCGTTAACTGAAGAAGAGATAGCCGCACATGAAGAGTTTATTTCAACTAAATTGACTAATGCTTTGTGGAAAGCTTAGCCTCTTTTGCGGCGAAGCAAAATATATAATGCACCGTTGCCGCCTTTGGCTTCTGACGGATGTTTATAAGCTAATATCAAAGGGCGGATTTCCGGTGAATTTAGCCAGTTGGGTACGGCTATCTTTAATATGCCACGAGCTGCAAAGATATCATCGTCTTGATGTGGATTTATGCCCTTGCCGGTAATGATTATTATGCAGCGTTTATTGGCGGCGTAAGATTGTTTAACGAAATTTATTACTTTGGTATAGGCTTCTTTTTCGGTGTTGCCGTGGAGGTCTAATACGGCTTCAACCTTAAACTCTTCTCGTTTGAATTTTTTGGCGGTTTGGTTGTCGATGTTAGCGGTGGAATCGATGACCAATTCAGTGCTGATTGATTTTAGTTCTGATGCTGAAATATGTGTATCTGATGGTTGGTCTATAATTAAAGGAGCGGTTATCGGTTCAGGATAATCTTTGGGTAGTTTTTGCACATCTTTGATAGATTCTTCCCACTCGGTGAGGTCATATTCAGGCTGTTTTAGGTTCAGTTTCTGCAGGTGTTTCATTGCTAGATGATTCCGGTTGGTTATTGTTGTCGGTCATGTAATGCGAATAATGTTTGATGATGAAGTCTTTCCACTCACCGTCAGGGGCGGCGCAACCTTGTTTTTTGTTATTTGAGGATACTAAAACGATGCCTCCGTGCTGCCATAAAGTTTGGCAATGTTGGTAATCGCTGGTTAGGTATTGTTTGGTGCGCTCTAGCAAATGGTGATGGAGTTTCTTTTGATAATAAGAGGTGTGGAGCATTAATAGTCCGACGATAACTAAGAGCCCAAAGATAACATTAAAGCATAGGATTATCAGTAGTCCGAGCAGGGTGTAACCAAGAATGGGAAGAAGGTTTTCCCAAGGGTTGTAAACCGGTGAACCGGGGCGATTGATTTGGCTGCAATCAAGATATAGTTGCAAATCGTTATTATCAAGGGCTCGGGTCAGAGCTTTGTATATTAATTGGTCTGCTTTATTGGGCGGAGTTATTTTGGCTGTCATTAGTGGTCTCCAAATAGGTATGAGGTAAGAATATATAATATCTTCCTTTTGAGTTCATTTTGCCGGCTTTTTCCAAGACTTCATCTGCTCCGGAGCCCCAGAAGTAATCTCCGCGGACACAGCCTTTGATGGCGCTGCCGATGTCTTGAGCTACGACGAGTTTTTGCAAGGGTTCTTTATCAGGGCCGGTGGTGTCAAGCCATAATAAACTGCCGAGAGGTATGTAGCTGCGGTCTACGGCCAAACTACGGCCGGCATGGAGCGGAACCCCGTGTGCTCCGAGCGGACCTTCGGTGTTGAGAAGGCGATGAAAAATAAAACGGTCGTTTTCATGGTAAATTTCATCAGCTTTGTCAGGGTTGTTTTGAAGCCATTTTTTGATGTGTGACATTGAGGCTTTTCCAGGTTTGAGTAATCCTTTGGAAAGGAGAATCGAGCCAATGCCTTTGAATGGATGTCCGTTATTGTCGGCGTAACCTACGCGAACTTTGCGCCCGTCATCAAGAGTGGCAACTGCCGAGCCCTGAATTTGCATTATGTTTATATCTATTTTACTGTCGGCCCAGAGAATAACCGGAGCGTTAATTGGTTGAGAATCGATTTGTTGCCGAGTGTAATAAGGTACGAGTTTTTGGTTTTCAACTCTGCCGACATAGCGTTTGCTGGGAGCTGAAGCGTCAAAATCGTGCGGGTTGAACTCTATCAGGTCAAAAGGTTTGCCGTAAACAGGGTATTGATATGGTCCGTGTTTGGTTAGAGAGGCGTTAAGTGATGATTCATAATAAGAGGTGAATTTGCCTTCAGCTGAGCCCTGGCAACTGACTTGATAAGGAGTGAAATGTTCTTGAATAAAGTTGCGAAATTCTTCAGTGTTTTGGGGTTGGAGGTTGATGAAATCGCGGCAGATATTTTGGTAAACAGATGTTGAAATCTTAGCTTTGGAATTAGAAAGGTATTCCGTATTTTCGTTTAAAATACGGAGGCAAGAATCGTTAAAAGGGGCAATTGCCAAAGCTAAATTGTCATTCTGCCAGTTAGGGAGAGCGTCAAATGATACGGCGGTAAACTCTATTTCCGGTTGAGGCAGAGTTTGCGGAGTTTGTTGCTCTTCACAGGCGACAAGAGATAAAATAAGACTGAGATGTAAAAGTTTTTTTATCATGATTTTTTAGTAGATGTTAGCAGCCAGTTGGGGCTGGTGGAGGTTAAAGCTTTTTCAAAAGTCCAGATATCGGTGATGTTTTGGATATATTGTTCATCTCCTTCAATGACTTCACCTTCTTTGTTTTTGAGGATATTGACCTGTTCGGAAATAAATTTGACCGTGATGGTGATAGTGTCATCAGGAGAGATTTGAGCATGGGTGATTTCGGCTTCATCGAATCCGATAATATCGGTTTCAGCGGTAATGCCTTCAGCTTGGCGTTGTTCAATGACTTGTTTGAACTTTTTAGCCAAATCTTTAGATACCAGCATTTCAAGAGTTTCGGTATCACCTTGGCTGAATGATGAGACTATCATTTCAAAGGCTTTTTTGGCGCTGTCTAAAAATTTGTTGCGGTTGAAATTGGGAATCTTGGTTAAAACTTTGTCGGTCTCACTGGCTGATTCAGGTAGAATTTCTGTGTTTTCTTCAGGATGAGATGGCGATGGTGTTGTATCAGCCTTTTTTACGATTATATCAATGATTTTGGCGGCTTTTTCTTCAGCGATTTTCTTTTCAGTCTCGGTGGGGCGTGTGCCTAAAATGCTGTAAAGCTTGTGGAACAGAAAAAGTATTACCAGAAGCAAAATAATGATATCTACGTATTGCGACATAGTTTTCCTCAAATAGTTGGTTGTCAGTATATTCTTTGTATTATATAGCGTTTTTTGCTTTGATTATCAACTATAATTATTTGACCTTTGAGCATATTTGGGTATAATGTGGTTAATTTTTTAATTTAAGGAGATGTTTTGATGAGTGACGATAATGTTAAAACCGCTAATGATAATCCGGATCAAGATAATAACAATCAGCAACAGCAGCCGCCGATTGTTATTCATACGCAATATATCAAAGATTTGTCTTTAGAGATTCCTCATGCACCGGAAGTATTTAGAAATCTTAATCAGGCGCCGGCGGTAAATATTCATGTTGATGTAAATGCTAACCATATGCATGAAAACTTTTTTAATGTTGAACTGCGTATTGCCATGGATGGTGATTTGATTGATGAGAAACTGTTTATTTTGGAGATGAAATACGCCGCGGTGGTATCTTTGAATATTCCGCAGGAACATGTTGAGCCGGTATTGTTGGTTGAAATTCCGAGAATGCTTTTCCCATTTGCTCGCAGTATTGTGACTAATGCTTTGGTGGATGGCGGGCTGCCTCCGTTTATGCTGAATCCGATTGATTTTATGGCGATGTACCAGAATCGAAAAGCTCAGCCTCAGGCTCAGGAAAGACCGGTACAACCGGAATAATCCATATAAAAATAATAAATGATAAAAGGAGCTTTTTTAGCTCCTTTTTTGGTGTAAGGGGTGGTTTTGCAATACGGTTTTGATGAGACTGTCATCAATGATATGGGTATAAATTTCAGTAGTGGAGATACTGCTGTGCCCAAGCATTTGTTGAACAGCGCGAAGGTCAGCGTGGTTGTTGAGCAAATGAGTGGCAAAAGAGTGGCGCAAAGTATGTGGTGAAATTTTTGATGGAGAAATACCGCAGCGAGCGGCAAGCTCTTTTAGGTCTTTATAAAAGGCGTCGCGGGTAAAGTGGCCAGAGCGGCTGCGGGAGGGAAAAAGCCATTGCGATTTGCGGCCGCGTTTGAGAAAGTTGTCTCTAAAATCAAGATAAACCAAAATGCTTTCAATGGCAGAGGAGGCTATAGGAATCAGGCGTTCTTTGCTGCCTTTGCCGCGGATGAGGATTTGTTTGCGCTCAAAATTAATGCAGTTTTCCGGCAGGGTAACAAGCTCAGAAACACGGAGACCGCAGGCATACATAAGTTCTATCATAACGGACATTCTTTGCCAGCGAATCTCAGAGCTGTTGCGAGAGGTGTCTATGAGTTGTTTTATCTCTTCAGCCGAAAGGTATTTAGGTAAAGGTTTTTGTTGCTTGGGTGATAAGATATTGCCGGTCGGGAGGGTGGAAATATCTTTTTCAGAATAAAGGAATTTGAAGTATTCTCTCAAGGTTGAGATTTTACGGGCAATGCTTTTGGCGGCGAATCCGTCAGCTGAAAGGCTTTTGATGAAAGCGGAGATGTCGGCTTTGGTGATATCTGAAGGTGATGATTTGGGGCAGTTGGCCCAAAATTGTTCCAGGTCTCGGCGGTAAGCCTGCAAGGTGTTGTCTGAAGCACCACGCTCGGCCGACATCATTTCTAAAAAGTCTTCAATTTGCTCGCCGGATGACATTAGTTGTCCAAAAAGCTGTTGTCTAAGGTTTGTTCAACATGCTCTTGTTTTATCGGGGCTTCGTGTGATGCTACAAAAAGCAGCAATGCTAAAAATGCGATTAAGCCGATATAAATCCATAAATTTGATTTTTTCTGTCTCATCTTTTATGCCTTTTTAAAAAAGTCTATTGCTAAATCAGGAATCTGTTTATATATTTAGCATAAATATTTTGAAAGAACCATAAAAAAATAAAAAAGTGATGATAAAAAAGAATAATAAAATAATTCTGCTTGTCGGTTTGATGGGCAGCGGTAAAACCAGTGTCGGGAGACGCCTGGCTAAAAAGCTGAACCTGCCTTTTGTGGATGGGGACCAAGAGATTGAAAAAGCGGCAGGATTGTCGTTGATTGATGTGTTGAAATGTTTTGGCGAAGAAGAATATCGCGCCGGAGAAGCTCGCGTAATGAAGCGATTGTTGCAAGGCGAGCCTTGTGTATTAGCCTCCGGCGGAGGGTCTTTTGTTGCGGAGCAGACCAGAAAGTTGGCTAAAGAGCATGCTATTACGGTTTGGTTGAAAGCTGATGTTAATGTGCTCTATAACCGCACGGCCGGACGCAAGCATCGCCCTTTTTTGGAAGGTGATGACTCCCATTTGCGCAACAAATTAGAGGAATATATCAAAGAGGAATATCCCTTTTATTCAGAAGCAGACATTGTCGTCGAGACCAAGGAAGAGGCAGTGGAAAATACTGTGTTGCGTGTAATCGAAGCCCTAAATAAAGTTTACTCTGTGGTCGATTAGTACAGATTTTGCGAGTTAAAGAAATGCTCACGTACTTTTTTAACTCAGGAATCTAGGCTCGCGGTGGTTGCGGTTGCTCCCTTGCTTGCCAAGATTTTCTGAGATGTTACAGATGAAAAAGCAACGTCGGTTGCTTTTTCACTTAGCCATTGCTGCGGTACTTTTGCTCTTGACGCCTACTATTCAACTCATTAAACATACTTTCTTGACCTGAGAACTTGATTGTGCGTTGTAATTTTTCCGGTCAGAAAAATGTTGTATCTAACGCACTCTTTACAGTTTTCTGTTTACTCTGTGTTTGTAAAAAAAAAGCCCGCGGTTTAGCGGGCTTGGTTAGTTTGGGTTCCGGTTAGCGTGCGCCGACCAGTGATATGGACGAGATGGTGTCACCCATGCCGACTAAGGTTACCGGTTTTTCTACCAGAATCGTCGGAATGGCGATAACATCGTGGCCGTCAACTTCTGCAATGCCGGTGCTCAAAAGTTCAGGCTTATGCAAGTGTTCAGCCAAATCTTTGAGCTCGTTTAAGCCAACGTCTGATACCTTTTGACCTTGAGCCCAGAGCAGGTTTTTGGAATCATTAATACTACCGGTGCCGGCTTTGCCTGCCGCAACAGTGGCGGCTAACATCATACCGCGGAGGTTGGCTTCAGGCGTGATTTTGAATCCTTTGTCCTGAATGGTGATATAAAGTCCGAACATGTGAAGCTGAATACGCGGGGCTTTGATATGTTTTTTGATGTTCATTAAAGCATCAAACATATTGATACTGTGAGTATCTTGGTTGCATTTTTCAGCCAAATCTTCAAAGTCGGTAACTTCCAAAATATCAATTGCTTCACGCTCGTTAATACCTATCGAATCGACAATCGGGGCGATTTTTTTGATGATGGCTTTGCGGACGGCAATATCTTGAGTAGATGCAATTTCAAGGTGGACGAGGTCGCCGTTATGTTTCCATTGTTGGATAATCGGGATTACGTCATCTTGCAGTTTGACGCCGTTGTTGCGCTCGGTCAAAGCATGAAAACCTGACAGTACGATGTAGTCAACCGGCTCTGTGGAGAGTTGTTCGATAAAATGTTTATCCATAACCAAGTGGAGGTTCAGAGGATCATAAGTGGCAATAAAACGATTAGACTTGGGGCAAGTGAAGGTTTGGCCGTCAATGGTGACGCTGTCGCCTTTGTCAAACTCCAGAATCCAGTGAATCAGTGGAATATCAACCTCACGATTAATACTATATGCCGGTTGAGCGCGGCCGTGTTCATCAAACGAAAGCAGGTTATCAAGCTTTAAGAACTGTTGAGCCTGAAGCTCCGGCAGAGAGTTGGTGTGAGCATAGACTTTTTGCACGCCGGTGACAGCCAAAGCATTAGCCACAATGCCGCCTTGACCGCCCATTTGCAAGCGGTCGTAGCCCAAGTTTTCAACCATCCAGTCATAAACCAATTTGTCTTCGGTGAGCCATTCTTCAGCTATGCCGCGGCTAAAGCATCTGAACAAGCCTTTGAGGACATCATCGGCATTTTCGAGCTTGGTGCGAGTGATGTTTTGCAGGTCTGATAATGAAAGGCCGAGTTTGGCGGCTAAGTCGGCAATTTTGCTGCCTTTGATTTTTAAGACTGCGTCGACGTTGGTATTAAATGCCGTAGCGACGGATTTTACTTGTTGCATATTTTGCAGGCTTTGCGGTACGGTTTTGAACTTTTCAAGCCAGATGTTTTTTAGTTCTTCGTTATTCATAGAATCCTCTTATTATTGGTTAAGATTATTATTTTCAGGGTGGACATAATTGAGTTTCATCAGAGCCAGTGAATAGGTCGAGATTTGGCCGATGGCTTGGTGAAATGCCGTATATTCGGAAGCGGCATTAATCCAGTTGTCAAGCTCCGGATATTCTTGACGCAAGGCTTGGTTTTCGGGCTGGGTAAGAATCGATAATGCAGCTGAAAACTCTTGTTTATCGACATCATTTTTAGCAGACAGCATGGTATCCGGTTGTTGGGGAACATCAGCCTCGGCTTGGTCGGTGCGCTTGACGCTGACGTATTCGCTAAGTTTCATGTTGAGGCGTTCTTTCCAGTCTTTGCTGGCGATGGCTTTGTCTTGCTCGGCTTTGCTTATGGTATTATAAAGGTTATCAAAATCTGCCGTAAGGCTTGCAGCGGAGGGAAGCCGGCGATGAGCAAAACGCAATATCTCGCTGATGGGGGCTTGTAAATCAGGTTCGGAATTGACAAGTTGTGACAATACTTCAGCCTCGTAAGGGAAGGTATTGCCGCGAGCAGATGCATCTTTTATCATCATTACGGTAGTGAGAATTAGTGCCCCTTGGTCTGAGATTTTGGCCATGTTATCAAGTCTTTGTTCAAGCTTGTCAAGGCGGTTGACGAGCCCTAAAACAGTGGCGGAATCGGCCTTGGCATCAAGCAAGGCGAGGTTTTGTTTTTCAAAATTGGTTAGGCGCTCGTTGAGTTGAGCTATTTCGGCCGAAGGAGCGGCCTCAACAGCAGGTTCGGCTTGATTCAAGCGGCGTTCGAGTTCGCTTAAGCGATTGTTGAGCCGGCGCAGGCGTGATATTTGTTCATCATCTTGGCTTTGCGGTGCCGAAACAGATGTGGGTTGGCTAAAGCGGCCTACGATATTGTAGACTATTTCAGGGCGGAGCCAGAGATATCCGATGACAAGCAGAAATATTGCCCATAAAATGATGCGGGCAAAAATCAGCCCCAAGCGGCGTGATGATGTCGGGTGGGAGGTCGGGTCAGAGGTCGGTGCCGGTGTGGATGCAGGTAGGGCGGAGGTTGGCTCTTTGTCGGAGGAGGCGGATTTGTTTTTTGACATTGAAAAATCCTTTACAATATTACTTGGCATATAAAAATTTATAGTGTATATAATCTTAAATAATTATAAAAAAAGCAATAAGATATTTGGAATAATACTGATGATTGTTTTAGGAATCGAAAGCAGTTGTGATGAAACCGCCGCCGCCGTGGTGAATGATAAGCATGAGATTTTGGGCGAAAGCGTATTGTCACAGGAAGAGCATAAAAAATATGGCGGCGTGGTGCCGGAAATTGCCGCACGCGCACATTTGGAGCATATTGATGAGATTATTGAACTGGCATTGAAAAAAGCCGGCGTATCTTTGCAGGATATTGATGCGGTGGCGGCTTCAAGCGGGCCGGGGCTGATTGGCGGAGTGGTCGTTGGGGTAATGGCTGCCAAAGCAATAGCCTTGGCTTTGGACAAGCCGTTTGTGGCCGTAAACCATTTGGAAGGGCATGCTTTGACCGCGCGATTGACTGCCGGTGTTGAATATCCGTTTTTGTTGTTGTTAGTCTCCGGTGGGCATTGTCAGATTTTGATTGTCAAAAATGTCGGCGATTATCAGCGACTGGGGACAACCATTGATGACGCTGCAGGTGAGGCTTTTGATAAAGTGGCAAAAATGCTCGGGCTGGGATACCCCGGAGGGCCGATGATTGAAAAATTGGCGGCGCAGGGTGATGAAAATCGCTTTAGTTTGCCGCGGCCGCTGCAAAATTCAGGCGACTGTAATTTGTCTTTTTCAGGATTAAAAACCGCAGTGCGCAAAATAATCGAATCATATGCGCCGGACGGAATGGTGGAGCATGCTATTTTGCCAAAGCAAGATGTGGCTGATGTTTGCGCTTGTTTTCAGAAAGCGGCGACCGAATGTTTGTTGATGAAGCTGGAAAAAGCAATCAAGATTTTTAAGGAAAAATACCCCGAGGCTGAAGATTTGGTGGTTGCCGGAGGTGTGGCCGCGAATACTTATTTGCGGGAATCGATGGAGCGTTTGGCTAAGCGGTATAATATGACTTTTGCGGCGCCTCCGGTTCGCTTTTGTACCGACAATGGTGTGATGATTGCTTGGGCCGGACTGGAGCGCTTTAAAAATGGATATACCAATAGTTTGGACTTTAAGCCTCGTCCGCGTTGGCCTTTAGATGAAAATGCACCCAAAGCGGTTGGTGCCGGAGGAGTTAAAGCATAATGCGGAAAAAAGCCGAAATCTTAGAGATTATGCGCTGTTTTGAGCAAAATGACCCGAATCCGCGTTGTGAGCTGAACTTTAGCAATGCTTATACGCTGCTGGTGGCGGTAGTATTGTCAGCGCAGTCAACAGATAAAGGTGTCAATAAGGCGACGGAAGAGTTGTTCAAAGTGGCAGATACACCCCAAAAAATGCTGGCTTTGAGTGAGGATAAGCTCAAAGAATATATCAAGACCATTGGCTTATATAACAACAAAGCCAAAAACATTATGCTCTTGAGTAAAGAATTGGTGGAAAAATTTGGCGGAGAGGTGCCGGAGAATCGTGAAGATTTGCAGAGTTTGGCCGGCGTGGGGCGTAAGACGGCTAACGTGGTGCTGAATGTGTGGTTTGGCAAACCGGCGTTGGCGGTGGATACGCATGTGTTGCGCTTGGCACAGCGCTTGGAGTTGAGTGATGGTAAAACACCGCTGGAGGTGGAGCAAGATTTGCTCAAGGTATTGCCCGAAGAATATGTTAAGCGGGCGAATCACTGGCTGGTGTTGTTTGGGCGCTATGTGTGCAAGGCGCAAAAGCCGGAATGTGAAAAGTGTTTTTTGCGGAATTGGTGTAATTGTGCAGACAAACGCTAGTCTAGCTGGAAGCGGGTGCCGCTTCACCCACTAACCTAGCTGTTGATGGATAGGGGCAGAGAAACGAACTGCGTTCGTACCGTGCCCCTGTTGAGAATCTAAAAAGCGAGCACCGGGCGAACGGAGCGGCTGCTGTTGTAGTAGTCCTTATAGTAGTCGCCCATACCGAACGAACCACTCGTACCGGCGCCGAAGCCCCACGCGCCGTCGTCGGAGTACTCAGACGACGACCAAACGTACTCATAGGAAGAAGAGGTACCAAATCCTATTTTTTTACCTCCGGCAGTGGTGATGCCGGCGTTGACTTTGGCGAAAT
>CALXRR010000002.1 GCA_944390905.1 uncultured Alphaproteobacteria bacterium
ACCTTTTGTTTCTGACAAAGGTGCGTTGTTTTAACTATAAAAACAATGGAGCTTTTGTTATGAAAATACGCTTTTTATTAATCGGGACTTCTCTGTCCTTAATCCCCAATTTGACCTCTGCCCAGTGCGTAGCAACGCAGGATTGCGCCACTTTGGGTTATACCGAGACAAGCTGCTCCGGCGGCACCGGTGTCAAATGCCCCTTTGGCAACAAATGGGCTTGCTTCAAATCCGAGTCGGAAATCTGTAATGACCTTGGCTTCACTCTCACCTGCACCGGCTCCAACCAAACCGGTGGCGCCGGCAAGGCTTGCAACGGTAAATACAATATCTGTAAATGTGCTACGAATTTTACATGGAACACGGATACCAAATCATGCGAGGTTAATACTGCTAACTGCACCGTAGGGGCATTATATTACAGCGACGGCACTTGCTCAAATGACTATATATCCGACAAGCAACTTCTAGGTATTGTAATTTATGAAAAATCAGACAGTGAAAGCGGTTGGGTGATGGCTCATAACACAATATATAATATTCATTGGTCTTCATCATATGGAGATATTTCCGGAGTTTTAACAACTTCATCTCAATCTGGTTTGACTGATATACAAGCCAGTTGCACTAATACAGATATTATTACTTCTAAAGGTAGCAAATCAGCATATCCGGCAGCATGGGCGGCTAAGAACTATACAGAAGGTGACAAAACAT
The DNA here is from genome assembly GCA_944390905.1 of uncultured Alphaproteobacteria bacterium. Lineage (GTDB taxonomy): Bacteria > Pseudomonadota > Alphaproteobacteria > RF32 > CAG-239 > HGM16780. The sequence continues at coordinate 718 of CALXRR010000002.1, forward strand.
GGTGCTTGCCTTCAGGCGGATTATTAAAGATAGCCTTAGATAACGCATATAACTTCACTAAATTCAATAATGCAATTAGAATAGTTCAAACTGCTTCAGGTGCCAGTGCTGCAAGGATGTTAGGAGATGTATCCAGTGGAACTGAACGCATTTGGTCGTCATCTGAGTCTGGCAACGATAGTAGTGGCAACGACACCGCGTGGATATTTTACGTCAATACAAGTGGTGTATTCGGTATGAGCAAAGGAACTAAGGGCAGCTGGGGTACCCTCGGCTTTGTTCGTCCGGTGCTCGCTTTCTAGGTTTTTATCCCACTACCGGCACTGTCATCCTCGGGCTTGACCCGGGGATACAGTGCCCAAAACCCAACACCGGCACCATGCAAGCATCGCGAATAATTAAAACACTAAACAAGCCACCGCTAACCTAGGGCTCCCCGCCTCCACGGGCACCGTGGCGGCACAGCCAGAGAATTAAGGGCGAGTTTTTTTGGTGGCAACCACTTTCTGATACATTCCGCGATGGTACAATACCGTTCGCCACATAAAACCATCTTTGCGAGTAGCATAAGAGGCAATATCTCGCTCCCAAATTTTTTCGGCAAACGGCTGATACAACCGGTTAAACATTCTGATAAAATAGCGTAGCGGATTCCACTTTCCGGGGTCATGATATTCAATAAACACCACTTTCCCTTTGGGTTTAACCAAAGACAAAGCATTATCAACCACCTTGGTTTTTGACATCGGCGGCAGCTCATGCAGCAAATTATAACATATCACCGCGTCAAACTTCTCATCACTGGTATATTTTGCGGCATCGGCTTTTTCCAAATCCAGATTTGCAAACAAATATTGATATTTATTTTCGCATCGTTTAATCTGCCGCGGATGATTATCAATCACCAAATAATACCCGTAACGCCCGATTTTATAAGCCGTATCTTCAATTTGAGAGCCAAAAGTCGCTCCCATTTGCAACACTCTTCCTCTAGCCGGAATCTCGCGCAACACAGCATTGACCAACTTTCGATAAGCCCCTAAAGTAATAAGGTTGATAAACCATTGGTGCTTGTCAATAAATTCATACACATCACGATGATTATACAGCCAATCATATACCGGCGGCACAACGGCGGTAATTTTGCTGGTATTACTATCTTTTTCGACGCTCATTTTTCTCTCAAAGCTTAAAATAACTATCCACGAGTCTGACAGATTCGTTAAAAATAGTCAAACAGTTCTGCAAAAGTTGTTCATCTAACCTAAGGTCATCATCATTGAGTATAACCTCTTCAATTTCAGAGCATAGCTTGGCAAAATCCTCCAACCCAAAGACCAACGCGGCAGATGACGCATTGTGAAAAATCAAACGTATCTCGCTTTTGTTACCGAGTTTAAACAATTCATCAAGCATATCAAGCTTTTCGGAAGTGTTTGATTTGAACTCAGCCCACAAAGACAAGAGCTTTTCGCGCCCAAGTAAAGTTTCATACTTTTGTATAATCGCCGGATTAAATATTGGTAACGCCATTTTCTTCCACCTCTTCAGTCCAATCACCTGCGGCAGCCTGCCAACAAGCCAAAGCCGCAGCCACGGCGGTTTCAGCTCGTAAAATTCTTTTGCCTAACGATACTCCTTGCGCAAAAGGCGCTTTTCGCAGAGCCTGCAGTTCGTCAGCATCAAAACCACCTTCTGGCCCAACCAAAATGGCCGCTTTGGAGCCTTTCGCCTTGCCAAAAACATTCAAGACACTTTCACCACCACCGGTCTCATCCATAAAAAACAGCTTGCGCTCCGGATTCCAGTTTAGCAAAATCTTTTCCAGACTGACGCACTCGCCAATTTCGGGCACATCGACCCTTCTTGATTGCTCTGCCGCTTCAATAGCCTGAGCCTTAAACCTGTCTGTTTTAACTTTATCGGTGATTGTAAATTTTGTAAAGACCGGAATAATCTTTCGCACGCCAAGTTCGGTAGCTTTTTGAATTACAAAATCGGTTTGGTCTTTTTTTAGCGGGGCAAACAACAGCCAAATATCCGGAGAAGGCTCAAATTTTTTGGTCTGTTTGATTATTTTAAGCAAGGTGTGTTTTTTATCGCTTTTTTCGATTCGGCATAAGAACTCACCATCGCGGTTATTGAAGCATAAAATCTCATCGCCGGTTTGCACTTTCATCACATTGCACAAATAATGACTTTGCGCCTCCCCCAAGGTTGGCGCAAAATCCTCATTAACAACAATGTCTGTATATAGTCTGATTTTTACTTTTTTCACGTTTTAAATAACTCTGAGTTCCAAAACTTTAGCTTCCAAAGCTTTTACCTGAGCTCCGGTAGAAAGCAAATCCAAGTTAACTGTAGTAAATCCCGAAGCTACTGCTTTGTAAAGAAGGATGACGACATCGCCTCTTTTTTCTCTTTTAACAAATTGCAACCCGTTAGAGCGATTTTCAAAGTTCCATTTAGCATCGTCATCTTCGGTTAATCTGACAGCTACGAATTGCCCTTTAGATACAGATAAAGAGGTACGGTAATCATCAACCATATCAACCAATACCAAAGAACCCTCATTTCCGGTGTTTAAAAGCTTGTTGGCAATATCTTTGCTGTAATCGTAATTATAGTTATAAGTTTTACGTTGGCTGTCATCATTAGCGTTTGCTTCTTCATGTGAAGAGTTCTGAGCTCCCGGCACGAAACCTGTTTCAAAGAAGCCGCGGCTCATAGCTTTACTTGCACTTTCGACAATAAGCGCCTGAGCCCCATTGGCAACCAAGGAGAAGATGCATGTCAGCAAGATTAAAGCTGTATTTCTTATTATGTTTCTCATGACACCCTCGCTTATAAACCAAATAATTAATAAAGTCAAAGGATAATTAAAACTTGGATTTTTTCCTTTTTATAATTGTATATTAGCATAAATGTGCTAAATATGGAACAAGAATTATGTTAAACTTTTGTGACAGAAACAGAAAGGACTTTATATGATAATCACGATTGACGGGCCAGCCTCAGCAGGGAAGGGGACTTTAGCTTCTTATCTTGCAGACCGCTATCATTTAGCCTATTTTGATACGGGGATGGTTTACCGCGCCGTAGGTCTGGAGATGTTGCTCCAAGGACTGGATACCGCAAATGAGGATGCCGCAGCCGCTATAGCCGGAGCTCTGACCTTTCAAAAGATGATGGAGCTGTCACAAAATCCGGAGTTCAGAGGCCCGCAAGGCGGCAAAAACGCCTCAATTGTTTCAGCTTATCCTAGGGTTCGGAGTTTGTTGTTGAAGATGCAGCAGGATTTTGCGCTCCATCCGGTGTTCAAAGACGGTAGCCCTGCAAATGGAGCTATTTATGATGGGCGTGATACCGGTACGGTAGTTTGCCCTGATGCCGATATCAAGTTTTTTGTCACCGCCTCAGCCGAGGTTAGAGCCGAGCGTCGCTATAAAGAATTTGTCGCCAAAGGGATTAAAACCGATTATCAAGAAGTCTTACAAGACATCAAATCTCGCGATGAACGCGATTCTACCCGCTCGGCTGCTCCGCTCCGTGCTGCACCTGATGCCATACATCTTGATACCTCCGATTTAAGCATTGAAGAGGTTGAAGTCAAAGCCTGTGAGATAATAGATTCTGTAATAAGCCGCAAAAAATTGGCCTAAATTCCCAAAAAAAACGCAAAGAATGCACTTTTTTCTTGAGTTTTTATATATTTAGTATATAACATACGCAACTCCGAGTAAAGCGGTGCGGCTTTGCTATGGCAGTTTAACCCCGCACAAGTCCGCCTTGTTTAGGCAAGGGTCTGGCAATTTTTAGAAATAAATATTTAATGATTAATACTGAAGTTAAAATTCCTGAAATGACTGAAGATTTTGAAGCCTTGTTGAATGAACAATTTGGCGACAAAGGCATTACTGGTTCAGTTGTTAAGGGAACCATCGTCCGTGTAACCCCTGATTTTGCCACTGTTGATGTTGGCTTGAAGTCAGAAGGCCGCATTCCTCTGCGTGAATTCGGTCAAAATGCCGAGCTCAAAGCCGGTGACGTAGTTGAAGTTTATGTTGACCGCTATGAAGACAAAGATGGCAACATCGTTTTGTCACGTGAAAAAGCTCGCCGTGAAGAAGTATGGCAAGATCTTGAAAAATCAATGAACGCTAACGAACGCGTTAACGGCGTAATCTTTGGCCGCGTTAAAGGTGGTTTCACCGTTGATTTGAACGGCGCTATCGCATTCTTGCCGGGTTCACAGATTGATATTCGTCCGATTCGCGACATTACTCCGTTAATGGGCATTTCTCAGCCGTTCCAAATTTTGAAGATGGACAAGGTAAGAGGCAACATCGTTGTTTCACGCCGTGTTGTTCTTGAAGAGACCAGAGCTGAAGCCCGCGCAGAATTGATTGATACCTTGAAAGAAGGTTCAGAGCTTGAGGGTGTTGTTAAAAACATCACCGACTACGGTGCATTCATTGATTTGGGCGGCGTAGACGGTTTGTTGCACGTAACCGATATCTCTTGGAAGCGTATCAACCATCCGGCTGAAGTCTTGAGCGTTGGCCAGACTGTAAAAGTTAAGGTAATCAAGTTCAATGAAGACAATCAGCGTATTTCTTTGGGTATGAAACAGCTTGAAGAAGATCCTTGGAAGAACGTTGCAGACAAATATAAAGTTGGCGAAATCTACAAAGGTAAAGTTACCAACATCACCGACTACGGTGCATTTGTAGAACTCGAAGACGGTATTGAAGGTTTGGTTCACGTTTCAGAGATGAGCTGGACCCGCAAAAACGTTCACCCAGGTAAAATCGTTTCTACTTCCCAAGAAGTTGAAGTTAAAGTTCTGGAAGTTGATTCCGACAAGAGAAGAATCAGCCTCGGCATCAAACAATGCACACCTAACCCTTGGGCTGCTTATATTGAGGAGCATCCGGTTGGGTCTGTTATTGAAGGCAAAATCAAAAACATTACCGAATTTGGTTTGTTTGTAGGCCTTTCTGATGAAATCGATGGTATGATTCACCTTTCTGACATCTCTTGGGATAAGTCTGGCGAAGAAGCCGTTAAAGACTACACCAAAGGTCAGGATATTGAAGCCAAAATCATTGATGTTGATGTTGAAAAAGAACGCATTTCTTTGGGCATCAAACAATTGACTGAAGACGCTGTTTCTGGCGCTTTGGAGGGTTTCAAGAAAGGTGATGTTGTTAAAGCTACCGTTGTCAGCGTTGACGACAAAGGCGTAAATGTTGATGTAAACGGCGTTTCAGCTATCATCAAAAAGGCTGACTTGTCTAAAGACAAGGCTGCTCAAAATCCTGAAAACTACAAAGAAGGAGATGTCTTGGAAGCAAAAGTTACTTCTGTTGACAAGAAGAACAATAAGCTTGGTATCTCTGTTAAAGCTCTCGAGATTGATGAAGAGAAGAAAGTTTTGGAAGAATATTCCAACAACACTTCTGGCTCAACCTTAGGGGATGCTTTGGGTGAAGCTTTGAAAAAGAACGCCTAAAGTCTAAAAGGTATAAGAGTTTTCGACGCTAAAGAGCCTGAAGGATTCGTCCTTCAGGCTCTTTTTCTGTTGCATTGCATAAAAAAACAATTATAATCAAAGCATTAATTTATAATTTATATTTATTATGAGCAAAATAGTCTATAAAGAATTGCGCTGTCATTATGAAAATGCTGATTTTCATTCCATGACGGTAGAGGAGTTGTGCCAAGCACTTGATGTTAGTAGTATAGCGTTTAGTTTTTTGAAGGAAAAAGGTTGTAAGGAACAAAGCGAATACACCTTTTGGCGTAATGTAGCCACGCAGTCGATAGAGGTTTTAAAATCTCGCAATATAAGCGTATACTTTGTTTCTTCACCGCATGATTTGGCACAAGTCTTGTTGGAAAGTTGTCATTTTAAAGAGTCTGCGGAATATATTCGCCGCGGCCATCTGGCATTTTTGCCGGATAACAAGCTTGAAGAAGTAATGAATATTCTGCTGGATTCCGAGGACGAACGTGCTGCTTTAGCTCTTACGGTTATTTCCGAAGAGCTCCAAAGCCGCAAATAATAAAAAAGCCTTATGTTTTTTATAACATAAGGCTTTTTTAATGATTATGGTGTAATTAATAGCATATATCTATTAAAAATAATCAAGCAGGAGGCTCTGATGCATCTACGTACTGGTCTGCCTTTGTTAGTTTCCGGTCTTTTTTTATATACTTCACCGGCACAATCCATGCAATTTACTCATGACAACTGGACCTTCAATGCTGGCGGAGTCTTTAAGGCTCTATATGGTCAAAATTCATATGAAAAACAATATGATAATTATGATAATCGTAGCGAAACTTATAGCGGCTTAACCATCAATTTATCAGCAGCCTATAATATCACTCCGGAATATCAAGTTGGGGCTTTTTATAGTACCGATACCGACGGCACCAACTATTTGCATGACTATGACCTTAATGAGTGGGATGAACAGTTTTACGGCTTTATCAAAAGTCCCTATGGTCAAATCCAAATCGGTCAAAACTATAACGTTGGTTATTTATTTTATGTCGGAGCTCCAACCACTGGCCCTTTAGGGGTTAATGATAGTACGGTTACCAACTTTTTAAATAACCCCAACTGGTATAGTACCGGAGGCAAACGAGCCGCGTATCAAACCCTCAATTCCACCCAGCTTGATACCGATAACGTAGCCGCCAAAATCAACTATATCTCGCCCACATTTTATGGCACACAGTTTGGTTTCAGCTATATGCCGCAAGCCTATAACAACCAAGGCTTGATAAACGGTTATGCCCCTTACCATAATGAAGAGGCCTATGTTTTTGCATTGTCAAATACTCATCAGTTTGGAGAGGTTACTCTTAATACCTATTTAGCCTATGGGCTTTATGCTCAAGATGATAATGACTATGCCGCCGGTATGCAATTAGCCTGGCGCAACTGGACATTAGGAGGTTCATATCGTCGAACGAACATCGACGGAGACCGTTATCCGATAAATCAGCAAATAAATAATTATTTAACCGCCCCGTACTTTGACAATTTCAGAGAAGGCCAAGCATGGAACATCGGCGCCAGCTATACTTATGATAAACTGACCACCGCTGTGACTTATTTTGAGGCACAAGCAGACTTGACAGCAAATACAGATAAATATATACAATGGACTAACCAGTACCAATATAATAAGTACTTAAGCTTGTTTGCCACCATAGCTCACGTCAGCTTTACCGGAGCCACAAATAGTGCTTCAGATAGCAACAAGGGCTATAGCTATATTACAGGCTTTACATTAAGTATTTAGCCCATTTTAGAGGACTATAATGCCCCGAATTATATTTTTGTTTCTGTTATATTTTTTTGCTTGTTCATCAGCATCAGCGACACCACTGCAAATAAGCCACCAAGGTTTAATCGGGGCTTATTACGGCATATCGGAGAGCGAAGGTTCTCATTCACAATTTTCTAACCGCGGTGTTTTTAGGACTGACGGCAAACTCACGCTAGACTATGATTTAAGCCCCGCAAATAAGGTTAGCCTTATTAATGACTATACAGTTCTGTTTCGCACAGAAGACAAAAGCTACCGCGATGGAGACTGGCGCTATTACCCTTATTTGCAATGGCGCAATAATAACTACGGTGAGCTTGACTTAGGCTATAATTATAACGTAGCCCTGTTGTTTCACCAAGGAGCCAAAGAAATCACGTTTCTTGGCATAAGGGATTCCAATTCCACCTATTTTCTAAGCAACCCCAACTGGGGCAATGGCAAAAAACGTACCTATTTTTATACTCCCAAGTCTACAGCGATAATGAATGACGGCAGAGCCCCCAAGCTAAACTATATCAGTCCCGAGTTTTGGCGCAGCCGCATAGGCTTTACCTACACTCCGGACACGGCGCACCGCCGCGGCATGACCAGCCGCTACGTTGATTATGAAGGTCGCGAGGATGGCTATGTTTTTGCTTTGCAGCATTATGAATATTTATACGGAGGTAAGCTTACACTATCCGCCGGATTTGGTCTTTTTGAAAGCACCACCAAAGAAAGCTCGGTTAGTGCCAGTTATACTAAAGACGGTTGGAACTTTGGCTTCGGTTATAAAAAAGCCTATGTCGACGGCAACAAAAATGCCATATCCACCACGGCAGTTAGTTCGTATCTTCCGGCATATTTTGATAATTACCGCGAAAGCCGCAGCTGGGATATCAGCTTAGGCTATGATTTCGGCAAGTTCAAAACCAATATCGCCTATCTTAATACCCAAGCTGACCATACGTCCGACCGCGATAATCTATTGATACAGTCTAATATTTTCAAACTTGATTATGGTTTTGAGCTCCACTGGATGAACGTCTGGATGAACAGCGACGGAGACAAGAGACTAAATCATAAAGATACGGAAGGCTATGCGATTATCAGCGGCATTGGCTGGCGATTCTAATTTGATTTTCAATTAAAATTAATCTTTTTATGCTATCAGAACAATAACGGATACAAGATTACAAAGGTCATACTATGAAAAAACTGTTTCTGATATTGAGTATATTGCTTTTATCATTCCCCGCTTCAGGAAAGCCTTTTTCCGCCGAAGAGCAAATCATCCAAATCCAAGAGCGCTGCCGCCATCCTAATTGGCACAAGGTTAATCAACTTCATAATCAGGAGGCTCGCCGTTATCTGATACAAGAAAATAATTGCCTCAAAAAATATATTTTGGATGAATTTTCCATCCTTTTTGACGATGAGCAATCCCTTTCATCAGCCACTCAACAGCTCAATACACTGCAGCAATCCTATTTAGGTATGTATTCACAGGTTTATAATCACAATTACAGTTGTAAGAAAGACAAAGACTTTTACAACTGCGGCGACGGAAATATCGGCATCGCCGAAAGCCTTTGGAATCAAGCCTTGCAAAACATCCTTTCTAACCTTGTCCGTTATAACTGGATACTTAAATCAGAAGCAAATTCCGCTCGCCAACAGTCCGAATATTTTAATGCTCCGGAAGACATTTGATTAAATATTTTTTTTGATACAAAAATGGCGCCAGCGAGAGGACTCGAACCTCCTACCCACAGTTTAGGAAACTGTTGCTCTATCCTGATGAGCTACGCCGGCGTCACTTTTCTTTATATAAAGATTATATCTATTTTTCAAGAGCTAATTTATTAAGAAAGCGAGTTTGTATCTCAGCAATTTTTTTGACTGAATCAATTTCAACAAACTCACCTTTGGCATGCATGCCCTCACCAGTTCCGGAATGCATAATCACAATTGACCCTCTGATAGCAAAAGAGCGAGAGTCAGTAGCTCCACCAATATGCTCAAACTCAATCTTCTGCTCCAAAATTTCTTCGGCAAACTTTTTATAATCCAGTATATACGGATTTTTTTCATCCATCACAACCGGCGTACTCTCAGATACAATTTTATAGGTTACTCCGTCTATCATACATTTATCCAAGTTTTGACGTAGGTTTTTGACCGCTGATTTTTCGGTCAGACGAAAGTCCAGCAAAGCTTCAGCATGGTTAGATATTACATTGGCCACATCTCCGCCTTCAATTTTTGCAAAATGCACGGTGTCGACCCATTTGTTTTTAGGCTCCGGCATTTCCTTTGAGAAGTAAGGATAAATCTTACGGATTTTTTGCCATACCATCATCAGTTTTTCATTAGCATCGATTCCTTCCCACGGAGTTGATCCGTGAGCCTCTTTTCCCTCGGCGATAATTTTCACAAATACCGGATTTTTGCATTTGGTTACGAGTTTCAAAATATCACCGCCGACATCATTGTCGAGTACGATTTTAGCTTTCAGATTCGGATGAGCATCCATAAAGGCATGAGTACTTTTGCTTCCTTTTTCTTCATCAGTAGAAAGGATTACGGCAAATTTGATGGGGAGTTTTTCTTTCAAAACATAAAACATCGAGTTAAACGCGACCGCCGCAAAAGACTTCATATCCAAAGTCCCACGCCCAAACATTTTTCCATCTTCAATATAAGGCTTAAACATATCATCATCAGCCGGCACCACATCCAAATGCCCAAGACAAACCACATCAAACTCATCAGCATCGTAATTTCGAATAAACAATACCGGCGAAGTCCCCTCAAAACGGCACACTTCAACTTTGGCCCCGCTCCCTGAAAATAATTTTTCAGCATAAGCCAAGCACTTTTCAATTTCTTGGGAGTTACCTGTTTCGGTTCTGAATTTTACCAAGTCCTCAATAACGTGTATTAGCTCCATGATTTTTTCCTCTCTTTTTACACTTTATTCATTATCTGTGTTTATTATTGGAGCAAATAAGATAAGAAATAATTAAAATCATAAAAGAGGCAATAAAATGAAAAGATTGTTAGCGTTGGTGGTTGGTTTTTTGCTGTTGACGAGTCCGGCATCGGCTGAAAATCTTCCAGATGATACAGAGAGCGGGCTAGCCTTGCCGCGCATGGTATCCCTTCGTTCCAACTTGATAAATGCACGTTCCGGCCCCGGAGCTCGCTATCCGATAGAATGGGTCTATCGCCAAAAAGGCGCACCGGTAGAGATTATTGCCGAGTTTGAACTCTGGCGCAAAATCAGGGATTGGGACGGTTCCGAAACCTGGGTGCATAAATCCATGCTATCCGGCAAGCGCAGTGTAAAGATGACCGCCAAAGGCGAAAGCAATATCTATGATAAAGAAGACTACCAGTCTCAAGTCATTGCCAAAGCCGAAGACGGCGTAGTCGGAGATATCAAAAAATGTCCGGCCGGTAGCAGCTTTTGTTTGGTACAGTTTGGCACAATAGAAGGCTGGGTACCAAGGAGCAATTTTTTTGGAGCTTATAGAGACGAGGTCGTCGATTAAGCAAAAAAAACTGAGGCTTAATGCCTCAGTTTTTTTATTCTCCGATTTTGATTTTTTCAATCAACTCTTTAACCGTTGGAACATGCCCATTCCGATACAATGGGTCAGATGCAAACCGATACACCTGATGTCCGGCAAACAAAAGATTATTGTCAACACTTCCGCCATGCCCAATATCATAAAGAGTCTTATGAATACAATAAGTTCTGGGATCTGGGAGTTTTCCGGTAGTTCCGCTGGCTCTTGACCAAGTCGAAAATTGACACTGAGACAAACATCCGACACAGTTAGCACGGTCCTGCTTCATTTCCTTGACTTCCTCTTTAGTCATAAATACCACGGAAGAATCAGGGGTTTCTTGAATATCAGTAAAACCGGCATCAATTTGCTGCTGAGCTTTTTCTTTATCTTGGGGACGAATATAAAATGTTTTATATTGGTTGACAACCAACGGCTCAGAAAACTCATTATTAGGTTCTCTTGTAACTTCAATCTCGCCCTCTTTGCGCTCCATAAGTCTAGCCAAGAACTTGTTTTTGATAGCCGAAGAAAAGAACCCTGTCGGACTAAACTTTTGCAAGATAACATCACCTTGCTTTACTTTCATCATTACCGCGCGCCAAGCCTCGCAAACAGGGCTTTCTTTGGTAATCATCGGGCGTGTCCCGAATTGGAAAGCAATTTTACCGATTTCAGGATTGTTGATATAATCTTTCCATTCATCTAAATTCCATACTCCGCCGGCCAAAATAATCGGAGTGTCACTCATATTAACACTATTCAAAAACTTTCTTATTTCAACCAGCCGCGAATACGGTTTTTCAGGTTTAGCTGGGTTTTCGGCATTTGACAAACCATTATGCCCGCCGGCCAACCACGGATCTTCATATACGACACCGCCCAAATATTCGGTAAATTTGGAATAAGCTCTCTTCCACAAAATTTGCAAAGCCCGAGCCGAAGAAACGATAGGGTAATAATACACGCCAAACTTTGAAGCCAATTCGCCCAATCTGTAAGGCAACCCAGCTCCGCAAGTAACTCCGTGGATTAAACCTTTAGCCTTTTCAAGCACTCCTTCAAGAATTCGCTCAGAGTCAGCCAATTCCCATAACATATTAATATGGATACGCCCGTTTCCTCCAGATATTTCATGAGCAACCTTAGCTTGGTCAATACCTCCGCGAATGGCGTACTGAACCAACTCTTCATGGCGTTCTTTGCGGTCTTTCTTTGTAAAAACTTCTTGTTCAAAGTTTCCGTTTTCATCATAAAAGTCAGGGCTTACGGCAGAAAACGTACCAACACAATTCTCTTTAGCCCACGCGCCGGAGCTAAAGCCATTGCTGACATTAATACCTTTGCCGCCTTCAATCAACGGCCACACTTCCTTACCGGAAATCACAATCGGATCTAACTTAATCACATTTTTTCCTTAATCAAATAATTAAAATTATCCCTAACGTAACATATAAATTTTTTTTTGTGTAGTCTAAAAGCACGCTTATCATACGTTTTTATAGCATTAAGATAGAATTTGCAAACAAATACACTCAAAAATTATAATACCGGCATCAGCAATCCCTGAGGAATTTCGTTCAAAAAAACCATAGCAATCAAAATACATATAAAAGCATACACCTGCAACATTTGTGTAACCGCCCGATTCTGCAAAATCGGCGATATCGGGGCGTATTTCCGCATAATCTGATTAATTGCCAGCATCACAACAGTAATAATGATAGCTTGCAAGCCGAGCCCCATATCATGCAAAGCATCGGCAACTGGCTCAAGGATTTTGAATAAAGCCCCGAAAAATAGCAAAAACAAAGTAATGCAAGCCACGGAGATTCGCTTGATTTTGAGCTCTTCATTATGCTTTTCCGCCTTGTTGCGATTAAGGTTTTCCACCGATATTGATGATATTTCCATTCCTCGCAGCATTGCAGGAGTTTGCCTCTGCTTGCGAATATCTGAAATTGTTCCCTGAAAACGCTCTTCCGCCGCACACAATCCGCATCCTTTGGCAGTAAAATAGGAGTGATTCGGATTTTTTTTGCAGGGCTTAAGGTTGTGCACGAGCTTTTTCAAATGCTCTTTCCATTCTTCAGCTGTAGGGCGATTTCCCCCTTTGGTAAATGCTCGTTCAAACATCTCCAAAGTAGCTTTGTCAAAATACTCATGAATAGAGTAGGGGTGCGGTGCTTGATAAGTGTCCGGCCACAGTCCATAAGCATAATGATATTGCTCGATTCGGTTTTGAATAGTCAGCATCTCAACATCTTTCCGCGGTGTGCCTGAAAAAGGATGAATACCGTTATTCAAGAGCTTAAAAATCATCACCGCTAAAGCAAATTTATCCTGTTCTTCACCCATCTCGTCACAAGACAAATCCATTCCTTCAGGGTATATATATTCCTCACTGACAAATTCAGCAGGGTATCGGTTTCCTTTTTCCCCGCGGATAGAAAAACCGTCACAGTCGACCATAGCCACCATCATATTGTCTTTGTATACAGACACATTTGAAGGCTTCAAATCAACAATATAATGTCCCACGCTGTGTAGTGCAGCTACCATAGATGCCACATTATAAGCCGCAAACACGCGGTATGAATACTTTTCGGTCAGGCCCAGCTTTTTGCGAATGGCTTTTTGCATTAAATGGTCTAGCGATACCGCCTCATCCATTTTAATCAGTGGCATCAAATATCCGACACAAAAACCGTTTTCATCATCAAGAATAGCCACCGGCCAAGCAATCTGAACATACTCGATTCCGTCTTTGATTGCCGGCGGAAAATTAGGCGGATTAAGCAGCATCGCCTCCAGCTTTTGACGATTGGTCGCGCTTTTATTTTTGTTATGGAATATTTTAGCTACCAGTGTCGGGTGCTCTTTTACCAAAAAGATTTTACCTGCGGCACCTCCGCGATTCACCATTTCACTGAGGGTAATTTTTTCAAATTTTCCATCAGAATATAAAGCGGTATAAGCATTGGTTACGGTGCTGTTCTGTTCCATCAGATTTTTGCCCACAATAAAGTTTTGTCGTCAGAATTAAGCCTCTTGGCCATCGGAGTATTAAGGGTGTTGTTCAGCGCGCGCAGAGCCTTCGGCCGAGAAGCCTCTTTCTGCAAAAAGGCATTAATCGGAGCAATAAATTTGGTTTCGATTTTTGAATAATCCGGAGAAAAAGCAAAATTAGTCAGCCCGTCGCTCATCAAAAAGATAGTATCGGCTTTTTCAAATGTCGTAAAGCGCAGACTATCTTTCCAGTCATCCATGGTGTAGAAAAAAGTCTCACACAAAAAGTTTCCGTTTTCCGGTTTAGAGGCAATAAATTGCTCATAATCATCACCGGATAATGCGATTCCGGCCCCATCACCGATATGAAAGAAAATCCCCTTTCCTTGACGATTGCATACAGCACCCACCACCGTCGCCGAAAAGTCAATTAAACCGTCAGAACTTTTAGTCTTGTTTAACCTGTGGCGCATCAACTTAGCCCTAGCCACCTCAATAGAAGATACAATTCTACGTTTAATATTTTCAAAAGAGCAATTAGCCAGCAAATCCACTAAAGTCTCACAGACCACTCTGGCGCCGATTTTGCCATATTTAGCAGAACCCGCCCCGTCAGACACCACAGCCACAAAATTTTTCCCACGAGTAGAGTGCTTAAAATAGTCCTGACAAGGCATCTTTTTATAATGATGCATAGGCCCGCACACACTTGCGGCCACAACTTTAGCCAAAGGTTTAGAGATTTTCTTCGTCATTCCAATCTCCGGTATCTTCCAACAAATCCGGCACATTAGGAGCAGCCTTAGACACACAAGACACGCTTCTCGACAACCACAAAAAGAACTCTGTAAACTTCAAACCGGTTAATCGCTTTGGTGAAATGGTTGAGAACTTTGCCAGCTTTTCGAGATTAGCTCCTTGAGTACCGACAGCATGAATTACGACTTTTTTGTTTTTCTGAGCGTAGCGGCATTTTTCAGCAATAATCTCCCAGTCATAATCAGTCGGTTCTCCGTCACTGATAAGGAAAATCCACGGCCGTTTAGATGTAATACCACAACTGTCATAAAGGCATTTCTGCTCCTCAATTTTCTGCAAGGCCAGCTCCATGGCTTTGCCAAGCGGGGTCAAACCGCCGGCTTCCATTTCCGGCGCTTCAAAATTCATGGCATCAATCCAGTCGGAAGAAATAACGGCCTCATCTTTGCCGAAAGCCTTAATAATCAGGAGCTGCACGCGCGAGCTGGCATCAATATCTTCTTTTAGCTCTTTTTCCAAGGCTTTCAGCCCGGCATTAAGCTGCCTGATAGGCTCTCCGCGCATAGATCCGGAACAGTCCAGCACCAGCACACACGGAGTACGCTCGTTAGCATTGTCGGCAAACTCGACATAAGGAATCATTTCATCAGTATAATTTGTATTTTCTTCAGTCATAACCGCCCCTAATACTAATATCTGGGATAAGTATGAGGATAACCCGATCCTTCATAAGGTGAAGGCGCCGACATTTTTCCGCACGCCGCCAAGTTGCAAATAATAATTGCGGCCAGAAAAATTTTAATAACAGATATCTTCATAATTTTGAAACCTTTTTATTTTAATAATAATACATATATAAACCTAAACAAGGTTAAACACAAAACTAATATTGCAGTTATTAAGATGATAAAATTTTTTGCGCTATATCTGATGGCCATATTGGCGGCATATCCGGCGATGGCCTCAAAAAAAGGGGTAAATCTTTACGATGAGCCCCGTGAACTGCCGCAAAAGACTCTCATTCGTCAAGACGGCAGTCGTATCAACCTATCCAAAGACTTTGATGAAAGTCTGGTTTTAGCGATGTTTTGGTCACGCCATTGCATGCCTTGCGTAAGAGAGCTTGATGACATCAAAGCCTTTGATAAAAGGGTCAAAAATAACGGAGTTAGAGTAGTGTTAATCTCCCCTTCTCAAGAATGGCAAACCCCTGAAGAACAGCAGGAGTTTCTGAACAAATACGGAGCCGATGAGATGGATTTTTATACCGACGAACGAGGCAATATGGCTGCGGCATTAGGCATATTTACGTCTCCCAACACGGTCTTAATTAACAAATCCGGTCAAGAAATCGGCCGTATCAGAGGCGCCGCCGATTGGGACAGTGATGCCGTCGTTGAGTATATTTATAAGCTAAAATCAGATTATGAAAATTTAGCATCAAACAGCCCAATACATAAGGATACCCCCAAATGAGTGAAAAATACTATATTAATTGGAATACCTTCCATCAAGATGTCAAACAACTAGCGGCCCGTCTCAAAAATGAGGGCCGTTTTGATAAGATAGTTGCCATCAGCCGCGGAGGCCTGCTTCCGGCAGGCATCTTAGCCTATGAGCTCAATATCCGCCATACCGAGGTCATAAATATCTTGAGCTATGATGAAGGTGAGGCTCGCCGCCGTGATGAAGATGTAGAGATTTTGAGCTCCGTATCTGCTTGTGATGAGCACACCTTGATAGTCGATGATTTATCCGACAGTGGCCGTACTTGCCGCTTACTTAAGCACAAGTTCCCGTCAGCTCATTTTGCTTCGGTCTATGTCAAAGCCCCGAGCTTGGATTTGGTTGATAGCTATTCTCGCCAAGTTCCTGAAGATTGGATAGTTTTCCCTTGGGATTAATTTTTTATATAGTTTTTTTTTTGCAACAAACCCCGCAACTTACTTGTAGTTGCGGGGTTTTAATTTGGTTTGTTGCAGTATCAAAAGGCTACAAATCGGGGAACAAGTCCATACCCTTAGACATACGGGTCATCTGTGTCTCAATTGATGTCGCAAGGTTCAGTTTGCCGCTTTTGATGATGCCGCGTACCTGATCACCTTTGGTCGTGTCCGGATTCGCAAATAAATAGGTTAGCTGCGGGTGTTTTGCCGCACCGATTCCCACCAACGTCTGGTGCAGCACCCCAAGCATACCGCGAGAGAACAAGTCATAAGCCAACTCTTCACTCATAGATGTCGACGATGCGTATTTTACGACCGAGTTAATCGCGTCGGCAACGTTGTTTCCGTGGATTGATGACAACACCAAGTGTCCGGACGTCGCCGCACGCAGAGCCTCACTGGCGGTTTCCGGCGTACGAATCTCACCAACCAAAATATATCTAGGCTTTGAACGTAATGCCGACTTCAAACCAGCCCCCCAGTCACCTTTAGGCGGAATATTTTGCTTGCACAATCCCAGTCCGCCGCTTCTGGCATGATATACGCCGTCCAAAGGCATTTCACACGGGTCTTCAATGGTGTAAGCAAAACCGCCTTCAGTCTGCAAATATTCTTTCAGCAAAGCCGATAGCGAGGTTGTTTTACCTTGTCCGGTCGGACCGGCCCACAGAATCAAACCTGAACTGTTGCTAAGGCTTTTTAAATAAGATACCAAATTCACATCAAACCCAAGTGTAGACAACGGCGGCACTTGCTTAGGCATTTTGCGCCCGCAATATTGCGGTCCATAAATACTCATAGTCCGCTCAATACGATAGAACACACCATCATACAGCAACGAGTAACTGGGGTTACGACCGTCCCATGCTTCTTGGAGCTGCTTATAAAAAGGCTCAAAATCCTCAGCTTCCAAGATAGCCAAGCCATTGCGAGTTTTACCATCCGGAATAAAAGCTTTTTTATCCGGCGTAACATAAATATCAGAAAATTTTACATCATTGATTTTAACCATTTTTTTTGCACCATAAATCAACTCTAATACCTGATAAGGATTATATTGTCGATATGTTAAGAAAAGATAAAATTATCTAATAAAAAAACTTCACAACTAAAAAAAGCGCTGCTTTTAGGCAGCGCTCTGATTAGCTTATGGATTTTAACTGATTATCTGTATTCCCATTCAACAGAGTTTCCGTTGCCAGCAGCATTGCATTCTGTAGCCGCATCTGAGATAGATACCGGCAAAGTACCAGCAGCCCAAGTATGCTGAGCGGCAGCGTTAATAGTAACCCCAACCAAACCTGAAGATGACGCTTGTCCCCAGTCAGCCAAAGCCAAGGTCTGACAAGCTGACACGTCCAATCCAGCGTATCGTACTGTGAAAGATGTATTACCAGCCCCAGGGTTAACAGCAATAGCGCCATTGAAAGGGTTGACCATAGCGTTACCTGCAGCATTAAGCATATCAGCTGACGGAATACCCAAGGCGATAATATTAGCAGTGGTTGCATCTGCAAACGAAGTCTGGTTGGCAAACACAGAACGAATATTTATCATCAGCATTGAAACCTGATCCAAACATTGGTTTATTTTATATTTAGCCATCGCTTTAGAATATCCGGAGATACCGCCAACCGACAACACTCCGATAATCGCCAGCACGCCAAGCATTTCGACCATAGAACGACCGCTTTGCTCCGCTTCATAAAACTTTTTCATTTTGTATCTCCTCCCGAAACGTTCTGTAAAACATTATAGCGTAATATATACTAATTAGCAACTTTTATCTTCAATCAGACCATAAGCTTAGTATAAATATTTATCGTCATCATAAAAGCAACTATATTAATTTTTAGTAAAGTAATCATTCAAAATTCCAAATAATAATATTTTTATCTTCACATAAGTTTCTGGCATTTGTATTGCTCAGCGGAAAAGCCTTTTCGCCGCCCCAAGAAAACACGTTTTCTTGAGAGTTCAGCAGGGTTACGCCGCTCAATCCCAGCCTCTGCTCTTCGCTAAAATTATGCTGCATCAGCAAAAAGCAAGCAGTCCTGTTTACTCCGGTAAACACAATATCAAATCCATATTCCCCCGGCATAACGACATCGCCGCCTTTGCCGGAACCAATAAGCACATTCTGCCCCAAACTATTTTTAATCGTGCTGTTTTTAGCAATCATATCTTTCGGCACAATCCCGCTTTTTAATGCCGATTCCGTGTCCAATCCCCAATAATTAGGTTTTGAACGATACGCCGCTCTGGTGTTTTCGGCTAAAGTCATTAGCTCATTAGCCGCTTCCATGGCACGTTGCTCTGATTTTGGCGCAGTTGACATCATCAAAACCAACCCGAGCATAACCACAATCACCGCTCCCATCATCATTTTTTTTTGTGATGATAGTTTAGCATATTTTTTGCAAAGATTCTTATATATCTCGCGGTATTTTTTCATATTTAGATACCCATAGCGCTGGTAATTTGGTCTTGCATTTCAAACGTAGCCATTACCGCCCAAGCAATAATACCTGCCACGGTTAAAATAGCAATCATGTTAAAGATAGATGCCTTATTCTCAATCAAATATACACTTTCATCCAACCATTCGGAAGCCATATTTTCCAAAGCTTCTTCAAAGTTATCCAACTCAGAATAAATCTTCAAGTCATTAACGATTTCAGCGTCCGGATAATCCAATCCGGTTTTATATAAAGCCTGACCCAAGTTATCACCGTTGTTAATAAAGACTAAAGTCTTATCGATTCTCTCTCTCAAATAAGCATTGGAGTCGCGGCGCAACGCACGCAAAGACGTAGATACCGGCATTCCGCTTTTAACCAAAGCCGACAACGCCAACAACCAGCTGATACCGGAAAAGATTTTATACAAAGACCAAGGTGGAAAATGGTCAAAAGTAGCTCTCAGTCGTCCGGTCCACGAGCCGACAGTAGCATAAATAATCAAAGATATTACCGGCAGGATAGAAAATGCAAAAAGCCAGTTTTTCTGAATCCAGTCAGACAAATTTACCAAATCCAAAGCCATTCCTCTCCATCTGACATTAGGAGCCGCCTCCAACATCGGAGGCACCATCCACACGCCGATAGCATAAATAATCAAAACCGACATCATAAAAAGGAAGAACGGATAAGTAATGGCTCCGATAATCGGACGCACCATTTTGGTAGAACCTTCGGTAACTTTAATCAAGTTCAACAGCGCATGTTCCATATCGGACACATCACCTACCGACAGCATCAATCTTTCCTGATTCGGCGCCCATCCGCGCAAAGCCTCCGAGAAAGGCAAACCATTCTGCAACGCTCTTCCCCAAGATGCAATAGCAATCGCCATCGGTTCTTTAGGATTCTTTCCGCCATTGCTAAATCCGCTGTGCACCAAATCCAAAGCATTCATTAACGAGAAGCGGTTTCTAAGCAATGAAGCGAGCTTTCGGTATATTTTCAAGCGCACACCATTAGACATACGGCAAATCATTTTTGCATAATAAACCTCTACCGTACCCAAGCTTTTCATGGCTTTTTCTAAAGATGATTTTCCTTTGTTTTCTTCCATCCTAAACCTCATCTTTCATATTAATATACCGGACGCTGGTCGAGCAGTCCGCACCATCTTTCCACTTCATCCAAATCAATATACCCTTTAAGCATACGCTCAATCGCAGCATCTTTCAAGGGTCTTCCGTTTAATTCACCGGTCCAATAATCAATAGCTTTTCTGGTCTCGCCCGAGATCATCAAATCCAAAAACTTCGCATCCGGCAAAATAATCTCCGGTACGCACATACGCCCTTTAATACCGGTATTATCACAATATTTACACCCCGGTCCTCTAACAAAGGTATTCTCAACACCAAAATCACCCAAAGCAGTCTTAAGGCGTTGTACAGCCGGAGAATCCAACATCGTTTTTACAGGGATTCGACAATGCGGGCATAGTCTTCTGAACAATCGTTGTGAAATTAAGCCTTTAATCAATTCAGGATCATTCAGCATAAATGTCTTCACACCCATATCGCGCAAACGAGTAACAATCGCCGGAGCCGAGTTTGCGTGCAGAGTCGTCCATACGCCGTGACCGGACAACGCACCCTTAAAAGTCAACTCCGCAGCCGCAATGGAGCGCACCTCACCAACCATCATTACATCAGGGTCCGAACGCAACGCCGCCGATAGCGCCTTAGTAAACTCTTCATCTTTTTCTTCTTCGCTGTTAGCGTTAGTCACCGGCATTTGCCGCGCCCCGGGGATAGGATACTCCGGCGGGTCTTCCACGGTAATCAGGTTGATTTCATAGTTTTTTTCTTGCAATAGCTTAATCATATTGCGTTGCAATGTAGTACTTTTACCAGATCCGGTAGGACCTGCAATAATACTCAGACCGGTAGGAACAGCACGCAGCCTAAAAAACAGATTCTCCTCGTATTCGCCAAATCCGAGTGAAGCCAAATCGCCGGTGCCTTCAGGGTTGTCATCGGCATACAGCAAACGCATAACCAAATATTGCGAACCAAACGCAATCGGGTTAAATTGCAAACGGATAGCCAAAATATTATGCGGTAGCATCAGCTTGCCTTTAGACCCGCGCAAAGGCGTAGAACCCAGCTTTTGCGCTCCTTGGAACTCGTTTTGAGCATAGTTCGCATCTGAAATATCCGCCGAGGCAAAAGCCGCACGCACAAAAGCCTCTCCCCAGTCTTTGTTATATTCCATAACGGTAGTCATCATACCATTAATACGGAACATAATCTGAGTGCTGTTAGCAACAATAATATGAATATCAGACACCTTTTGTGACGCTGCGCGAGACACCACGTTCACAAAGTCCTTCTGCATCTGGAGCTGAGCTAAGTCTTCATCGCCTTCGATATTGACATTAGAACGCTCACCGATAGCATAAACCGCATTTAATTCATTTTGAGAAACATATTCAGGTTTGCCGATACTAAGCTTTTTTTTGCGAGCCAGCACTTCAAAGCTGAGCACGCGTCCATCAAACTTATGAGTATCTAATACTAAGAAACGCCCATCTGAAAACAACGCCACCAAACGTCTTGTATCATCATTGATAACCAAGTTTGGATTGCTAGGTAGAGTCAACAACCTGTTTCCATGCTGAAAATAAGACTGTATTTTACTTACAGGCTTTTTTTCATCAATGTCATAGCTGTCGTTGCTTTCAATATCAGAAGAAACAGCCGAAGTTGTTTCTTCTGTAGAAGAAAGAGCTTCAGCTGTATTTTTATCTTCCTGTGCGGCTATATCATCCATAGATGTTACCTGACAAACAAGCCCTCACCCAAGCTTGGGATACCGGCCGTTCCAACCAAAGACTCATTGGCTCCGCCGGCAGCCCCGCCACCGACACCGCCATTAGCCCCCTGAGTAGCCGCCATTTTAGCTTTAGTTATAACCGCGTTGCTAACCGGTTCACTATCAAGGATACCACCAGCCGTGAAGTATAAATAATCTTTCACGCCGTCAATGTCGCCTCTGATATAAGTTTCTGTAATTTCATCAATTACATGTCCGGTTTGCAAGGTAGTACCTTTTCTAACCAAGAAGTAATCCCCATTTTTATTGATTAACTTCGCAGCCAGATTTTCACCTTTACCGACTACTTCCATAATAGCATACACATCGCTCAACATTACTTGCTTTTCAGCTGGCAACTGAGCAAACGGGTTAGACTTATTCTTTTCAGCTAATTCAGCATCCAGACGAGACTGTAAGACCGAAATTTTAGTCTTCAAAGCATCAACATCTTGGTTGTGACGATTCTTTGCGTTCTGCGCATCAATCACCGTCTTTTTAGCCAAATTAATTAAGTTAGACAACTTCAGTTGAAAATCATTCAACAAAAACTCACGTTCTTTTTCAACCTCAGCCATCTGCTGATAAATCTTTTCGTTATTTTTAATCCACTGTTGCTTTTCTTGGAGCATTTCTTCTTTGTAAGCTTTAACGATTTTTTCTTGGCGTAAGCCTTCCATCTTAGCTTCCAAATCTTTTACTTTCTGCTCTTCTTCCAGCAGTTTTTTCTTTTGTTCATTTTCCCATTCTTGTTTTTTGCGCTGTTTTTCTTCTTCGGCAGCTTGTTGTTCAAGCTGAGCCTGTTGGCGCTGAGCTTTGATAGCCTCAATCTCGTTTTTGATTTTTTCTCTTCTGAGTTCCAAAGACAGCAAAGCAGACTGTTTCTCTAAAGTAGACATCTTAGAGAACAAATTTGTATCAATTTGTGTCAGAGCAGAATCTTCTCCATTGATTTCGCGCAACGGATCATCTTCAGGTCTGATTTCATCATCGACGGTAGCTGCGGTGTTAGGAATAACCAAATCATTAACCGATTTCTTTGGCTGAATCGGCTGATTATTAACATCTCCTAAAGGTGCAACCGGTTCTCCGCCTAACAATCCGTTAGCAGCTCTGGGCTGAGGAGCCAAAGGATCATTTACGATAGGAGCATTGTGCATTGGCTCGTTTTCAGGCAATACTTTTTGAGGCATTGCCGGAGCACTCGGAGTAATCAGATTATTATTATTCTGAGGCAAAAGAGCATTATCCGGATCTTCATCCAAGATAGGCAAATTTTTCTCGTTATTATCCGGAGCATCTAAGTCCAGCGATACTGAGCCCTGAACCTCATTGTTGTTAAGGTTCATATTCTGAGCCGAAGCCTGAGATACAGCAGACATACTCAAGAGTAAGGACAACGCCGTTCCGGCCAACATATTCTTTAAGCTATAACACATAGATTGCTCCTTCATAATCCCATTTATTTTCATCCTTGGTATATTTTATCATTTTAACCTCAAGTCCTGAAAATTTTGTTAACAAATCACGCCAAACGACAGGATTATTAACCGACGAAAATCTAAACTGCACCGAACGATAAACATTTGATTGTTCAGAAGTCATATTAGTTTCAGCCAAAGCTACTTGTTGGTTAATTGATTGAAATAAATCATTAAGAGTCATTTTCAGCTGAGCCGAATTATAAGCAGGAGTACTGTTAACGGTATCAATGCCATCAAGCTCTACCGAAATAGTTACTTTATTTCCGTCATCAGAAAAATTCTTCCCGCTAAACTTAATTCCAGACTTGTCCAAAGCCTCATCCAGCCATGCCAACCTTCCGACCTCTCTGGTCCATTCCGTACTAACAGAGTTTGGAGTGCAAGAAACCGCGCCAATTTTCCACCCAGGTGTCATAATCTGAGAGATTGCCGCAATATAATCATAGCATTTAGTCATCATCTGCGTAGGATTCTTAACCTTTTCCCACGGTTTGACTTCCGGAATTTTCTCAATCGGCTTAATTACTTTAGGCTTAATCGGTGCCATCACCGGTCTTTTCGGAGGAGCCAAAAAGATGCTGTCAATAATCGTAGATAAGAGCCACATACCCACAACAGCCGATACACCGATAACCATAAACAACTTTGTGCCGCGCAGAGCCTTAATTTTCTGCAGTTTAGCTCTGTTGCCCTTAGATATCAATGTTTTTACATCAATATCTTCGGTGCCGTCAATCGCCCATTCCTCCGGAGCAATTTTTTTACCCCAATCCGGCACAGCCAACATTGACATGAATTGGTTTTTAGCATCTTCTTCGTTTAAGAAGACCATATCACCGTCAGAAAGTATAATATCATTTCTGACGCAAATATACCACCATCCTTCTTGGACTTTGAAGACTGCCACGAATGAAGACTGCCCGCCCAGAGCTGTAGCCACAGGAATAGCACCAACATTCATGCCCTTTTTATAGCCTTGCTTAGAGGCACAAATACCAAACTGAGGAGCCTTTCCTTGTTTAATACAGAAGAGATCAGCCCCTTCCATAATACCCTCGGCGGCATCATTAACCTCAGTAACCGGATCATCAGTGTTTTGTAAAGGCTGCCAGAACAAGCTTGTAGCATAAGTCAAGCCGTCCACGGTCACTTGAGTCGCCCAAGTACGATTACCGCCTTCCTCAAAATCCTGATCCATTAACTGAGCATCTTCCAGCACGTTTTTTGTTCCTTATATCAAGTAATTAAATTCTATTTGTTACTCTTGTTTCCGGATTAAGAGGGCTTTCCAAGACCACCGGTGTCAAGATAATCACCAAGATACTACGATCCTTAGAGGCTAAAGCCGAACCTCCGAACAAAGAGTTTGTAGCTGAACCAACGCCTCTTTTCTCGGTAGTATTTTCAACTCTCTCATAACCAGTCAAGACCAAAGATTCTCCGGATTTCAAAGCTACCTCTTGAGTAAAGCCGCGAGATTCGATAATCGGGTTTTGAATGTATTGACCGTCATCTTCTTCTCCGTTTCCACCCAACGGAACCTTTTCCAAGTCAATCAAATCAGACAAAGTCAAGTTAAACATCAACAACAAACGACCATGCTCCAAGATTCTCGGCAACACATCAAGTGTAAAACCGGTCTCAATTTCTTCAGTCTCGGTAGACACGTCATAATAGTTTCCGTCGCCGCCGCTGTTTGTTTTGGTAATTTCAGAAATATAATTCTGCTTTTTAACCACTTGAATCGGTGCCGGCTTATTATTCAGAGTAGTAACAGTACCACTGGTAATAAGGTTTGTCGTTCCTTGAGTAGACAATGCCTGCAAGCTGGCGCTCAAGTCCCAATTCCCCGGCATAACGCGCATTTCTAAGTTTTTGGCAATGTCATCCCCTAAAGTATTAGTCGGGCTAAGCATAGTAAACTGAGACTTTCCATCATCAAAAGCAGCGCTCAAATCCAACCCATAAGTATCGCTGTCGGAAATGCTAACTTGCAAAACCTTAACACTGATAGCAACTTGTCGTGACAAACGAGCATTTTGCTCATTAATAAACTTAGCTACTTTAGCAATATCATTCGGGTTTGATGTTAACGAAATCGTACCGTTAGCCGAATCAATTGTAAGTTTTGAATCCTTATCAATCATTGATGTAATAGCTTTTTCGATATTTCCCCACAGCTCAATTTCAGCAGTGCTGCTTAAAGAGAGCTCTGAAGTACCACCTTCACCACTGGCCGAACCACCAACATTAACAGACAAAGACGGTTTTGTCGGCAAACTATACAAAACAAAGGTTCTTGTAATATTTTTATAGAAGTAAATCTCTTTACGGTCGTACTTCCACCAAATTCCAAAACGAGAAGCAATCTCATTAAGCAATCCACTCAGAGGTCCTCTATAAGAAACCAACATTTTATCCGGCTCGGTCCAATCCGCGTTAATTGTTTCAGGAGTAGGCTTGTTGCCTTTAGCCGAAGCCTTAATGGATTCCTCCAAATGAGGCGCAAATCTTACCTGCAAAGAAGTAATTTTATTAATCATATCACCAATTTCATACAGCGTAATAGGTCTGTTGCTGATAAGAGTGATGCCTTCTTTGGTTTCTAAATAAGCCGGAATAGGCTGCCCTTCAAATTCAATTTCACTACTGTCGCCGAGCCAAATATCATTTTTAACTCTGACTACATCGTCAGCTGCAAGCTCAGTCGGAGCTTTAGCCGCCTCACGTAAAGTAGTAGCCGCCTTGACATCTTTTTCTTGAGTAGCGTCCATACTTGTAGACATGGAGCATGCAGCCGCAAAAGCGACCAGAGCCAAGCTCATTCCATATTTAAAAAACTTATTCATATGCATTCTCATCCTCCATAGTCTCAACGACTAAAACTCTGTTTCCTTTATAAAACGTAGCAATCGGTGCCGGCTGAGCTCTTGCAAAAGCTCTAATTAAAGCAGAGCTAACATCAGCAAAGCGCCCTCTAAACATAGCACCGGCAGTTAAAGTATAATTTCTGTTTGACTTCCAAACCAAGCGCCATCCTGCTTGTTCACTCCAATCAGTCAGCAAGCCTTTAAGGGTTTTGCCTTCTTCAGCGAGCCAGTCATCAACGGGATCCTCGGCATTATATCCATTAATATCGCCACCTGAAGCCCCAATATCACTGCCTTCGGAATCATAAATTTCTTCCTCATAATCAACATATTCATCTTCAATACGCGGAGGAATTGCAGCCGAAAGATTATTTCCGGCACCGGCCTGAGTAATATATTGATCACGAGGAGCTCTTTCGCCATAAGCTCTATAATCAGCCGTTGTCTGAGTATAATTTACAAAAGCATTCTCATCCTGAGCAGGGCTAAAGTTTGCCCCTGAAACCTCTTGATCGCAAGGCACCACCGGCATTTCCGGAGCTTGAGATGCACAGCCCCCTACGGCGAATAGGCCCATAATCACAGCGGTTAATTTTGTTTTGACACTCATCTTTACATTCCTTAAGCAATGTTTAATCATATATTTTTTTAGTTTAATAATACTTATTAGTGGTAAATAATCAAGCTCGAGTCTTAACTTATTAACTATCTACCATTTTTTATAATACATCGCGCGAACAGGGCTCATCATATCATCTGTTCTTTCGCTTCTGTTCACTACTCGCAATACAAAAGAATTTGGTTCGCGATTAGTAAAAACTGTATTCACTTTTTTATAGTCTAAACCCAAATTAGTTAAAATATTGTATAACAAATTTAAACGTTTTTGCTGAAGTTCAAAAGAACTGGTTCCGTCCAACCTTATTTCAAGCACAGTATGCTCATTTTCCTTGGTTTTGTTAGCAAAAGCCTGAATCCAATCCAATGTCTTTCCGGATATCTCAGCTCGGTTGGGTTGGAAAGAAAGCCTGATTTCTGTGGGTAAAATTTTCCCCGGAACATCATTTTTTTGATTCGATGCGCTTTGTGAGGTTGCTTTTTTGCTTTCTGTTTCCGATGTCGAGAATAAAGATGACAAACTGTTCAGCAAACCTTTATTGTTAGCAGATTCTTTTTCTTCAGTTGGTGTAGCATCTTTATTTTCGGCAATAAACGGAATCTCCTCCCCGCTATCGGCAAGCATTCCTTTCTCTTTCTGCAACAAATCTTCTTCAAGCTTTTTGTTAGTCGGGTCAGACACCAGCTGTGGCATTAGGTTTTTATCGTTAACAATTTCCTCTGGAATGGGGATTAAAATATTTTGTACGACCTCTCCGGCTACTTTTACTTCGTTTTTCTTAGTATCCTTTGGTTCACCGGTTAAAACCTCAGTGATTTTTTGTGTGTCTTGAGCCTGCTTGTAGTATTCTTGTTCCAGCACGTTTTGGTTTACCGGAAACTTTGTCCCTTTTGCTGCAATCCATTTATCATCATCTTGCTCTTGATACTTGTCAGGAGCTATCATTGCTTCAGATTCGCTTTCCTTTGATGCTTCCTGTGGCTCTGTCTCTTCTACGGAGATTTTGATTTCGGGGCGTTCTTCTGGAATTTCTACTTTTGACACATCATAAATTTCATCAGCTTCTCGCTTAACTGTTATTTCGCCCTTCTTTTGAGCCATTGGCACCCATTGCTCAGCCTCGGCAGATTTAAGTTCTCCTTTTAAGCTGTTGGCTTTATTCTCTGTTTCGGCCACCACACTTTTAATTGGCTTATCAAAATCCAACATTGCCACTTGCTTTTGAGCTTCATCACTGTTGATTTTGATTTTCTCGTGCATTCCGGCAATTTTGCGGTTGTCTCTTTGCAGTGGAATTAACAACAAATCTTTGTGCTCTTCTTTTTGAGCAATTTTTACCGGCGGATTCTTTCTGGGCTCAGGCTGTTTCTGACTCAATAAATCAAGAGGCGCTTTTTCCGCAGAAGCTGTTTTAGTCTGGAATGTTTTCGATTTTGTCGCATTTATCTTTTTAGGCTTGGCTGCTGAAGCTTTTTGCGGCTTGTTCAGCGCCGGAAGCTCAACTTTTTCCAAAGCGGCAATGATTCGCTCTTTTTTTGCGGGCCTTTGCGGCTGCTCTTTTTGTGCCATCTCCACAACTTGAGGCTTTTCTTGAGGGGTCGATTTTGCTACCAACTGAATATCTGTGCTTTCGACCTTAATCTCAGCCGGTTGTTGGGGTTTATCTTCTTTAATGAGGGTGATTTTTTTTACTTTTGCCTTATGGTTAGTCACAGCCGCGGGTGAAGCCTTTAAAAAAGCAGAAATATTACTGTGAGGGAGGCTCTTTTCAGGCATATCGGCCGGACGACAGAGGGTTTTATTTGCCGCAAAAATGGCAAATAACGAAAAAACAAAGCTATAAGCAAAAGTTTTTAAACCGGTATTAATCATCAAAAAATTCCCTCTAAACCTTTGATAAATCAAAAAGCGAATCTTGGCAAAGGGATTATAATTTTATACCCAGAAAAATCGCTTTTTTTAACGAAGAAAATCGCGATTAAAACAAAATTATCAAATTGTTTACCATTTGTGTGTTAACTAAAAAAACATGTTTACACGGAATTAAGAACTGTGAATTTTTTGTTACAGTGAAAATTTTTGTTGATAAACAATGACTTGTGTGCTCGAGGGCCAAGCGGATAATACTGGAAAAAAGTATAAAAATCGGTTATCCTATAAGAGTATATAAAGTTTTGCTGTTAATTGAGGAGAAAAATAATGAGATTTTTGAAAAACAATTTTTGGACGCTGGCAACTTTTGCCCTGATATTGATATTGGGCTTTGCCGGTGATGCCGCCGCACAAGGCCAGTCGGCATCAGGTTCAACTATTATGCAGACAGCACAAAACAAGACCATATCAGTCTTTTCATCAGTTAAGACCATCATCTTCATTATCGGTGGTTTCGGTCTGGTAGGTTTGGCATGGGCTGCTATTTTTGGTAAAGTCAACTGGAAGTGGTTGTCAGCTTTGGCCGTAGGTCTGGCTATTTTGGCAGCCGCCAGCTCTATTGTTGAATACGCTACCGGTAGTACGGAAGCCACGACCGCTGGTTTGACGACTACATTCGGTAACATTTAGCATAATAGCTTAACGACTAAGCAAAGAGGGTGCACAGATGAATATTGTATTTAAGTCTCATAAATATCAACATTTATCCAAGCACCCTCTTATTGCTTTTTTGTCAGCTAAAGCAAAGCAAGGAAGTCTGTTTGGCTTCAGTCTGTTCCTTGCCTTACTTTGCCTGACAACAGATGCCGAGGCTGCTTTGTTTAGCCAATTAACCCAAAGCGGCTCAACCATTTTTGAAGGCATGAAAGACATTATCTATGCCGTAGCCGGTTTTGGCATAGTCGGCGTAGCCATAGGCGCCTTTTTTGGCAACCTGAACTGGAAATGGCTATCGGCAATTATTATCGGACTAATGGTTATAGCCGGTACGGCGGGCATATTAATGTATATGACCGAAACCGAGGATTTAAGCTCACTATCCATAACCATCACGGACAGCCTGAAGAACGCGGCACCGCTTCCGCCCAAGAGCAAATAATATTCCGTCTTTCTTTTTTTTTGAAGGAGTAACTATTATGTATCGTATGTTTATGATTGTTTTATTGCTTGCGCTCTCCTCATTTGGAACCGCAGAAGCAGCACTTGACGGCTTGGAAGATGGAAAAACTTATACGCGAGCCGAGCTGGAAGAAATTGCCAGACAGCAAATGGGAAGCGGATATGAAGAATATCAAGCAGGTAAGGCTTCTATTCCTGAATTGCAAAACCAAATTAAAACTGAACAACAAAATTATAAAAAGCAACAAGATGAATTGAATGAAAAGGTTCGTTCAGGAGAGATTACGGATAAGGAGTATAACCAGCAAAGTAAAGAATTGAAAAAGAGTAGTGAAGACCGAGTTGATGCTTTAGAAAAACAGATTAAAAATCAAGAAAAAGAAGTTAAAAATTTTGAAAAAGAATTTGAACAAACCCAAAAAGACATAAATAAACAACTTGAAAAACAACAGAAAGCAGCCGAAAAAGCAGCGAAAGCCCAGCAAAAGCTTGAAGATAAGGCAACTAAACAAAATGATAAATTGCAAGCGGCGGTGGCAGAGTGCCAAGCCATGAATGCATCTCCTGCCAAAAGACAAGAATGTGAAGAAAAAGCTCGTAAAAAATATGGATTAAGCGATGAACAGCAGCAGGCTTTAGATGAAAAAAATGCTCGTGAGCAAGCTGAGAAAGAAGCAGCCGAAAAAGCTAAACAACAAGCCGATGAAGAAGCCCAAAAAGCTAAACAACAAGCAGATGATGAGGCTTATTTAAAAAGCTTGATGGATTTGGAAGAGCCAGAGGAAGAAGATCCTTTGTTCAGTAGTGAAGCTAATGCAACCGGTAGCGGCTTGACCGGTGTTTGCGCTAATGCCGGCAATGTTTTTGAACAAATAGCCTGCAAAGCGATGATGTTTTTAATAGACTTAAGAGTCTTGGCCTATGTCCTTTCCGGATTCGGTATGGTTATGTTTGCTTGGGCTGCGATTTTTAACAAAATCAGTTGGAAACATTTTTCCCAAATCGCCATAGGTTTGTTTATGCTCTCTATGATAGGTCCGTTTATTACTTATTTCACCGGAGACAGTACGGTTGAAGGTAATCTTGAATATGGTAATTATTTGGGAGGAAAATATAATCCGGTGTTAGGTGCCGGAGAAGCAACCTGTGCGGACGGTTCAAAAAATTGTTTGCCTGATACTGATATTGCAGCAACAGTCAATCTGCCGGAAATAGAAATAACGTCATCTAAAAAGAATTGGAGTATTGCAGATTTGAAAGGTTCAATCCAATCGGGGTTGAATCTGGTTCGTAGCGGTTATAACACTTATCAAAATGCAAAACAGATGGCGACGGATTTTAAAGCAGAAACTCAGGCCATCGGTAATGCAATCAAGAACAGCGGCGGCGGGCTCGACGGAGTGTTAAATGCAGCTTCTCAGGTAGCCGGAGCAGCAAATCGCTTGTCTTATGATATGCAGACCGGTATGAATGGCATTGCGCAGCAGGTTAGTAATGCGGCGAATGCGGCTCAGGATGTAACGGCAACCAATGCCGAGCGAGAGGCGCGGCAAAATATCAGAGTTAATGGTGATAATAATGGCGGAAATACGACCAATGCCGTTTCTGAATGGCTGTCTGCATCAGGTACCGGAGGACAAGTCCTAGCGGATTTGGATAGGGATTTGAATACTGTCGGCAATGCCGCAGCAGGAGTAGGCAAAGCCACCACCGCCGGCCACGAAGGACAAAAGATAGGCGGAGGCGGCAGCTTTGGTGATGTTGTCGGAGGTATTTTTGCCGCCGGTACTGCTATTGGCGAAGGAGCAGGAGTATATTATGATAGTCAAGAGGCGGCAGCCAAAGCTGTGCAACAAAGGCAAGAGATGGAGGCAATGAAGACATCTCCGGGGTTGACACCGGCACAGAGAGCCCAACAGCAAGTGCAAAACAAGCAACAAGCCGGCGGTACAACGGTTACAACCAATAACACTTCAACAACAAGTACACAGCCGACTTCAGGCATTACTAAAGAAGAAGCCTTAAAACAATCGGAACAAATAATAGCTAACTTTGCTAAACAGCAAGGACAATCTTCAACGGCAACAACAAAAAATAATGCAACGCAGACCGCAAACGCCAATAAGGTAGCCACACAGTCGGCGTCTGTACAAAAGGCACAAAGTAATACAGAACAAAATTCCGCCGCACAGAATGTAGCTACTCAAACAGCGGCTGTCGGAGCGGATACCATTTCTCGTTCAAATACAAGTACTAAAAAAGATACTGAAAGTACGGAAAATAAAACGGACAGCAGTAAAAAAACTTCAACATCAGGGCTTGGTACAGCGGGAAATCCATATAATACTTTGAAAAATCCGGATGGTAGTTCTACAACCATAAATTCTGACGGAAGTGTTACGGTTACTTTTTCTGACGGACGTAAAGCTTCATATGCGGCGGATAACGAATATAGTAAAACAATTAGAGAATATCAGTCCGATAAGTGTAAATCTGATTGTAGAGACACATTTATGCAGGAAGACGGAGAAGCTCATAATGCATGTATTGCAAGGTGTTAATTAGTTTATGCCGGTATGAAGCTGACGACCCCAGTTTGAAAATCATCATGGATAATGGCTTAATTAAAAAAGCCCAAAGCTACCAAACTGAATAATTAATGAAAACACCAAACATTAACCCCTTATTCATAAACTGTTGTTAATCTGAGTGAGAGAGGTTGCCAATCTCTCTGATTCGTTGTATAAGAACAATATTAGGCATAAGGAGCAGGTTCATGCGAGCATTAATCTTAAAAGCAGTGGCCAATCCTCCCAAGATTCTCTGGGGGCCTTTGTTGCCTGTTCTTATCAATCTATCAATACAGTTTCCGCTGATGTTTATGGCCATAGGAGCCTTCAATCTCAACCCGATAATTTTTTTGGCCAGCATAACCTTGGTTCATACCGGCATTGTCCTTTACGGAGCCAAGGAGCCTCATATTTCGACGATGATTCAGGCTTATGGCCAAACCTATCGCAAAACCAACAACCTTTATCCTGAAGGGGGGAATAAATTTGAGCCCTGATTTTGATTTTTTCAGCACCTTTGTCCAAGGTTTAAGCTCGTTTGAGATTTTGGTAACCTTTATCGGCTTTGTCTCAGCGGCGGCTTTTGCCGGCTTCTGGGCCACTCGTTTAGGACGGGCGATTCTCCCTCAGCCTTATGAGTCCCGAGTTGCGGACTTCTTGCCGTTTACCAAATTAATGTCTGACGGCATCACCATCAGGTGTTACAACGGCTCTTTTGCTCGTGTTTTTAAGGTTGAAGGAGCTGATTTATCCTTTGTCACGGATGAAAAGAATTTAGCCATGGCTGAGGCTCGCAAATCATGGATAGACGGCATGTCCGATTTGCAAATCACCTGCCGCGTTATCACCATGCGCGACCGCATAGAGCTGGAGAACAGCGAAGGCGATTTTAACAACCAGCTTCTTGAACAAATCTCAAACACATGGAAAAACAGTCTGGATAGGGTTTATGCCAACACTCACTATATTATATTATCGGTTCCGGATAGACCGGACGCTTTAAAAGACTTAAACTATGCCTCGCAGTCGCTTTTGGCTACCTTGAATGACTACGGCGTTAAACCTATGTATGAGACCGAAGACAGTCCCGCCAGCGAAAGCCCGCTGTCATTGTTTACGCGCATCTGCAGCCCGATAAGCCTGCCTGAGCCCAAAGTCCGAGGGGCAGAGGGTTATCAACTCAACGAGTTATTGACCGCCGACCATATCCATTTTACCGGAGAAAAAGGTATTATCCGCTTTTTTTCCGGAGACAAAGAGATGTACGCCATCACCATGGGGATTCGCACTTCCGGAGACTATATGGATGAGAGCATGGTTGCCACCATTCTGGCGATTGATTGTGAATTAACACTTCTGCACAACATCAAGCCGATATTCAAGCCTCAAGCCCGCGCCCTATTGATGCAGCAGCGCAACATGGCTCGTATCACCAGTTTTTCGCCTGATGTTGTTAATCAATATGCCGAAGCTTTGTCTGCGATTGAAGAAAGTGATGCTGACTACCAGTCTTTGAGCGAATACGCCATGAGCATCATCATCAAAGGCCAGAGCATTGAGGAGGTCGACTTCGGTGAAAGCGAAATCCAACGTATCTGCCGTTTGTTTGGTGTAACACCGGTCAGAGAAGGCTGGGTCACTCAGGCCACTTTCTTCAACCAGTTTCCGACTTATGAGACCTATCCGCGAACTTATCGCTATTTATCAAGGGTCGTAGCCGCGGCCATTTCCTTTGACAAGCCATCTGAAGGCCTGCGTAAGAGCGACTGGGGCCCCGGAGCCATTACCATATTCAAAACCACGTCCGGTTCAGCCTACCGTTTTCAGTTCCATGTGTCTGAAGAAGATTCTGCGGTTGCTCACTGCTGCATAATCGGTCCTACCGGCCAAGGTAAAACCACCTTGCTGACCTTTTTAGCCGGCCAAGCCATGCGACACCCTGATTTAAGAGTATTCTTTTTTGACCGTCACCGTGGTGCCGAGATTTTCACCCGCGCGATAGGAGGCGCTTATGTCGGCTTTGACGGCGATGAACGAACCGTATCGCTCAACCCGTTTGACTGCGCCGATACTCCGGTCAATCGTGCTTTTTTGCGCCAGTGGATGCGCTCTATTACCATGACGACTGATGCCCTGTCCGAAAAAGAAATCAGCCGTGCGGTTACCACTGCGTTTGAATATTTAAAGCCCGAGGAACGAATAATGAAAAACCTCTATAAGAGCTGTTTTTCCCCGACCGGCAACATGCGCCGCGAGCTTTTCCGCTGGGTCAATCCTGAACAATACGGCAATATTTTTAACGCCGATACCGATAGCTTGGACTTACGTCAAAAACGCTTTATGGCCTTTGACTTTACTCATATTTTTGAGGACGAGGCTCTAGCTCCGGCGGTTATCAGCTATATCATGCACCGTATCCAGTCCGAGACCGGCGAAACCGGCGTTCCGTCATTGATTATGATAGATGAAACCGCACCAATGCTCAAACACCCGATGTTCCGTGATTATTTCCGCATTGGCTTGCAAGAAGGCCGAAAAAAGCGCCAAGCTTATCTTTGCGCCTTTCAGCAGCCCAATATTGTTGATGAGCTGGGTGTTGGTGAGGTTATCCGCGGCCAATGCCAAACCGTCATCTTTTTCCGCAACCCGCAAGGCATGGTTGATGACTACGCCAACTGGAACTTGACCGACCGTGAGCTAGACTTTATTTTCGGCAAGAGCTACCGCGATTTTCCGTATGCAATATTGCTTTCGCGTCCGGCCACGGGAGAGTCGGTAATTTTGGATGTTGACTTAAGCGGCCTCGGCCCCTACTTAAAGCTCTACAATTCCGGCCGTAAGAATGTCTTGCTGGTAGAAAAATTAATCAAAGAATATGGTGAAGACAACTTTGTTACCCAATACTTAAATATCGCGTAAAAGGGCAAAATTCACACTATTGTAACATATTATATGCTATAATTATAATAAGAGTAAGAAGGTGTCTTTATAACGACGGGAGGCTTTAATGATAAAGTTAAAACAATTTTTTTTATTAGGGATAAGCAGCAGCTTGTTGCTCTTGAGCACCAAGATTAGCCAAGCGTTTGTGATTCCGACTGTTGATGCCACCGCCATAGCCGAAGGAGTAAAGTCTAATATTGAGTTGGTCAAACAATCAGCCGTAGTTGCCGAGGCAACCTCCATTACCGGCGAGATAAATTCCGCCATAGGCAGTGCCAAGAGCACTATTTCGTCACTAGGGCTTGAAGACGCCCAAAAAGCCGCCGAAAAAATCCAAAAAGAAAAAGAGAATTTAGAAAAAGCCAAATCCGAATACGATAAATATAAAGCCGAATATGACGCCCAAAAGCAAAAGCTTGAAGAAGGCAAAGCCGCCTATGAAAAACATAAAGCCGAGATAGAACAAGGCATCTCAGACGCCCAAGAAATTAAGTCTGATATTAGCTCTACGATCAACTCTGTTCAACAACAAGCTCAGCAAGCGACCGATAAAGTATCATCATCAAGCCGCCAAGCTTTTGGCAGCGGTAACACCACAACATCTGCGACAACACCTACGGTTAGCCAGACCCAGTCTGTTACAACGCCGCAGTCAACCCAAACTAGTACCGGCAATACCGCCGCTGCCGAGGCTCTGTCTGCGGCACAAGCTGAGATTTTAGAGCTCCATCAACAGCTGGCGCAAGCTCAGGCTCAAGCCCAAACGTCCGGTCAGACCGCGCCGGTGACTACAATCACTAATGACACCACTCCCCAAGAGCTTGAAGCCGCCAAAGAAGAGATTGAGCGCTTAAAAGCCGAACTCGCCAAATATGAGGAGCAGTCAGCATCAACTCCGATATCAGCTCCGACCGAGCAGCCATCATCAAGCGGCTTCCGCAAGCGCCCCAATATTAATACCAATACGCAATATGAGCGCCAAAGTTATTTGGATAATGAAGAATATGCAGTTGCTTCTATCTCTCGAGCCGAAGAGCTATTTTTTGCTCAGGCTACTGTTTCAGCTTCTGATGGTGGGGATAACTCCTTGATAGATTTGCAAAATGTTCCGACCGGCACCAATGCCGCAACTGATGAGTTTATTGTATCGGATGATTTAGCGCGCTATTGCGGATTTAATGTCAATAATGTAGATGCCTCGATTCTCAAAGCATGCTTAGAGGATTTAATCGCCCATCGTTCGGCGGCTAATGCCCAAACCGCAGCCGAAGGCAACACCAAATATACCGACATTATGCGAGATTCTGTCTCAAGCTTAGCCTCAGAAGCGATTGTCGCCAAGAATTTGGCCGCCAATTATCAAGACGAGGTCTTGGCCAAATTGACTGATGACTTAGGCAGTGCCTCTACCGTCCGTGATGACATAGCGGCCTTGTCCCAAACCAACAATCAAATCCAAGTTTTGCTGAATAATATTTTGAAGATTTACGCCAGCCAGCTTTATCTGGATTCGATGGATAAAATTGCGCGTTATAACTCCCGCATGATAAATCCCGAGGCCGAGACGGTTGTCAAACCGGAGAACACAACGGAGTAACCGCCATGAAAATACGCCGTTTTTTGACATATGTTATAGCCTTTTTGCTAAGTATCGGCATATCTTTTCCGGCCTTGGCCGATAAAGAACACATCCAAAGTGTTTTGAAAAAAGTTGATAATGCTGAGAAAAAGGCCATGAACGTCCTTGAAGACGGACAACGCATCTATCGTGTCGGACAAAAAGGTTTCAATGGCGTCAAAAAATCAGTCAACAGCGCCATGAACGTCGGCAAGGCCATCGCCAGCGGAGATATTGAGGGCGCTTTTTCCGCCGCAACTGATTTTGCAGATTCTACGGATATCCCCGGACTTTCGGAAAACTTGGAAAATATTCAAACCAATGTCGATGAAGCCGGCAAATTAACCGCCTCGGCCAGTGCTCTGGCCTCTAAAGCCAACGGTCTGATAAAAACCAGCGCAGACTTGCTGCCCAATACGGTGCCTAATTATTTGAATGATACGACAGACATCAAACAAACCGAGGCCGATGTTGAAAAAGAATATACCAGCGTTTATGGAAACAATCCGGATATAGATGTTTTTACCGAACAGCAAGATAAACTCATGAGTGCTCAGCGCGAGAACATCGCCAACCTTTATGCCAAGGCCTTGGCTGTTCGCGTTGACATAGCGGATGAAAAAGCCGCCACACCGGTTGAAATCGATTCCACCACGGCTCGTTCCTTAATTAATGCCACGCGAGATACAGCAATGAGGACTGCGGTTCGTCTCAAGCGTATTTATGAGCTTG
Source organism: uncultured Alphaproteobacteria bacterium (assembly GCA_944390905.1). Taxonomy (GTDB): domain Bacteria; phylum Pseudomonadota; class Alphaproteobacteria; order RF32; family CAG-239; genus HGM16780. The sequence goes on from CALXRR010000002.1 coordinate 38,555, forward strand.
AAGCCGCGATGTATGAATATAACACCACGGCACAAACCCAAAGATATATTATCGTAAATCAGGGAGATTCATCTGCCGCATCAGATACATCGGGAGAACAGCAATGAAACTAAGATTATTCCTGATAGCTCTGAGTCTTTGTACTTTTATCAGCTCGCCGACCGAAGCTTTTTTGAAGTTTGATGCCGGAGCTTCCGCCAGCAAAGCCGTTACTACCGCCAACAATTTTTTGGAAAGCGCCAAGAAAAAGATGGATGAATCCGTAGCTCTGCAAACAGTAATCACCTACGGCAAAGGTAGTATCGAGACCGCCAAACAAATCCAAGCCATCAAGTCTGAAGCCGAAAGCAAGATAGAAGACTTTAAGGAAGACCCCTTGCAGGCGGGGCTGGATTTAGCCGATGAAGGCTTGTCAGATTTATCAAGCAATCCGCAGTTTAATGAGCTTACTTCCAAGATTGAAGAAAAAGCCTCCAAATCGCAGACCGTGCTAGACCTCAAGCGCGAGAAAGAAAAGCTGGAGCAAGAGCTTGAAGACAAGCTCTCGGTAGAAAAGACCACCCTTGAAGGCAAGATAGCCGTTTATGAAAAAAACAACGCGACCTTAGCCCAACAAAAGGAGGACGACCCCGCCAATGCTGATAGCTACCAACAACAAATTGAGGCTAATCAGGCGGAGATAAACAAGCTCCAAAGCCAATATGATGCCAATACCCAAACCTTAAAAGCCGAGAGCCTGCCCAAAATCACCTCTCTCAGCACTCAAATGGACAGCCTCAATAAAGAGCTGCAAGACTACGCCGCCAAGCAAAAAGCCAAGTTTGAAGACGAGCTCGCTGAAAAATTGATGACTCACGACAGCCAAGGCAGTCTTGAAGAAACTACCGAGAAAAACTTTCTGACCGAAGGCAATGTTGAAAACAGCGAAGCCATCATCAAGCAGAAGGCCTATCGTAATTATGTCGCAGGCCAAGACACGCTTAATGCCTTTGCGGTAGCGGTTACCACGCAGGCAGAGTTAAACGATGACAATATTTTGACCGAGAAAATTGCCGACCGTACCGGTGCCGTAGACGGTTCGGTAGCTGCTATTAATATGGATACGCAGGTAAAAGTCCAAAATATTAAAGCGTTGGGTAAAGTTATTGAAATGATGATTCAAGACTTAAAGATGGAAACCTCGACCGAAATGGCTCAAAGCGAAATTAATAGTATAACCAAAGATGATAACATCGCCAATTTTAGTTTTGATAAATATGTTTCCGAGGCTGATAAAACTTCATCACAGGAGGGAGAGTAACATGACTAAGCGCAATATTTTATGCTTTTTGCTCGGTACTTTCTTGTCCTTTGGAGGCATGGGTTCGGCGCAGGCTTTGTTTTTTGGCGTAGATGTCCCCACCATTGATGGTGTTACCGACGCTCTTTTCGGTACTGAGATTGTCGGTTCTACCATGAGCAATGTCAATACCGGCCTTATTATGGAGGTTCAGGGCAATATCCAAGATATCAAAGCCAAGTATAAAGAATATGCCAACGATTATGAAGGTGTTATGTTAAAGGACAAAGCCCCGCTTGAAGGAACCCGCACGATTACTTCATCAGAAAAATCCGACATTAAAGACCCGAGCACCACCAAGCGTGCGGTATATGATCTGTTTTTAGCGGCTCCGTCCAATGATTTTTATGAACAGAGAGACTATCAAGCACAGTCGATTCGTTTTTATCAAGATACTTTGATTGAGGTCAATACCGCGGTCAACCGACTTGAACAAGAATATAATGATAACCTAAAAGAAAAAATCGCCAATATGTCGGATGATTTGTTGAGCGGCGAAAATGGAGCCGAAGTCGGCGATGACGAAAATGGCTCATGGAAAAACAACTATAATGCCTATAAAACTTTTGACGATTTGGTACAGATTTGGGAGGAACTGGTAGCCCTAAAAGCCCAATTAACGGTAGCCAAAGCCATCAAAGATGACATCGCTCCAGCCAAGCCGGCCGAAAGTGATGCTCCATTAAAATCAGGAGATAATACCCAAAGCTTAACCACCAGCCAAGCCGATGGTGTATCATCAACCAAGCCTCAGCACTATGCCTTTAACAGCCCGCTGCATACCGAAACCTTAGCCTTTGCCCAGCAAAGCACCGGCACCTATCGCTATAATCCGGAGACTGACAGCAGCATCACTTTTGTTGATGCCCCGACGCCTGATATCGATTCTCCTTTTGCCGGCAGCCGTAATGAACTCAAAGATTTGGAGCGCCTTAACCCAATATATAACACCGCCGTCAAGGGAATGAAAATTCATAATCTCATCCAGTCGCTCCCTTCCAAGAAGGCGCTTTTTGACCAATATCATCAATACGAAAAATTGCATGAAAAAGCGGTTGCCAAGGTTAAAGAGTCAGACAATTGCGCTCTTCGTTATTTGAGCAAATATTACCAAAACCCCGAGCAAACATGGTACGGAGCTTATATCGGCGAACAAGTAACCGACTATGATTTGCGCAAAGGCGTTTCCGGCTGGGCTATCAGCAGTTATGACACCGCCAAGGCAGCTTTGAGCAATCCGATAGATAGCGAAGATTTGGCTGAAATGGAGCTTGATGCAAGCCTTGATGGCACCAAATATGAAAATATAGCCTCTCAAAAATCCTATGTTGAAGACCAATCCGCAAGCTTTGACGGCTATAAAGAGCAAAGCCAATATGACACCAATGAAGCCAATACCCGCATTGAGGAGCTTTTGCCCTGGAACATCGGAGCAGAAGCCGCCAAAGAGCTTGCCGATGACCAATACTCCGGCAGCCCGCAATGGGGTACCCCTAAGACGCTTTTTCCGGTCTGGAACGACCAAAAATCATTTTATGGCCAATACCTTAACGGCAAATACGCTAATATGAAAAATTATTTGAGCCGATTCGATTTTCGCAATCGCATAGTGTTAGTTGCACAAATCCTCAATTCACTGTCTGATGCGCGTCTGGAGCTCAAGCAATATGCCGCTAAAGTGCTTAGTTCAATGGCTTCCGGCACTTCAGATATTGTCGAATATCCGAGCGATGGCAACCCCGACATCACCTCCGCCGCCGAGGAGAAAAAAGCCGCTATTGAAACCTTGCAAAAAAATTTAGAGGCCGCACTGCAAGCTCAGGAACAATCTCGAGCTGCGTTGGTAAAACAACTTGACAGCGCCCAAACCCGCCAAGATGAACTCAACCGCCAAATCAACCGTGCCCAAAACGCTAATATGAATGAGGACGCCAAGCTTCCCGAAGATGTTGACGTCGCCTCTCTTCAGCAAGAAGTCGATGCCCAAGACAAGACCATTGAAGACTTGCAAAGCCAAATTGATAAAATTGATGAGAAAATCTCCAACCTCCGAAAAGCTTATGTGCAAAAAGAGCAGAATATTGAGCAGCAATACGCTTCATTTGTGGTCAATATCAAAGATCCCGAGCTTAAAAAGCTGATCGTAGGAGCTTTGTCCGGAGCTGACATTCCCTCCGGCATGACAGCGGACCTTTTGGCTCAGGCACAAGGCTATGTCGCCGGACTGGTCTCCACCTCGGAGGGCATTTTCTCTGATGTAAAGGATTATGCGCAAGAGGCTGTCGACCAAGCTTTGCAAGATATTTACGGCTATGGTGATATTATCTACTTCCCCTCCGGCGAAAGCCAAATATTAGCCCGCCATATTCAGCTGATTAATGAGTTAAAACAGCTTCCGTTTGCCAAGCTTAGCCAGTCTAAGCCTTCGGTTAATGCCATAGCCTCTTCGGCAGAAGCTCTAAATTTGGTTACCACGGCATTCCAAAGCGCGCTGGTTGATGTTATCTGTCTCAATCAGCTTTGTGAAAATCCCGATAGTGACTATTTTGTAGGAGCTTCAGCACGCTTCCGTGACTTTAGTGCGCCCAAGGGGGCTCCTGCCACCACCACCGCTCCTGTGCGAGAAATCGTCCATTTGGATTATATAGATTATGAAAACATTCCCCAGTTATCAGACGGCAGCGTGGCTAAGGCTGATATTTTGAAATACGGTCAGCCGGTGCCCGAAGTCTGGAAATATATGCTAAAAAATCCGGCCTATGTTGAAAAAGACATAGACTTAGAGAGCGCCTTAAACCTCGGTGGTGAAGATCGCAACTTTATGCGAGGAGGCTTCTTGCCTTGCCGAGACGATAGCATGCTTATAGATGCCGTTGACGATAAAGCCGGCTATTATGTAGTCCCTGATACTCACAGCTCTTATTTAAGCTGCCTGTTTCTAAAAGTTTCTTCAGGCTTGCTGAGTGGGCGCAAAGTCACCAACTCTGAAGCCGAAAAAGACCAAACCGTCAGCGCTGAGAGCAAAAGTAAAATCTCCAACGATTCGTTTAGCGAGCTTGGCACATTCTTTAAATATGAAAATGACAAACTCTATTTTCGTGAGATGCCAGCCAAAGCCTATAAGCGCTTAGCCGAAATCCACGGAGATACCACCACGGAAGAATATAAGGAGAATGTAGAGGATAATATCTATAAAAAAGCGGCCTTCTCCGATAACCAAATCGGCAACTTTTTGCGCTTTGTTGATATGGAACAAGAATATCGTCAAATTTTAGAGGAGTTGACCACCAAGATGGAACAAACCAAAGCCGACCTTTTTGAAGAGTTTAAAGAGGCAGGCTTTACCCCATCTGATGACTTTGATTTAAGCAATCCGGAGGATTACCGGCAAGCCCGCGATACTCTTGATGCGCAAAAGAACAACCAAATCAACGCCGCGCAAAATATGTTACAGACATTAACTTCACCGGAGAATGACGTTGTCAAAGACCGCCGTACCGGAGTTGAAAACATGATAAATGCCTTGATAAAAGACGAAAATGAGCTTATTAATCTAAGTGAAGATACCGTTCCGGATAGTACTTTTGATGAGCGCTTAAAAACCGAAGAAGCCAATAATGCCATCGCTGATAAATATCAAGCCGAGGCAGATAAAGCTTTTGAAGACGCACTCAACAGTTTTCCGGCTCCGTATTGCGCCGCATATTAAGGAAAAATCACAATGGCCGAGCAACATCTGGAAGCATCAAAAACATTATCCATTACAGACGAAAACGGGCATAAGCACGAATTTTTGAGCGAAGCCGAAAAAGAGGCCAACAGCGCCAAGCTAAATTATTATAAGTGGCTTTCGCGGCTGTTTATTTTCTTTGCGGTATTATCCTTGATTGTTTTTATGAGCTCTTCTCTGGCGCTGTTTAACCTTGCACCTCAAGTGAGTGTTGAGCCGTTTTTGATAATCAAACAAGATGCCTCGGAAAACATCGTCCGTTATGAACCTATTGAAAACAACATGGCCTCCCAAAGCCAGTTGATGGAAATGTTTGTTAAGCAATACGTAATCCTCCGCAATACCATATTGCGAGATGAAGGTGAAATGATGCTCCGCTGGTACCCCGGAGGCATGGTCAATTTTTTATCATCAGACTATGTTTTTTCTGAATTTGATGCCTATCGCCGCGGCGTATGGCAAACCATGCTTGATAGCAAGATAGTCCGCGAGGTTGAAATCATTTCAGCCGAAAAGGTCGGCGGAGAGCAAAGCTCAGTATGGAAGGTTGACTTCCGCACCTTTGATTTGTCCGAATACGCCCGAGATAACAAAACCCGAGGCATGAAACTCCAAATCCGCTATTGGACAGCATCAATTACGGCATTTTTCTTTAAGGAGAGGGAGTTCGTCGGCCTCCGCTTAATCAACCCGATAGGCTTTACGGTTGTACGTTATTCTCAAACTGAAGTAGAGTTTTAAGCATATATTATATTAAGTTGGGGATTTTCTGGGCTAGACATTAGACTTTTAAAATAAAAAAGTATATCAATAAATACAGTATACTAAAAAATAAAAGCGCAAAATATGAAAGGCCTGTAATGTCTAAAAAATTTCTTATACTTTTTATGGTGCTGTTTTTAACGGCCTGCGGAATTTTTGGCTCATATTATGAAGCCGAACCAATCGGTATCGGTAAAGGCGTTGATGAGCTTAAGCTTTCCCCTTGTGCCTGCCTGCAACTAGATTTGCCTAAAGATCTTCCGGACTGGTTTATTGAAACAATCTAAAACAACGGATAGGACGTCTAAATGGTTGATAAGCTTGAAGAAAGAGGCGATAAACAAAAGCTGCTTGGGCGAGCGGAGCGTTCCGGCGTAAATCAGCGCAAAGATAAAGATGTTTTTGTCGGCAATGTCGGAGAAAAAAGATACCTTTGGACCGCGCGAGCTTTTGCAATTATTACGGCAATCAGTCTTTGCTGTAATATTATCTTGATTCTGGCCATATCGCAAGTTATCCCTCTTTACCGCATCGAGCCGTTTTTGTTGACCTTCCAAAATAAAGAAGATCAGGTTTATAATATCCAGCTTGTCCAAGGGCTGGAGGACGAAAAGGCTATTACCGAAGTTTTTGTTAGAGAATATGTTTTATTAAGAAGCTCCTTTGATAGAGATATTCCTGAGATGGAGTCTCGCTGGATGCCTGGCGGTCAAGTTCAAGAAATGTCTTCCCAAACAGTTTATGAAGACTTCATTCGCAATACTGCAAACCGAGCCTTGGAGCTGATTCGCACCCGCAATCTCCAGCGTACGGTTCGTATCTTAACAGTCAATGAGCTCGGGCGTGGACTTTGGCAGGTTGAGTATGAAACTCAAGATATGTATCCGGATTCGGCAGTGCCGGATGTCAATTATTGGACGGCCAATATGCGCATAACTTATCGCCCCAAGACCGTAAAATATGACGAACGCTTAAAAAATCCGATAGGATTTACGGTTGTACAGTATTCTTTAACTTATAATAAGGTTAAATAGAGCTATTATACAGATTAAGGTGTAACATAATGATATCAAAGTTATCAAAAATATTTGTTCTGAGTCTTGTCGCCAGCGTTTTTGCCGGAGCTTCATCAGCACAGGTCACGATGAACAATCTTGATCAAAACGCCGACCAAAGTATGGGGCAATATATGCCGATGAATATGAATTATGCCGGCTTTAGCTCTCTTGGCATGACACAAGCTGCTTGGCTTGACCCATTGCAAAACTTGGGTGAAGGACAAAGCCGTCCGGCTTATTCCAAATATTATTGGAGTCCGGATTTGGTTTTGCCGGTTCGCTTGAGAGAAGGAATGATTACTTTGATAAACTTCCCTGATTGGGAACTCATTGAAGATATGTACATCGGAGATAATGCAACTTTTGACGGACAAATAAGCGGGCCTAATACCATTTTGCTTTACCCTCGTAAGGGCGCCAACGTCGGAGTCGATACAAACATCATTCTGTTTGGCCGCTCCGGCAACCGCTATGTGTTTTACGCCAAGAGTGAAGGCGTTAATACTGAAAGATTGACCAACTCCATTATAGATATAGATGTCGTTGAAGGCGCTAACGGAGGGTCTTATTCCGGCGGCGGTAGTGGCAATCGTTCTTTTTCAGGGGGTATAGGTAAAGGTCGGGGTTCATCAGGATATTCAGCAGCATCAAGTTATACCAAGCGCAATCAGCGCAACAACTGGATAGAGGATATTCCGGTTGACCCCAGCAAATTCCGTTTTGATATTGAAATTTATGTGCCAAACCCTGATGATGTAGTTATTGCGCCGGAGCGCGTCTGGAGAGACGATATCTTCACCTATATTGACTTAGGCGAAAAAGCCTTAAACATGACCCAGCGTCCGATAGTCACCATGATAGTTGAGCGCTCTGAAGTTCCGGTCGGCTTCCGTACCAAAGGCCCTAACAACCGCTTGATAATAGTTGAAGGTGTCGGCGATATGGTTTTGCGTAATGGCAAAAGAATAGTCTGCCTTAAGCTTCGTCGTTCTGATGATGCCGGCATGGAAAATGTCAGCTATGCTGATGACTTGTTCTCTAACGAGTGGTATGTCCAAGCTCCGGTTCCCGGCCGTAATAGTGCCGAAATCGGTGACGGAAACGTTTTGCAAGGATTCGGCCCCAAATATCCTGAATACTCCGGCGGCATGCCTGGTAATTATGGCTATCCTCCGGCCGGCATGGGCGGCTCTGGAGCCATGAGCGGAGGTATGAACCCTTCAGGAATGAACGGGGCCGGTAGTGAATTTGGTAATGGCTATGACGGATTCGATTATTCGCAAATGCAGCATATCTCCAATACCGAGAACTACCCCTCTAACAGCAACGCCATTCGTGAGGCCATGGGCTATGGCAAAGGCATGAACGGCGCCGGCAGCGGTGACATCTCCATAGAACTAGGTGTAGATGCTCAAGTCAGCAACTTGGAGGCTCTGTGGTCTGATTTAAGCAAAAAATATCCGGATATGCTGTCTCAGTATGAACCCTATTACTCCGTTGACACTCCGGCCGACGGCCATGGCAAAGAGCTTTTCCACCTCCGCATCGGCCCCATAAATAATCTTGAAGACGGAGATGTTATCTGTAATCAACTTGGGCGGAACGGCGTGTTCTGCAGTGTGGTTAGAACGCAATGAGTAAAGAAGTCTTAACACATTCAGAAGCTTATGTTAAGAAAACCAACCGTATTATTCTTACGGTTGGTCTTACTTCTTTAATAATATTTTTGGCCGGTCTCTACCTGTTGTACGAGAGCAAGCAAAAAACAACCGAGTATGTAGAGCCGGTTTTGACCGGCAATGATGATGCACTCAATTTTGGTTCGGCCAATCCGTTAGATAATAATATTGAATTTAATACTATTGATGATACGCAGGTTCCCATAACCTTAACCCCCAACCCCGTGCCGATGGGGCAAGTTGTCTTGGGAAACACGGCTGACAATGTCTTGACCATAGGTACCAATGGCAAGGCAGCCATCAAGATAGTCTCAGTCCAGTTGGCCGAGCCGCCTGCTGACGGCTTTACGTTTAAGGATGGGTGTACCAATATTGATTTAAGCGGAGACCGCACCTGCCATATCACGATGAACTGGGCGCCTGTTGTTGCCGGCAATGTCCAGAACAACTTTATTGTCACTTGGTATGAGACCAACCTTGGAGCCGGCAACAGCAAAGCTGAAAAAGTTCCGGTTATCGGCAATGCCATAGATGTCACCGACTGCAATTTTTGTGAAAATGCGCCTCAAACCGGCAGCTCTGAAACATCACAACCAGAAAGTTATCAGCTTGTCAGTGAGGCCATCGGCCCCAAAGGCGATGTTATCGGTTATGTCGATGAAAACGGCTATGTCCGTGACAAAAACGGCAAGATTATCGGTCGCGTAAATGAAAACGGCTTGGTTGTCGATGACGCCGGCAATATCATAGGAGTTTCCGGCAACCGTCGTCTGGTTTTGGATGAAAACGGCAATGTCATCGGCTACGTCAATCCCGATGGAACCGTAGTTGATAAAAACGGCAACATTATCGGTCGCATGCTTCCGGATGGTACAGTTGTTGATGCCAACGGCAATATTTTGGGCAAGGCGCTGGATGCAGGTTATGTCTATGACAAAGACGGCAATATCATCGGCCGCGTATTGCCTGACGGCACGGTAGTTGATATGAACGGCAATGTTATCGGCCGCTTAAATGAAAAAGGAGAAGTCGTTGACGCTAATGGCAATGTCATTGGCTATGTCACCAAACCCGGCAAAGTCGCAATTGATGAAAACGGCAATCCTTTAGGCGTCGTTATGCCGGACGGTACTGTTGTTGATACCAACGGTCAGGTTATCGGCCGCTTAGATGAAAACGGCAATGTAAGTACTGACAACATCATCGGCCAAGCCAGTGACATCATGCGCCGCTTGGCTTATGATAAAGACGGCAATGTTATCGGCTATATTGATGAAAATGGCAATGTCCGCGATTTTAACGGCAATATCATCGGCAGAATGCTTGAAGACGGTACCTTGGTTGATGCCAATGGCAACGTTATAGGCAAAGCCGGAGATTACGCCCGCTTGGCAGTGGATAAAGACGGCAATGTCATCGGCTATATCACCAGTGACGGCCGCGTTATAGATTCCAACGGCAATCAAATAGGCTATCTTGATGAAAACGGCAACATCATATCCGGCGTTCTTAAAAAAATTGGCTCCTTAGTCCCGCAAGATATGATACCGATAACCCCTTCCGGAGAGGTATTGGGAACAATCAATAATGACGGCAGTATAACTGATGTCGGCGGCCAGACCGTAGGGCGAGTATTGTCCAACGGATTGGTTAAAGACCCATCCGGCTCCAAGGTAATAGCCCGCTTGGTTCGTGGAGGTTTGGTTGTTGGGTACGGCTGTAAAAATATAGGTTTTTTGGATAAAGACGGCAAAGTCCGCAAAGGTGAAACCGTTTTTGATTATAAGGTTATGCCGGACGGAGTTGTTATAGATACCTCCAACCAATACGTCGGAGAAATCATCACCCCGGGCCCAGCCTTTGACAACAACTGCACCTTGATAGGCACAATCGGCAATGACGGACTGGTCAGAGATTCGGGGAATAACTATGTCGGCTGTGTCAATCCGGATGGCATTATCTTAGATGACAAAGGCGATATTATCGGCGGTGCGCGTAAGGAAGGCGTCGCCGTATCTTATGACGGAGATTATCTCGGCCGCGTTAATGATGAAGGCTTGATAGTCAATGCGGCCTCCTTACCGGTAGGCTGTATTGGCGCTTATGGAGATGTCTTTAACAAGAACGGAGGCTATATCGGCCACATTCAAGAACATACCTTTGGTTATGACTTAAAAGGCAATTTCTTAAATACGCTTGATGAACGAGCCGAAGTCTCGGTTAAAGGAGAGAAACCCTACCGCCTCTTAGCCAACAATCTTTTGGTTAATGACAACAATCAAATCACCGGTGTAGCTCTGCGCGGCAAGTCTGTTATTGGCAATGCCGACGGCCGCTTTATGGGTAGAGTATTTCCTGATGGCAAGGTCTATAATTCCGACGGCTCTCCGATAGGCAAAATCACCGGCGACGGTTTCAGCTTTTACAACAACCAACTTGGACGGATTCTCCCTGTTGGTGAAGTAGTAGACTTCAAAGGCCAAAGATTAGGCCGCGCCAACTATGACGGCAATGTCGTCAGCAAGTTTGGTGAGATATTGGGTCATATTGACGCCAAAGGAGTATTTATTGATAACAAGGGCGAATATCGCGGCGCCGTAGTCAGCAAAGGCCCTGCGATAGGTTATGACGGCTCTTATCTTGGTTATGCGGTATCTGACGGCAGCGTCATTAGCACCGAAGGTCAAAGAGCAGGGCGAGTCAGCTCCGATTCTAAAGTTATCAGCCCGACAGGTGAAGTCATAGGAGAGGTTATTCCTGAAAATATAGTTATTGATATTTGGGGCAGCTATAAAGGCCGCATGAATTCTCTTGGAGACATTCTTGACTTGAAAAATGATAACATCACTGCTATCCTACCCGGAGGCTCAAGTGACAAAAACTTAAGCTTGCTCAAGAGAGGAGCCACGCTTGATTATAGCGGTAATTTATCCGGAGCGGTAATGCCGGACGGTAGCACCATCAACCTTGATAACGCCATCACGGGCAGGGTTTTGTCAGACGGCAGCACAGTCAATAAGAACGGCAAACTTAACGGAGCCGTAATTTACGGAGATATAGTTATCAATAACGCCGATAAAGTCGTTGGCTATGTTACAATTGACGGCAAAGTCAAAAACACCGGAGGAGAGGTCATCGGCCGTATGTTATCCGATGAGCTTGCGGTAGATACTAATGACAATATCCTCGGGCGAGTTTATAAAATAGGCACTATTGTTTTGAAGAACGACGGTAGTTTTGTAGGACGTTTGTCACCTGACGGCAGCGTTGTCAGCACCACAGGTACGAATATTGGTTACCTTAAGAACAATGGCTCATATATAGATTTAGATAAAAAAGTATCAGGCTATGCTTTGCAAGAAGTAGCCAAAAACAGGAGGAACTAGGTTGAATAAATTGTTGCGAAAAATCACTCGATTAGGTGTTTTCACGCTGCTTGTCGGCCTGCTGAAGATTTCCGGAGCGCAATCCTTAGAGATAACCGCCATTGATTTTAACGGAGACTTACTCGGAAAAGTCATCCCTGACGGCAAGGTGGTTAGCTTTGACAACCAGTTAATAGGCAACATCACCGCCGACAGTTTAATAGTTAATTTTGAAGGCAAACTTATCGGTGGCGCGGTTCCTCAAGGCATAGCCATTGGCAACGACAATCGCCTTTTGGGTAAGGTTAATAATGACGGCACGGTTCGCGTCGCATCAGGTAAGATTATAGGCAAAGTATTGCCCAACGGCTTGGTTGTTGATGATTATTATAATGTTATCGGCGCGGTTTTATTCCCTGGGCTGGTTTATTCAGACGAAGGCAAAACGGTCGGACGCTTAACCGGTGATGGTGTTTACAGCAACCTTCAGGGTGAGGTCATCGGCTTTTTAACACCTGATGGCTATGCCTACCGCCGCACAGACAGAGACATCAGCTTAGACGGCCGCCTTATTTCCTCCAAAATGATAATCTCACCGGAAGGCAAGTTTATCGGCAGCATCGTCCCCGGAGGTCAAATCACCGATTTTGACGGCCAAAACATAGGCTTTATCCACGCTAACGGCTTGGCGTATAATGAAGCAGGTCAAATTATCGGCCGCTTGGTTCGCTCTGGCTATGCCTTTGATGACAACGGTGCTTATATAGGTTTTGTTATGTATAACGGAGAAGTCGTCAACAAAGACGGAGTTATAGGCCATTTGTTGATAGACGGGCGCATCGCCGACCAAAACGGCAAACCAATAGGCTTTGCGCTAGACATCAGCGCTACGGCTACTGACAATGAGGGCAAATACTTGGGGCGTTTAATCCCCGGCGGCCAAATCGTTCAGGCAAAAGAGACGGTCGGCATGGTCGGCCCTCGCGGAGTTGTGGTTGATAAAGACAATAATATCATCGGCGAAATCACCCGTACCGGCCCTATTTTTGATTATAAAGGCCGCATCTCGGGTCATGCCTTAAAAGACGGCTCGGCAATATCTTTGGGCGGCAATCGTATAGGCTATGTTGTAGGCAAGAATAGCTTTGACAATACCGGCAGTTTGATAGGCAAACTCTTTGACTATGGTCAGGTTATCCGTTTGGACAATACCCCTGCCGGCACCGTAGGCATAAGCGGCCGCATTATTAATAATAAGGAGACACTTCAGGCCAGTCCGTTTGGCTATGTCTATGGTCCGCAAGGCAATGTAGCCGGAGTTTTGGTTGACAGTGGCACTTTGTTTAGCGTCAACGGCGGTATAGCCGGCTATGTTAATGCCAACGGCGGCTTGGAGAACAAAGGCGCCAAGCTCAGCGGAACCTTAACCCAGTCCGGTTTGGCACTCAGTCCGGAGGGCCGAGTTTTGGGCGGAATTATATCCGCATTGCGCGCTCAAACTTTCTCCGGCAATCTTTTAGGACTGTTGTCCGACGGCAATCAGGTCTTGGATACTGACAACAAAATGCTCGCCAAGATATTGCCGGATAATTCGGTGGTTTCGGCACTCAGCAGCAATTCAGCCGAGCTCAATCCGGTAGTAGGGCATGTTAACGCTTCTGATTTTGCGGTTAACTTGAGCGGGCGCCTTTTGGGCTATACCACCCGCACCGGCCGCCTTAAGGACACCTCCGGACTTTATTTCGGCAAATCAACCGGAGACGGCAGTGCCCTTGATACCAACGGCAAATATCTCGGCGGCTTGCAAAATTATGCCGCAGTGGTTGATATGTCCGGAGAGCTTTTGGGCAATATCACACCGCAAAACCAGATTCGCAATTACCGCGGAGTAAATTCCGGTCATGTCTTGTTAAACGGTCAAGCCGTAGCTGAAAACGGCTCTATTATAGGATATGCAATTCCTTCGGGCTTGATTATTGACTTTAACGGCAAAATATTAGGCAGCATCTCAGCCGGCGGCGATGTGCTCAATAATAGCAACGAAAATTTAGGCAAGGTCGATTGGCAGGGGCGTCTATATAATGCCGAAGGAGCCTTGTTGGGCAGCAGAATATCTTATTATCCGGTCATAAGCTTCAACCACGCCATTATCGGCCGTAGCGTTATTGATGGCCAAATCGTCAACCCCAACAATCAGTTTATCGGCAGAGTCCAGCCCAACGGCAATATTGTGTCTGAAAGCGGCAATTCCATAGGTTCTCTTTTCAAATATAAGTTTGCGTTTGATAATAAGAACCGGTTTTTGGGCAGGGTTAATAATCAGGCAGAAGTTATTGATGCAGAGGGCAAAATTCTGGGACAAGTCAATTTTGACGGTTATGTTATTAATAATAATGAAAAGATAGGCTACGCCTTATACGATTTGTATATTTATGATAACAACGGTCGAGCCCAAGGCTATATTGAATCTGACGGAAGTATTTTGTCGTTTTTATCCGAGCGCTTAGGTCAAATCGACCGCGGTTTTATGGTTGATAAAAATAGTAAGGTCTTGGGGCGTGGCAATCGCGATTATACTATCCGCGCAGAGCAAAACAAACCTCTGGGAGAGCTCCGGATGAACGGTGATCTCATAGATTATAGCGGCAAAACCATCGGCCGCTTAGGCAGTGACGGCAATATCTTTGATGAAAGCGGGAAGGTTTTGGCCGTAGCCACTCCGCTCCAGTATTATAATGTTACTATCGACCGCGAAAAAGTCTACGATGCCGAGGGCAAGGTTGTTGGTTATCTGGCTAATGACGGCAATGTCTATGATGAAAATGGCAAGCTTATAGGCAAGCTCAATCCAGATGGCACCGTAAGCGGCTCTGACGGGAGCATTATCGGCGGTATCGGCACCGATTGGTACGAAAAAGTCAAACTTGATATCCCTGATAAAAAACTCCCGCAAGTAGGCATCCATAAGAGTGAAGATGACTTAGAGCTAGAACTCAAAAATAAAGAATACCGCAAATCTTTGAACATCGCCTTAACCCCTGATGGTGAATACTTGGGCGATATTCTTGAAGACGGCCGCGTCGTAGACAAGAGTGGCAAATACTTGGGTCGCCGCATGCCTGATGGCTTGATTATTGACGATGACGGCAACCTGATAGGTATTGAAGAAGTCCGCAAGCCCGAAGGCGGAGACTTGTTTATCCCGAGCGGAACCTTTGGCCCCGGCGGAGCTTATGGAATAGGCAACGGCCCCGGAGGCAATTTAGGCCCTGGGGGCGGTTTTGGCAGTGGAGAGCGTTATGACCCTGAGCGTGCAGCAGCCTTGGCAGCCGCTCAACAAGCCCGCCGCCAGAGTATGGGCGTAGGCCATGTAGCCTCCAATGTCAAAAAAGAAAGCTTTGACGGCTACCAAAAGAACTGGGATAATGAAGGTATCAATAAGACAATTTCTTCGTGGCGCGTTGATATGAGCGAAATGATATTGGCCGACAAGCCGATACCGGCAGTTATTTCTCGTTCGATTGACTCCAACAACCCCACGCCGGTTACGGCTTATGTTGAGCGCAATGTTTACGCCGAAGAAGGTCGCAATATCATAATTCCGGCTGGCAGCCGCTTGCTCGGCACGCTTAACAGTATGGTCGCCAATTCAGAGACCACCTCGCAGTCAGCCAAAGTCCAAATCAGCTGGGAGCGTTTGATTCGCCCCGATGGCATTTTGTTCACCTTCCAAGGTATCACGGCTGACGCAATGGGTCGCGGCGGAGCGCTTGGCTATCTTGACCAGCAGCTCTTTAAGAAGTATACGCTTCCGGTCATGACCACTGCGCTCACCAGCTATACCGCCTATATGATGGCACCTAATGATAATTCGGAAAATGAGGTTGAAACCCCCAAACAGCAGGCAGCTAACGATGCCCGCCAAAACTTCTTGACCCAAATGAACGAGGTCTTTTCAGAGATATTGGCTGATAAAACCAACATCCGCCCGCTGACTTATGTTCCGGCCGGCACCCGCATTATAGTCTTCCCGAATGTTGACTTGTGGCTCAGAACCCCTGAAAGAGATGATGAAGTTTCTTCCGGCGGCAAGAGAAATCTGTTGATTGATGATAAAGAAGTCAGCGCCCAAATCAGCGCTGAACAAGCAGCCAAGAACAATTCAGTCTCGGCCAGCGTCGGCGGAGTAGATGCCTCAGACCAAGTTCTGTATCAGTCCAACTCCAACGGCTATACCGCCTCAGAAGCCCCAAAATTGATAGATGATGCCAGCGTCACCAATCAAATTCGGAGCCAACAGGCCGCCCGCCAGCAAAACATCAGCGGAGCCGTTCCGCCACCGCCGCCCTCCAGCAGCACCAGCTCGGCACCGGTATTGGTAAGCACGCCTTCGCCCACCCCAAGCAGCAGTTCCGGCAGTAGCTCATCATCGTCTTCTGCTAACCGGAACAACAATAGTATTCCGCAGTTATTCTGATGAGGTAAAATATGAGTGATTTCAAAGTACTAGAATCAGTTTTACGCCCGCTTTCCGCTTGGTATAATCAGGATAATATAGAGGAAGTAGCCATCAACAAAGCCGGTCAAATCTGGCTCCGCCTTCGCGGTAAAAGAGCTTATCCCTGGGTAATGTATAAGGATGAAAACTTAACCAAATCCTATTTGACAGATTTGTTGTATATCATTGCTAACACCTATGAATTGCCGTTTGACCCGATATCCGGCTCACCGGTGGTTTATGCCAGCATCCCCGGAGACCATCGTTTTTCAGCGATTGCGGGCAAAAACGTGATGTACGATGAAGACGACTTGACCGGTGGCATAGCTTTAACAATCCGTGTCCATGCTGATGACGTTGCCTTTGGATTAAAAGATTACGGCTTGACCCAAGGACACGGCTTGCACAAAATCAACCCGTTAAAGGACATTAAAGACCCCAAAGACCCTTATGAACGCTTGTTGCTCAGCATCAAAAGGGGCGACCATATTTTAATCAGCGGCGCCACCTCCACCGGTAAAACGACCTTTTTGAATAATCTGCTCAAGATACTTGATTTGCACAAAAGAATAGTCACGATTGAAGACACGCGCGAACTTATAGTCCCGCACCCCAACCGCGTCCACTTGGTTTTGTCGCGAACCGAGCAAACCAACGAGTTTAATTATTCTAAAGTGATAGACTTGGTGGTGCGCTTTACCCCGGACGCCATTATCGGAGGAGAAATTTCCACCGGCAACGCCGGCGCAATATGGGAGCTGATGGGTTCCGGTCATGACAACTGCTTGGCGACCATCCACGCCGAAAGCTCAGAGGCCGCATACGAGGCTTTTGTTGACCGTATCTTGCATACTTATCCCACCATTGACCGCAACAAGACTATTCAAGAAATGCACCGCCGCTTGCGCGTGGTACAAATCAGCCGCGAAGGCAACCTCCGCGCCGTTACCGAAGTCACTTAAAACAAAGTATTTCCCTCTCCCATGCGCAGGTTTTCCCATCAAACATTTCCCTCTCCCGTGTAGGGAGAGGTCGACGACTGAGCCGTCGGGAGAGGGAAGCTGTGCCAGCTTCACCCCCTAACTTAGCTGTTGAGGAATAGGGGCAAAGAAGTCGCAATGCTCGCATGGTGCCGGCCACGATGCTCGTGGAGGCGGGGAGCCCCCGCTGGCATTAGTTAGCTGTTGCTTGTTCTGTGTTTTAATTAGTCGCGTTGCTTAAATAGTGCCGCCTGCCTATCATCTTGCACTGTCATCCTCGGACAAGCGCAGCGCGCCCCTCTGATCTATGCTTAATAAAGTATTTATGTTTAATCTTAAAATTATACCATTATAAAAAACATCCACCACAGGCTGGAACAGCCTGTGCCTCCGGCTCCGCCGGAGCCCTTTCATCATTACTCTTACCAACTTGCATCTAAACATTTCCCTCTCCCGTGTAGGGAGAGGTCGACGACTGAGTCGTCGGGAGAGGGCAGCCCCGACGCGCAAGCGCCGGATTTGTTTTTTTCTCTTGCTATTCACCTCTTACTCTTACCCTCTTACTCTTACGCCTCCGCTTTTCAACTACCCTCATCCCTTTACCCTTGCCTCCCTAAAATCTGCTAGACAAAATTAGCCGCAAATACAATTTTACCCCAACCAAATATTCAATTCTTATTTTTCAGAACTCTTTATAAAAAACATCCACCACAGGCTGCAAGCCTGTGCCTCCGGCTCCGCCGGAGCCTCTTCCCCCCTTTTGCCTTCCCCTTTCTTCCAATCCTCTCCTCGTTTTTCTAAACACCAATCCTACGCTCTCCAATCCTTGCCCACCTTCATCCTCCTCCAACTCCACCTCTTTAATCCCCTCCCTAAGCAGGTAGACAAAATTAGCCAAACAACACTAAATATCTCTACTTCACCTTGAAAATCCACATTTCACCATTACATCAAAAAGCGCTTGCAACCTTGGCGCCAAAGTGGTATCCTTAAAGTGCAGTCAGGAATTCCGGCTGTGGTGTCTAGAAAACACCTAACAACAAATATCCACCACGGCGTGGAGTGGGTGACATAAGCCTCTGGTCGAATAAGCCCGACTGCGTTGTTACAGTTTTCTAGCTCCGCGCACCTTCTGTTTCTGACAAAGGTGCGTTGTTTTAACTATAAAAACAATGGAGCTTTTGTTATGAAAATACGCTTTTTATTAATAGGGACAAGTCTGTCCTTAATACCTCAAACTATTAACGCCCAATGCGTAGCCACACAAGATTGCGCGACTTTAGGCTATACCGAAACTTCTTGCTCCGGTGGCAGCGGTGTCAAATGCCCCTTTGGCAACAAATGGGCTTGCTTCAAATCCGAGTCGGAATTTTGCAATGAATACGGCTTCACTCAAACCTGCACCGGCACCAACCAAACCGGCGGCGCCGGAAAGGCTTGCAACGGAAAATACACCGAATGTACCTGCGCCACAGGCTATGAGTGGAAAGACGGCAATTGCCAACAACAAATCCTTAACGAAGCCCAAGGAGATCTATATTATTGCAACGGTACGGTCGTTGGTGTTAAGGCCAGTGGCATGAACTTCTATGTAGCAATGAAAGATTTAGGAGCTCTTGCTTGGGATAAGGCTATGAGTAAATGTCAAAGCTATGCTTTCTGTGGAGATGTCACAGGAACCTTACCTACAAGGTCTCAATTGAAATCAATCTATAATAATAAATCACAAGTTAATAGCTTGCTTTTGACAAATGGTGGAACACAATTGAGAACTTCCCCTCATTGGTCATCTGACTTCTACATCAACAATGAACACTACCCCTACGCCTACTTCATGGATATGTCAAACGGTTGGGTGGACGATGACATCTACTTCGGCGCCGGATACGTCATCTATGCTCGCCCGATTCTCACTTCTTGGTAATCCTCAACACTGGCATTGTCATCCTCGGGCTTGACCCGGGGATCCAGTGCCAAGAACTAAACACCTGCACCATGTGAGCATCACGACTAATTAAAACACGGGACAAGCCACCGCTAACCTAGGGCTCCACGGGCACCGTGGCGGCACCCGCTTCCACGGGCACCGTGGTTATTTTTCGTCGCGAGCCAAAATCCCCGGCACTGTTATAAAAGCTGGAGTCTTGCCGCCAAAAGAATTAAATTTTTTGATTAAGTCTAAAGCCTCTTTGTCAGCGGCCGGCTGCGGAATTTTCTTACTTGCCGTAACCTTTGACGGGGCAGGGGTCTTAGCTTCGGCCGGCTTGCTAACCGTTGCCGCCGGAGCCGCCTGCTGTGCCTCTTGCTCTTTGGCTTTATCCACTTTAATTTCTTGCGGAGCTTTCAGGATTTTATCCAAAATATCCTGCGTTTCGCGAGAGCGCCGATTGGTATAAACAATATTCTGCTTGTCGGCGGGCAAAATCTCCAAAATTTTTTCAAGATTAGCCAACTGCTTTCTTTTTTTTATCAAGTTAATATCATCGACCACTAATATATTTGTCGCCGACAAGTCGATTTTTTGAGAATCAAGCAAATCAATCAACAAATCCGGAGAAGCAATAATCACGTTAGCCTCATTGTCAATCATCTCATCTTTATCTTTGAGGGTAGCGTCATTAATCTCATGATATTTATTAAACAAAGCCAACTGGTCAGACACCATCACGGATTGCTCTGAATCCGGAGTAATAATCAAGATATTCGGTCCTTTTTTAGAGTTATCCTCATTAGCCTTGCTGATAATATCAAGCAAAGGAAACACATAAGAGCAAGTTTTTCCGCATCCTTGCGGAGCAATGGTAAAAATATCTTTTCCTTGCAAGATAGACGGGATAACATCATTTTGCACGGTAGTTGGTTCAGTAATACCAAACTCTTCAATAGCCTTCACGGTTTTCGGGCTCAAACCTAATTCATCAAATTTCATAGTTGTTATCTTCAATAAATAAAAGTTGTTAAAATTAATATTATTGTTATATTTAATTTATTGAAGTATTATTTATTTTATAGAGATAGTCAACTACTTAAGTAAGCCGACGGAGAAAAAACACCATGTTAATGAGACGCCAAGATTCGCTTTTAGTTGTTATAGATGTTCAGGAACGTCTGGTAACGGCAATGGACAGCCCGCGCGAAGTCATCAGCACCTGTGCCAAGCTCATCAGTGTAGCGGAGCGGTTATCGATTCCTTTTATCATTACGGAGCAATACCCCAAAGGTCTTGGTCAAACGATAATAGACGTCAGACAAGCCGCCGGAGATAAAGCTGATTATGTTGAAAAGTTGGAGTTTTCATGCGTTCGCAACGCGCAACTCATGGAGAAGATAAAATCCAGCGGCAAAAAACAAATCATTCTGGCCGGAGTAGAAACGCATATCTGCGTATTGCAAACAGCCTTAGAGCTGAAAGAGCTTGGCTATGAGGTATTTGTAGTATCCAACGCCACCTCATCGCGCAAAAACTTGCAGCATATATTCGCCCTCCAAAGGCTCAACCATAACGGGATAGACGTAGTTACTTATGAGATGGTCGCTTTTGAGTGGCTGGAAAAAGCCGGCACAGATGAGTTCAAAGAAATCAGCCGCAAATATATCATTTAGACAAGGAGGCACCCGCCTCCTTCGCCCCAATCTGTCAACAGCTAGTTAGGGGGTCAAGCGGCACAGCTTGTGAATAACTCGGCGCGAAATAACCTCGCTTCCTAAGCTCTCAAAAGCTAAAAAACAGAGTTACAAAAAATATTTCACATAAAATCAGGTGTTTATCAAAAATCTGTCGGGACATATTTGTCCCGACAAATGTGTCGGGACAAAAAAGTCATGTGTCGGGACAAAAAAGTAGGGGACATTT
>CALXRR010000003.1 GCA_944390905.1 uncultured Alphaproteobacteria bacterium
TAATTTATTAACTAAGGAGATTATACCACGAATAGAGCGCCTTAAAAAGTCGCGCCATTTTTGTCGCATAATATATATTATGTATAAAAGATATAGTTTTTAGGAGGATAAATTCAGTCTCACCATCAAATATACTTTTATAAAGCCGCAGCAATCAGTTCCTTGGCATAATCAGTTTGCGGATTAGAAAAAATCTCCCCGGTAAAACCTGCCTCAATAATTTTACCATCTTTCATCACCGCCACTTTATCCGCAACAGATTTAATCACATTCATATCATGAGATATAAATATATAACTCAAATTATATTTAGCCTTCAATCTCAACAACAACTTTATCACTTGAGCCTGAATTGTCACATCAAGTGCCGATGTCGGTTCATCCAAAACTAATATTTTAGGCTCGACCACCAGAGCTCGTGCAATAGCTATTCTTTGCCTTTGCCCGCCAGAAAACTCATGAGGATATTTATACAAATCATTTTTACTCAATCCTACATCCTGCAAAGCAGCAATAATTTTATTGAGCCGTTGCACTTCTGATATTTCAGGAAAATGAACATCAACACCCTCGCCCACAATCTGTTCTATGTTCATTCGAGGGTTTAAGGAATTATACGGATCCTGAAACACAACCTGAATACTTTTTCTGACTTTTGCAGCATTGAGCTGTTTAATGTCTATACCATCAAGGCATACCATTCCACCATGAGGAACCAAACCACAAGCAGCCATACCGAGAGTAGTTTTTCCCGACCCTGATTCTCCGACAATTCCTAAACACTCACCTTTATATAAATCTAAAGAAACCCCATCAACGGCATGAATATCCTGAATAACTTTTCCCAAAAAATTTTTCTTGAGAGGAAATACAACATTAAGTTTGCTTGCTGACAGTACCACCTCATTGTATTTGTTATTATTATCGTTTTTCAATCCTATAAACGGACAAATTAAAGTTTTAGTGTAACTATGCTTAGGATGCAAGAAAACATCTTTTGTACTTCCCTGCTCTACAATCTTACCGTTTTTCATTACACAAACATAATCAGCAATCTTACGAACCAAATTCAAATCATGACTGATAAACAAAATAGCCATACCGGTCTTATTGCGTAAATCAAGCAATAAATCAATTATTTGCGCTTGAATAGTAACATCTAAAGCTGTTGTTGGCTCATCAGCAATCAATAATTTTGGATTATTGGCAATAGCCATTGCAATCATCACACGTTGCCTTTGCCCTCCTGATAGTTCAAAAGGGAAAGCCTTAGCTCGCTGTTTAGGGTTTCTAATTCCGGTTAATTTCAATAAGTTAGTTGCCTCTTTTAAAGCTTTTTTATACGTCCATCCTTGATGGACAACCAAAGTTTCGGCAATCTGATGCCCTATTCTGTGCAACGGATTAAGAGAAGACATCGGCTCCTGAAATATAAAACCTATTTCACCGCCACGAAGCTTCATCATTTCTTTTTCTGACGCATTAACAATCTGTTGATCATTAAACTTAATGGAAGACTTAGCTCCAAATGTAACTTTTTTTCTATCTAGCAGCCCCAAAATTGATAAAGCCGTAACAGATTTTCCGGAGCCGGACTCTCCAACTAACCCAACAATTTTACCTTCAGGTATATTAAATGACACATTGCTAACGGCATCAAATTTATTTTCGTTAAAACAAATTGTTAAATCTTTAACTTCAAGTAAGTTAGTCATTGGCTTTTCCTCGAATCAAAAGCATCTCTAACCCCTTCTCCAATAAAAATCAGCAACGTCAATAATGTCGATAACACAATAAAGATTGTTATTCCGATCCAAGGCGCCTGCAAATTATCTTTCCCTTGACGCACTAAATCTCCCAAAGAAGGATAATCTTGAGACAATCCCAGCCCCAAAAAATCTAAAGCCGTCAAAGCCACAATTGCCTCTGCCAGCAAAAAAGGCACAAAAGTAATCGTTGCAATCACCGCATTAGGCAAAATATGCCTCCAAATAATTCTCGCATCACTAACACCTAGCGCCTTAGCCGCTTTAACAAATTCAAAATTACGTGTCCGTAAGAATTCCGCTCTTACAACCGAAGTCAAACTACTCCATGAGAAAAAGAGCAATATCACCAACAACGTCCAGAATGTCGGCTGAAATACACTAGCTACAATAATCAGAATAAACAACTGCGGCAAAGCCTCCCAAATTTCTTGGAAACGCTGCATTAAAATATCTGTTTTTCCACCAAAATAACCTTGCACAGCGCCGGCAAAAATTCCGATTATCGAAGATAGTGCAGTTAAAATAAACGCAAAAATAACCGATAGCCTAATGCCATATAGAATGCGCGCCAAAATATCACGTCCTTCATCATCTGTTCCGAGCCAATGCTCCAACGATGGAGGAGTTGGAGTTGGTAGATTAAGAGAATAGTCTACTGTATTGAAAGAAAAAGGAATAATTGGCATAAGCATCCAACCATCAGTCTCAATCTGCTCTATAATAAACGGATCTTTATAATCTGCCTCGGTCGGAAAATCTCCACCAAAAAAAGCGTCACTATAAACCGTAGCCATTGGGAACAAGTAGTTGTCTTTATACTTGACAATCAAAGGCTTATCATTAGCAATTAATTCCGCAAAGCAGCTTATAACTAAGATTATAACCAAGACAATTAGTGCCCAATAAGCACGACGATTACGCCTAAAAGCCTTTATTCTGCGTGAAGTTAAAGCCGAAACCATAAAACCTTACTCACCTTCTTTAGGTTCCGCAGAAGCATCTACTTCAGCTTCAGGCACATTCTTAGCTTCCGATTCTTCAGACACCTCAGCATCACTAGCTTTTTGCGCCATCATTTCTGCTTTCAAACTCTTTACTTTTACTTCATCTTCAAGCTTAACTTCGCCTGGTATATCTATGTTTTTATTCACAATTATATTATCAGAGATTGGTTCAGGCTGCGCCGTCACCTCTCCTTGTGAAGCAGTATTTTCGACCTCTTGTTCCGTTGCCGGCATTACCTCTTTACCATTAGCTTTGTTCCAATATTTAATCCACAATTCAAAAAACTTCTTTGCTTCTAATTGTGTTTTTTCATCAATATTAATAGCTTCAACTGATTTTTTCAGCTCTTCCATATCTGAACCTGTATCAACCGAACACTTAGAAGTCTTGAACAAATATGAATTGATTATATCTGTAGCATAGCACATTTGCGGTTTTACTTCAAAGCCATCAAATTTCGGATCTTTTATTGCAATATTAGTAAGCTTTTCATTACCAATAACCATCGCAAACGGCGTAGCTTCATTGGTTAATTTAGTCTGAGGAGCACTAATTCCTTGTATCAACATGACAGTATTAGCCAAATCAAGCTTGCTGACAAAGTCTTCCAACTTTCCAAACAAACAAGTATATTGCTCAGCATAAGCCACCTGTCGTTTTTGCAATGTTTCATCATCATCACCGGTCGTTGAATAAGGAGACTTCAATGCAATCCAGTCTTTTTGATTTTTCAGCATACAGAATTCATTATAAACAAACATATCTGCCGGCATATCTACATAGATATAATACGCCCCTTTTCCGGGATTATTGGCAATATCTTGCAACACCTTATCAAAAACTTTAATTGAATCAACAACATAAAGCTTAGCATAAGATTTTCCAACAACCGGTATTTTTTCAGCATCTGTAACTTTATCGACTACTCTAAATATCAGAGACGGAGCAACCTCATTACCAAATAAGCCGCTGCTTTCTAACCATTGCGCCACTAACAATAAAGAACGTTGCCCTACCGTAGTTGCCAGCTCATCAACATTAGCCGGAGTATTAAGCTTATTTACGCATCTATCGACTTGATAAGCCAATCTTGAGCGACACATATCCAAGCCTCTTGATTGATATGCATTAATCTGATAACCAGCTTTACGAAACGCATCAGAAACCTGATTTGATTGTAGCTCAATAGTTTTATCGTTTATCCTGTCAAATTGCCAATCTCTATCATAAATTACCGGAGCAACGATTTGCTCTATTCCACCCCTAGCCAAAGGATTAAAAGCTAAGGCCTGATTTTGCTGTCCATTTTGATATTTAAGCAACGCATTAGGATAAAGATTAAAACCATTTTTCACAAAAAATCCGAGCATAATTTTTTTCAGATTCTCCACTTTAGAATTGTCTTTTACATTCTGATTAAGCATTGAATCCAAATAATTATAAGATGCCGCATTAGACAATATAATATTAACAAATTTTTTGCCTGTTTCAGTAGAAATTTCACGAGGAGAAACATCTTCAACAAAATCATGAGGAGCATATCGGTTAATATAAGCCGTAAACAACACATAGGCATTAATCAATAATAAGCTTCCAAGCAAATATCCCAAACTACTACGGTCAGCAAAAACCAAATACAGCAACACCAAGACAAATACTACGAGTGCCACCACCACATCAGAATATCCATATACAAAATCAGCCACACCGTCATTCACATAGATACGCAACATATCGGTTAAAAATGCATATTTATCAAACAGTGCAAATTGTCCCAACATCATCAGCACAAACAACCCGGCTGTTATTGCAAGTAATATATTTTGCGCCCATGTTGAAAAGGATAACAACACCATCAGCACCAACGATGATATAAACACCCAACTGACGATGCGAATAACTTCCGGCGCCAAACTTCCATCTGAAAGGAAGACAGCATAATTTCCGGCTTTAGCAAACAAGCAAAAGTTAATAGATATAAGCACAGTCATCAACAAAGCCCTAATAAACAAATCAAGGCAATAAGCCCCAAAGCTTTTTGCTCTCAGGCTGATTGTTTTACCATCAACCACTACTTCAACCGGTTTACTATTATCAATAATAACATCATCCATAGGATTATTCCTTTTCAACAAACAGAGTTAACCTCAGCTAGACTATCTAAGCATATTGCGTGCAATATTTAAAGCAAAAAACCTCGAGATTGCACAACAACCTCGAGGTCTATAATTTTGCTTTTGCTGATTATTATCTTGAGTAGTACTCGATAACCAGATTCGGTTCCATAGTGCAAGCATAAGGCACATCTTCAAACTTCGGAACAAAAGTATATTTAGCAGTCAATTTCTTAGTATCAACTTCCAAATATCCCGGAATATCACGAGTAGCAGATTCCAAAGAAGCAGCAATCAACGGATTCTGTTTAGATTTTTCTTTAACTTCAATAACATCGCCGACTTTAACCATATAAGAAGGAATGTTTACCTTTTTGCCATTAACCAAGATATGATTATGGCTTACCATTTGACGAGCTGCAAATACGGTAGAAGCCAGTTTAGATCTATAAACCAAGTTATCCAAACGAGATTCCAAGATACCGATAAGGTTTTCAGCCGCATCGCCTCTTCTTCTGATGGCTTCGGCATAATATTTAGCAAACTGTTTTTCAGAAATATTACCATAAGAGCTTTTGAGCTTTTGCTTAGCATACAATTGCTCACCATAGTCGGTCATTTTCTTTTTTCTGGCACCATGCTGACCAGGAGCAGTTTCTCTTCTTGCAAAAGAAGAATGATTTTCGCCCCAAATGGAGGCACCATAACGGCGAGTAGCCTTTTTCTTAGCTTTAACAATACTTTTCATTAGGTTCTATCCTTAATTATTTTAACTAACACATTATTGTTCCGGTAGTTTCGGACGACTTTCTTTTGAGCAACACACTTATCACCATATATAAGCGCCCTTATCAACCCTAAGCCTCATATATAAGCGCCATGTTGCCCCTAATCTCCCGAACGGGAAACATAACAGCTATTTTTTATGCATCCACATTCCCGAAAGTGATGTGAATGTAACATATTTTTTTATAATTTCAAGTAAAATCTGCAAATACCGCTGGATTTTTTTTTCACTTCCGGCTACAATAACCGGCAGAAAGGATAAAATTGCCCAATGTCATATGATTTGTTATTTTCGCAAGCACTTAAATTGCATGAGGCCGGTCGCCTTGACGAAGCCGAGCAAGTCTATCGTCAAATTCTTGAAACGGCACCACAAAACCCTGATGTAATCAACCTTCTGGGGCTCATTGCCCAAAGCAAGGGACTACATGAGGAAGCCGCAGCCTTGTTTACTCAAGCGCTTAAAATCTCACCTGATTTCGCACCTTATTACTTTAACTTAGGCTTATCCTTTCTGAATCTTAAACAATTACACCAAGCTGAAGATATGTTTTTGCAAGCTCTGCAACGCAAGCCTGATTTCAAGGAGGCTTTGCTTGAACTAGGTCACTTAGCTCAACTCCGTAATGATTTTTCTCTTGCCCGCCAATATTTTACCCAAGCAGTTGCTATCGACACTGATTATGTTGAGGCTAAAGTTGAATTAGCACAATTATCATCTGACGCCCTAGCCGAGCTTGCCCAACTTTGCACTACTTACCCATCATTTCCGCAACCGTTTTTTGCTCTTAGCCAACTTTACCAACAGCAAGGCGAATATAAACCGGCAGTTGATTACGCCACCCAAGCCTTAACACTATCTCCGGATAATCCTGAAATTATGTTATTATTGGGCGATTTACACCATAGCCAAGGGCAAAATGACACGGCTCAAAGGTATTACACCCAAGTTATGCAATTACAACCGTCTAATGTCGATGCCATAAAAAATATGGCTGACATTCTAACCCTAAATAAACAATTTTCTGCGGCTGAAACTCTGTATAAGCAAGCTCTGAACTATGCTCCCGAGCGTGCCGATATCCTGATAAATTATGCCGACATGCTCTACCGCGACCATCGCACTCAAGAAGCAGTTGAAATCTACCATAAAGCGGTAATTTTATCCCCCTCATCGCCTGAAATCAGCAATAATCTGGGCATCATCACCCGTGACCTTGGGGATTATGAGGAAGCACTCGGCCTGTTTTTCAATGCATTGAACCTAGCCCCGCAACAAACCGCCATTTCTGCCAATATTGCCGAAACTTTAAGCTTATTCTCCACCTCTGCGCCTGATAAAGCCGCACAAATTGCCGCCAACTGGCTTAAATCTTATCCTAATAATAGCTTTGCCCAGCACCTATCATCGGCTCTTGACCACAAGACAGACACTCAAACACAATCCTCCGCCTACAGCCGCGACTTATTCAACCTCTTTGCCCCTGAATATGAGGCTAAGTTGCAAAAAATTGCTTATAACCTGCCGCAACAGCTCAAAACCATTTTGGGTGAATTATCCGGCAGTGTTATTGACTTAGGCTGCGGCACCGGCTTGGTTGCCGAGCAGTTCAAATCACCTCATAACGATTTTATCGGGGTTGATATCTCAGCCGAAATGCTCAAACTCGCCGCTGCCAAAAATTTATATTCTCAGCTTTTTGAGCAAGATATCCTACATTTTTTAAGCACTTACCCCCTGCCCTCAGGCACTCAATTTATCGCCGCCGATGTTTTTTGCTACTTTGGTGACTTATCTCCGATACTGGAGCTTACTTTTCCGCACCCGATTTGCTTTTCAGTTGAAAAAAGCCAATCAAATACGCCTTTTGAGCTGACTACAACCGGACGTTTCAAACACTCCCCTGTCTCGATTAACACTTTGTTAAGAAAAATCGGCTATTCTACCATAAATCAATATTTTGTAACCTTACGGCAAGAAGCCGGACAAAATGTCGAAGGAGTAATCTTCACCGCCACATAAACCACTTGAAGGAGGCCCTTATGACTGATGAATTAATCGACATCTATGATGAAAATATGAACCCGCTCGGTACTGCCACCAAGCAACAAGTTCATCAGGAAGGCCTGTGGCATACGGCATTTCGCTGTTGGATAATCAAACGTACCCCTGACAACAAATGCCACATATGGCTTCAGCTCCGAGGTAAAAATAAACGCTTATATCCCAACCTTTTAGCTTCATCAGCGGCTGGACACCTCCGCCACGGGGAACAGAACCGTGACGGCATCCGTGAGATTGAGGAAGAATTAGGCCTCAAAGTCGCGCCTGAAAAATTGGTCAAACTCTTCACCACCAAAAAATCCGTGCGTGAAGATGATTATATTGATAACGAATTTAACCCTACTTACTTATGTGAAGTAAATAAAGATTTCAAAGACTTGCACTTATCCGAAGATGAGGTTGACGGCATTTTTGACTTCGACCTTGAAGACCTGCAAAACTTGTTTAACCATAAGGTGGATAAAATCTACTCTTCTGGCTTGGTACGCAATGCCGATACCAATACCCCCGAATACAAAACCGGCTATTTCTGGTTATCAGACTTTGTCCCTCATGACGACAGCTATTACCAAAAAGTATTTTCCACTATCAAGCGCTATTGCGAAGGACAAAAAGAGTTCTAGGCTTATAAATTAACCGTTACAATGCCTGAACTCAGCAACCAATAAGCCACTCCGGCCACGATTGCCAAACCAACAATAACTAGCCACCATTTGCCGCCCAAGCTTTTGCGGTAATACAATCCTTGCCTGCCGGCATGCAAATAGCTCCCTTTTGGGCCCGTACCAAGGCGCAATCCCTTAGCCCCGACAGACACACCAAGTCCTGATTTTGACAGATTAATCCGCACCGGCCCCAAATTAAAGCCTTTTTTCAGATAGAACCCCATGTTCTCAATCCTCACAAACTTTTCATCAACTTAGCTTTTTCGTTCTGGAATTCCTGCTCCGTAAGCAACCCTTTATCTCTCAACTCTCCAAGTTTTGCCAAAGCGTCCAAAGCCCCGACATTATTTTGAGCACCACTGGTTTTATCAACCCAGTTAGCCGGTTTCCAAACTAAAGCAAAAATCAGAGCCAAGAACCAAGTCACCCCGACCACCAGACCACACCAGCTCAATACCACAATCGTAGTCAGCTCTCCGTCTTTAATACCGCGCGTTTTAGCAATATATATTGGCACCTGTATAACAAAATAAAATATAGCCAACACAAAAATAATCAAAAGCACATATGCCAAAACAATCGCCCCGCCAGCTTCCATATCAATTCTCCGATAGCTGTTATAAAAAAAAGATAACCAGCTATATAAAGAGGTTATCTTAACTTGATGGCGGAGAGTACTGGACTCGAACCAGTGCATCCCTATTCGGGATGACGGATTAGCAATCCGCTGCATTACCACTCTGCCAACTCTCCATCAGCATCGCTACGAACAACATATTTAACTTAACTTTCCCTCCGCGTCAACACATTTTTTTGCAATACACAATATTTTTTTATTTAGATATTGACCTTTTGCACAAAAGAGCTAATATTAGACAAAAGCTTATTATTTTACCTAAAATTATTTTATTATGAAAACAAAAGTATCAATATTTCTGATTGGAATGGCTTTCAGCTTATCCTCTTGCGGCGTATGGGACTTAGGCTGTCCTCCGTATTACGAACTTCCGCCTTACGGAACACCTCCCCCGCCACCACCCAGATATTATCACCACCGGCCGTCTCCTCCGCCGCCCAAACCCAAGCCTCAACATTCCAAGCAGGCACCTCAGCGGCACTATGACCACCCAGACCGTCGGTAACATCTCAAAAAAAATCCCTGAAACTCTAACTGTTTTCAGGGATTTTCTTTAATCTAACACCATAGTGATATATGTCATGGCAATAAATCCGGTAAACAGCGCAAACGCCGCTTGATTAGTCTTCTGAATACGATAAGTCTCCGGCAAAATTTCATTTACAACCACAAACAACAATGTACCTCCGGCCATAGCCATCCCGAGCGGCACCAATTTGGCGCTAAATCCCATTGTCAACAAACCGATGACAGCCCCCAACGGCTGTACCATACCGATAGCTGCTGCCGCCAAAGCCGCCTTTAAGCGAGAGCATTTAGCTGCAACTAATGAAATAGCAATGGTTAAACCTTCCGGAATATTATGGAAGGCTATTCCCAGCACCAAACTATCCGGATTCATAAAATCCTCTCCGCTATAAGCCACACCAACCGCCAATCCTTCAGGAATTTTATGCAAAGTAATGGCTATAATAAACAACCACGCTGTTTTTAGCGAAAATCCCAGTCCATGGCGTCCCATATTACTATGCTCATGCGGCAATACCGAGTTCAATATCCAGACAAAAGCCACACCGACAAACACAGCCGCTACATACCAAAATGCCGCCACATGAATATCCGGATCAAATTTCAAAATTTCCGCCATTGACGGCACTAATAATGAAAAGAACGACGCCGCCAACATTACACCAGCCGCAATATTGAGCATACAGTCAATATTATCCTGTGAATATTTTTTCTTCAAAAAAATCATAAAACCGCCGACACCGGTCACCAACCCGGCAAACAACGACGCTAAAAATCCATGAACAAAAACATCACTCAACATAAACACCTCTTTTTATTTATTTTTTTTGCTTATACATGACTATTTTGCGATTCTAGAACCTGTACGGCACATTTCTGACCAAGGCTCACAGCTCCACGTATATTTCCATCTTGCATATATCTAAACAAAAAACCTCCGGCAAAAGCATCTCCTGCTCCGGTTGTTGAAACTACACGTTCAACCCTTAGCGGTGCATAATGCATAATCTTACCTTTATAGCAAGTTTCTACACCGTTTCCTCCCATGGTTTTAACCGCCAACTTAATCTTACGGCAACCACCCAAAGCCTCAAACTCGGCCTCATTACCAAACACAATATCCACAAACGGCAATATGTTTTTAATACGCGGCTTATATTCCACCACCATTTTCGGATCCGATAAAGTAAAGGCCACTTTAGCCCCTGCAGCTACCGCTGTCTTAATGATTTTAACCACCAACGAAGCATTAACATCCAGCCAATATCCTTCAACAAACAACCAGTCACTTTCAGCCAAAGCTTTCCAATCCAACCAATTTTCGCGAAATTCTTTAGCCGCCCGCCGTTTGGCACAAATGGTCTTTTCCCCGTTTTCATCAAGCCATACAATTGAACAACCGCTTCTCTGAGCCATTGCTTGATTTAATATGGGGCTGATACCAAATTTATGCAAATCTTCAGCAAAATAAGCGCCCAACTCGTCATCACCGATTCTACCAACGAACGCCGCCTTTCCGCCCAGTTTGGCAAACGCCTTAAGCGAGTTAGCCACCGACCCTCCGCACGAGCGTTTGATTATCCTGCCTTTAGCCAACTCCTGCTCCATCGCCTCAAATTCTTCTTCCGATGTATGAAAGAAACCACCCTTATTTTGCTTTATTTCAGCATAAAAAGGCTGGTCAGGCATAACTTCGGCCGCAAAATCAACTAAAGCGTTTCCCATTCCGAGCAAAACTGCAGACATCTGTCTTACCCCAGCTTATCCTTCAGCATTTGGTTTACAATTACCGGATTAGCTTTGCCCTTGCTGGCTTTCATCACCTGCCCGACAAACCAACCAAACAAACCTTGCTTGCCGCCCTTGTAAGCCGCAACATTTTCCGGAGCCGAGGCTAAGACTTCATCAATCACCGCCTCAATTGCTGAAGTATCCGTAACCTGCTTAAGTCCTTTTTCTTCTACAATTTTCTCCGGATTCTCGCCGGTTTCTGCCATAATGGCAAACACATCTTTGGCGGTCTTTCCGTTAATCACGTTTTGCGATACCAGCTCGACCAAGCGACCGAGGTTTTCGGCAGATACCGGAGAATCTTTCAGCTCCAGTTTCTTTTCATTCAGCATAGCAAAAAAGTCACCCATCAACCAGTTGGCCACCTTTTTGGCATCATGCTCGGCGGCTGCCTTTTCAAAGAAAGCCGCTGTTTCTTTGTTTTCACAAATCACAATTGCATCATAAGGGGTTAGCCCCATTTCTTTCACAAAACGTTCTTTCTTTTCATCGGGGAGCTCCGGAATTTCATCTTTCACACTCTGAATATACTCATCGCTCAACACCAACGGTGCCAAATCCGGCTCCGGAAAATACCGATAATCATCCGAGAACTCTTTCAAGCGCAAGAACTTTGTGCCACCGGTAGATGGATCAAAATGCCTTGTCTGCTGGGGCATTGTCTCGCCAGCTTCATATAACTCAACCTGACGCTTCGCCTCAGATTCGATTGCCTGCATCACAAATTTAACCGAGTTCACGTTTTTAACCTCGGCACGAGCCCTCAGTTCCGAGCTACCTAACGGGCGCACCGAAATACTGGCATCACAGCGCATTGAACCTTCATCCATATTTCCGTTACAAGTCCCCAAATAGCGCAAAATCGAGCGCAACTTTTTCAAGAACGCACCGGCCTCTTCCGGAGCTCTGAAATCAGGTTTGGTTACAATTTCCATCAACCCGACACCGGCACGGTTCAGGTCAATAAAGCTCTTTTTCGGGTCAATATCGTGGATTGACTTTCCGGCATCTTGCTCAATATGCATTCTTTCAATACCGATAGATTTTTCGCTGCCGTCAGCCAAATCGATTAACACCTCGCCCTCACCTACAATCGGATAAGCAAACTGCGTAATCTGGTAGCCCTGCGGCAAATCGGCATAAAAATAGTTCTTGCGAGCAAAATTAGAATATTTATTGATTTTGGCCCGCAGACCAATACCGGTCTTTACCGCCTGATGCACACATTCTTTATTCAGCGTCGGCAGCATCCCGGGCATTCCGGCATCAACAAAAGACACATGTTCATTCGGATCAGCACCAAACTCGGTTGATGCCCCGCTATAAATTTTTGACTTGGAAATAATCTGACAATGAATTTCCAACCCGCATACAACTTCCCATTTTTCTTTAGGAGTTTCAATTACATATTCTGCCATTTCTTTTACTTCCGCACAAAATTAATATCTTTTTCCAAGGCATAAGCCGTCTTCAAAATCGTGTTTTCATCAAAAGCTTTGCCGATTAACTGCAACCCCAAAGGCAAGCCTCGAGCAGACAACCCCGCCGGCAGGCTAATCGCCGGCAAACCGGCCAAGTTGACCGATACGGTAAACACATCATTCAACCACATATTAATCGGATTTTCCGCCATTGATTTATCCCCAATGGCAAAAGCATCAGTCGGCGATGTCGGAGTCAAAATCACGTCACATTTTTTGAATGCCTCAATAAAATCGTTACGAATCAATCGTCTAACCTTTTGCGCCTTCAAATAATAAGCGTCATAATATCCGGCCGACAACACATAAGTACCAATCATAATGCGGCGTTTAACTTCTTGGCCAAAACCTTCGGTGCGAGTATTGATGTATAATTCATCCAAAGAGTTCCCCGGAACTCGCAATCCATAACGAATACCATCATAGCGCGCCAAATTAGCTGATGCCTCAGCCGGAGCAATAATATAATAAGTAGCCAAAGCATATTGAGTATGCGGCAACGAAATATCCACTATTTCTGCACCGCGAGCTTTGAGCATTTCCAAACCTTTGTCCCAGCAGGCTGCCACTTCGGCATTTAAGCCCGCGGGGCGATATTCCGCCGGCACACCGACTTTCAGCCCTTTAATATCTTGTCCCAATGCTGACATAAAATCAGGCACTTCCAAGTTAGCCGAGGTTGAATCTTTAGCATCAAAGCCAGCCATCGATTTCAACAACAAAGCACAGTCGCTGACATCTTTTGCAATCGGTCCTGCTTGGTCAAGCGAAGATGCAAAAGCAATAATTCCATAGCGCGAACAACGCCCATAAGTCGGCTTCAAACCGGTTACACCGCAAAAAGCCGCCGGCTGTCGAATAGACCCACCGGTATCGGTACCGGTAGCCGCGGCGCACATTCCGGCAGCAACTGCCGCAGCAGAACCTCCGCTTGAACCTCCGGCCACCAAATCAGCGTCACTGTCTTTGGCTTTCCATGGATTAATCGCCGGACCATAATAGCTGGTTTCGTTACTACCACCCATGGCAAACTCGTCCATATTCAGCTTGCCTAAAAATACTGCCCCGTCGCGTAACAAATTAGCCGTCACGCTGGATTCATATTGCGGGACAAATCCATCCAAAATATGCGAGCAAGCCGTGGTTTTAATCCCCTTGGTGCAAAACAAATCTTTAATTCCGAGCGGGATTCCTTCCAAAGCTCCGGCCTCTCCGGCAGCATATTTGGCATCTGATGCTTTAGCTTGTTCCAAGGCCTTGTCGGCACACTCTTCCACATAAGCGTTCAAATTTCGCTTATCCTGCATTTCTTTAATATAAGCCTGCGTCAGTTCGGTGGCTGAAATTTCTTTTTTATCCAGGGCTTTTTTAGCCTCAACAATCGTTAATTTAACTAAATCTGACATTGTTCTTCCTCACTTACTCAACCACTTTCGGTACTACAAAATAACCATATTCGGCATCCGGAGCATTAGCCAGCACGGCATCACGTTGGTTTCCATCATTGACCACATCTTCACGCAATCTTAAGGCTTCCTCATTTACCGATTCCAATGGCTCCACATTTGAGGTATCCACATCTTTCAGCTGCTCAATCCACTTCAGAATATTATTAAATTCCTTTTGCGTATCAGCAATTTTATCATCACTTACCCGCAAACGGGAAAGAAACGCAATTTTTTTCACTGTATCTGTATCTATTGCCATATTATCCTCGTTTTCTCTTAATATCTGATAGTAAACGGCAGCAACACCGTTTCATATTTCAAACTGCACAAAATTTTAATACTTTCATCATCCAAACCCAAGCCTTTAGCCACCTTATTCACAGAAATATTGGCACTTCCGCCCAACAACTGCTCAAACTGCTGCTGCCAAGACAAGGGCTGTGGATAATATACAGTCATTAAATTTTCATCTTTCAAGCCGGATTCATTTTTAGCATATTGAATAGCCTTGTCAAGCCCGCCGATTTCATCAGCCAACCCGTTTTCAACCGCCTGACTTCCGAGCCATACGCGTCCCCTAAACAAGCTATCGGCTTTTTTCAAATCTAAGCTGCGCGCTTTAATCACTTTAGCGGTAAAATCTCTGTATATTCTATCCAAAGACTTTTCAAAAGCCGCTTTTTCCGATTTATTAAAACCGGTATTGGAGCTCAATAAAGAAGCATTATCGCCCCATTGCAAACTCTCCCAATTAACATCAAGCTTGCGCCACAAATCTTTCAAAACAAACTTTCCGCCCAAAACTCCGACCGAACCTGTAATCGTCAACGGCTCAGCAAAAATTCTGTCTCCGGCAATAGCCAAGAAATACCCGCCTGACGCCGCATAGTTGCCCATTGACACCACCACCGACAGCTTAGTATCCGCCTTAAAGCTCTCCAACTCATGCCAAATTTCATGAGAAGCCACATAACTTCCTCCCGGAGAATTAATCCTCAACACCAAAGCCTTAACCTCAGTATCTGCGGCAATACTATCCAGTTCATCTCTGACATTTTGGGCATTAATCGCCACCTCTCCGTCCCAAGAAGATGCACCTCCGCTCTCTTCCGTAATCATTCCTTCCAGAGTTAATACCGCTATTTTGCCTTTAGCTTTTGCTCCATCCTGCAAAGTAGCATAGTCTTTTACATCAACACTCTCGGCAGCATATCTGGCTTTAAGCATCTCTTCAAAATCTTTGAGATACTCAATCTCATCAATCCAGCCCTCTTTAAGACCTTCCTCCGCCGACAAAGGAGCCTGATTAACCATTTTTATCACCTTTTGAGCCGACATTTTGCGTTCATCAGCAATCCCTTTAACTATATCATCAAACACACTTTGCCCAATTTTTCTCATTTCTTCTTTAAAAGGCTTGCTAAACTTTCCTTCCGTCAACGAAGCCATGGCTGTTTTGTATTCATAACGAGTATAGAATTCTGGCTTAACTCCGATTTTATCCAATAATTTTTTGAAAAAAGGCACTTCTAGAGCCACACCGGTAGCCCCGATTTCCGTATTAGGCATCATCACAATTTTGTCACCGGCCGTTGCCAAATAATACGCGGCAGTACCTCCGCCTACACTGCCGAAACCATTAGAATACACATAAGCAACTTTGCCCTTTTTACGAAAATCTTTTACGGCATCTCTCAATTCTTGAATTTGAGCCAACCCCATTTGCGGAGAGCTGATTGTAAGAACCAAAGCCTGTACTCGCTCATCATCAGCCGCTTTATTCACCGCACTTATCAAATCCGCAAAAGCAATACCCTTTTCTCCAGACAATTCAGCCCACAAATCGCCATTGTTCATTTCCGGATAAGCGGCATCACCGTCTATCACCAACACGGCTTTTCCCGGCATTTCAAAAGACGAATAAATATCTTGCCGCATAGTAGATAGCACGGCCAACACAACCAGCACAAACAACCCGCCGATAATAGCCAAAGCCCACACCCAAGCTTTAAAAAACACCGACAATGCCGTCATTTTTTTAGATTCGACCGCAATATCCGGAAACGGAGACTCAAATTTTTTCTCAGACATATATTCCACCATAAAATAACGCTGCACAAATTCCTCTGTACAGCGTTTGACTATATAACATCTATCCTGATTTTCAAGGATTTAATTTAGAAATCCATCAAAACCTGACCAGACTCATGAGCATTGTCCAAAGCCACCATACCAATAGAATGATATCCGGCATCAACATGCAATACTTCACCGGTAATAGCTGCCCCGAGCGGAGACAACAAAGCCAAAGCTGCGCGACCGACTTCTTCTTGAGTAACATTGCGTTTCAACGGAGCATTCAGCTCATTCCAACGCAATATCTTTCTGAAATCACCAATTCCCGAAGCAGCCAAAGTCTTGATAGGCCCTGCAGAAATAGCATTCACGCGTACACCTTGCTTACCCATATCAACAGCGGCATATCTTACGGCAGCATCCAAAGCAGCCTTAGCCACACCCATAATATTATAGTTAGGCAAAGTACGCTCACCACCCAAATATGTTAAAGTAACAATAGAGCCGCCTTCATTCATAATCGGGGCAGCACAACGGCAAGCTTCCAAGAATGAATAGCAAGAAATATGCATAGAGTTCAAAAAGTTCTGCAAAGAAGTATCAATAGTACGACCTTTCAGCTCATTTTTATCAGAGAACGCGATGGCATGTACGACAAAATCAATTTTGCCCCATTTTTCACCGAGCTCTTTAAAGCAAGCTTCAACACTGGCAGAGTCGGTAACATCACATTTAATCAGCATTGGCGGAAAGTTCAATTGCTGAGCCAAGGGCATAACTCTTTTTTCCAACGCTTCTCCCTGATAAGAGATAGCAATTTGAGCACCCTGCTCATTCAAAGCTTGCGCAATACCCCAAGCAATAGACTTGTCATTAGCCAAGCCCATAATCAAACCTTTTTTCCCTGCCATTAACGGAGCCACATTAGTCATAAAATATTCCTTTGCATAAAAAAAGTTTACATTAACATTAATTTAAAAATAGTTTTATACTCTCTATATATAATTTCCGCAGGTTTGTAAACACTTTTTTTCGAGGATATGGAATGTATTGGAAAACTCAGTTATTAAAAGCTCTTAACACGATCAAAGATTTTAGTGTTTTTTTCGCACACCGAGCCAAGAATGACACAATATTTAGGGTCGCAGCGTCATTAAGCTACACCACATTGATAGCTATTGTTCCTTTGTTTGCCATCGGCTTATCCATATTTTCAGCCTTTCCCGCGTTTGAAAATGTCCGCGGCCAAGTCCAAGAATTAATAATCTCCAATTTAGCTCCGGCCATTGGCAAAGAAGTCAACACCTACCTCAGTGACTTTCTTCAAGCCTCTGCAGGTCTTACCACCATTGGCGTTATCAGTATTGCCGTCACCTCAATTTTAATGCTTTCCACAATTGAAAACAGCTTAAACTTCATCTTCCGAGTCTCCAAGCCTCGACGTTTCACTACCAAAATCACCTTATATTGGACAGTCATCACCTTAGGCCCCCTGCTTTTAGGTGCGGCCTTGTCCATGAGGAGCTATGTTTTTGGGCTCAATTCAGCCAATAATGCCGAGTCTCTCACTTTTGATATATATTTGAGTGCTCTTTTGCCGGTTTTATGCACCATGTTTTTACTGATTATGGTATATGTGCTGGTTCCCAACAAAAAAGTAGGTATTATTAATGCGGCTGCGGGTAGTCTGGTTGCCGTAATTTTGTTTTCGCTGTTGCGCAAAGCCTTCAGCATGGCCATTTTGACCTCAGCCACCTACCAAACCTTGTACGGTGCTTTGGCAACGATTCCTATTTTTCTGATCTGGATGTATTTGAGCTGGTCTGTTGTAATTTTTGGTGCCGTAGTAACCGCCGCTCTTGAGGATTATCAACTCTTTGACCGCCGTTCTCTGGCCAAAGAACTCATCTTGAGCAACCCGCAAAAGCGCGATTTTCTAAAAAATCACAAGAATCGAAAAAAACTCTTGCAATCAGAACAAAAATAGTACATTATCCTTTTTGTAGGATAACCCAAATCCTCTGATTGCATTTCTGTAACAGAAGATATTAAACTGCTCCAAGTTTGTAACTTTATTTAATAAGAAAGAATAACGATGGAAAAAGATAAAGCATTAGACGCCGCGCTCAGCCAAATAGAACGCGCATTTGGTAAAGGCTCTATCATGAGACTTGGCCAACAGTCCAATATTGATATTGAGGCTATTTCGACCGGTTCTTTAGGAATAGATATCGCCCTTGGTATCGGAGGTTTGCCCAAAGGCCGTATTATTGAAATTTTCGGCCCGGAAAGCTCCGGTAAAACTACACTTGCCTTGAGCGTTATCGCCCAGTCTCAAAAGAAAGGCGGCACCTGCGCCTTTATTGATGCGGAGCACGCTCTTGACCCATCTTATGCCAAAAAGATTGGTGTTGATATTGACAACCTGCTGATTTCTCAGCCAGACGCCGGCGAGCAAGCTCTTGAAATTGCAGATACTTTGGTTCGTTCTGGTGCTATTGACGTTTTGGTAGTCGACTCGGTAGCCGCCCTCGTCCCTAAGGCTGAGCTCGAAGGTGAAATGGGCGATTCTCACATGGGCTTGCAAGCCCGCTTGATGAGCCAAGCCTTAAGAAAGCTCACTTCCACCGTTTCTCGCTCCAATACCTTGATTATCTTCATCAACCAAATCCGTATGAAGATTGGGGTTATGTTTGGCAATCCGGAAACCACCACCGGCGGTAACGCCCTCAAGTTCTATGCCTCAGTTCGTATGGACATCCGCCGCACCGGCTCTATTAAAGATAAAGAAGACGTCATCGGCAGCCAAACCCGCGTCAAAATCGTTAAAAACAAAGTTGCTCCTCCGTTCAAAGTTGTTGACTTTGACATTATGTATGGTGAAGGCATCTCCAAGACCGGTGAGCTTATTGACCTTGGCGTCAAAGCCGGATTCATTGAAAAAGCCGGTGCTTGGTTCTCTTATAACGGGGAGAAAATTGGTCAAGGCCGTGAAAACGCCAAAATTTTCTTGAGAGAACATCCTGAAGTTGCCGATGAGATTGAACGCAAGATTCGTGCTGACGCCGGTCACTTAACGACCGAGATGATTGGCGACGATGAACCCTCATCGGAAGAATAACCTCCAACTCCTAATCAAAAAGGTTCCGGCTTTCACTCCGGAACCTTTGGGGACTAAAACTAAGGCAATCCCCATTCTTGACACGATCTACATAACGAACGACAGTCAATAGAATCGCATGTATCTGCCCTTATAGAACCTACAACTGTAAATTCACCAGCCATACCTCCACGATCACACGTGCACTGACACTCCATCGCAAACCCACCGTCTGGGGTTAATGAGCAAACACTTCTTTGAGAACAGCTTTTAGAATAATAGGACCATTTAAGACATACTTTTTTGACACAAGCTCCATCTTTCCAGCCATAACCTTCCGCACAATTACAATAAGTATATTTTCCATTACACTCTGAACCTGATCCTCCCGCATAACCTGTGCCGGTACAATCATACTTAAAACCTAACTTATCACAAGCTAACTCCATGCATTCATTTTCGGTATAAGTATCATCGCTGCTACCACAAAACCACTTATTGCCAAAGGGACACTTGACACCATTTCCATTTGGACAAGATGTTTCGGTGTAGCCCAGCGCCGTGCAGTCCTGCGTAGTCACACATTGCGACATTCCTTGATTCGCATAAAGGAAAGCGATGCCTGCCGTTACACTTGATAATAAATATTTCTTATTCATCTCATTTCTCCTCAAGCAGGGGCAGCTTGACCCCCTAATTTAGTTGTTACTACTTTCTTTTTTTAATTATTCGCGATGCTTACATCCTTGCTCTTGTTAGACAGAGGCTCCTTTAGCTCCCTCCCTGTTGTATAGGGAGGGGCGGGGTGGGTGAGATATAAAAGAATCTACTGTGAATTATCTCACCCCTCTAACTTCTAGCTTCATAAGTTGCGCCGTGGGCTTAACAACTTCGCTTCGGTCACTCGACTTGTAAGACTTGTTTCGGTTAGCTATCACTTTCTCACAAGTCAACAAGTCTTCGCTGTCATCAGCCAACAATTCGCAGGATTGTTGGCTATTCTCCAGCCCTATGCAACAGGGGGAGAAAATTTGCTTAAAACTCCATGACCGGGCGAACAACGATGTTACTATAGTAGTTGGTCTTATAGTCGTAGCTCATATTGAACGAACCACTCGTATTGGCGCCGAAGTACCACGCGAAGTTGGTGGAGTACTCAGACGACGACCAAACGTTCTCATAAGAATAGGAAGGTTGTCCACCATATCCTAATTTAGTGCCTCCGGCAGTGGTGATACCGGCGTTGACTTTGGCGAAATTGACGGAATTATTAAGGTTGTTAAGCAAGTCATAAGATGGCAAACACCATGATTTACCGCTTGGTGTACCTGTCGGGTTATAATTATTTGCTGCAGTAGCAGCCGCATAACTGCTGCCCAAAGCAACCAGCTTTTGGGTATTGGTACAGCTGGCGCTAACCGTTTTATCGGTAATGCCGGTTGTTGTTCCATAACCCCACTTAATACCTGTCTGTATTGGTTTAACGGTCATTACCCAGCCGCCGCCGGAGGCGCCGTTAGAGTAGATAACCACGCCGAGCAGAGTTTTGCCGCTGACTTTACTGCTGGAGCAAGTGTTGTCACTATAATACAAAGTGCCGACTTCACAGACTGCGCGGTCAGTCTTACATGTTCCACTGGTTGCATCCCATTTATAACCACTGGCGCATTTACATTGAGTATATTTTCCACCACAGGCGGAGCCTGTGCCACCGGCGTAGCCGGTGCCGGAGCAAGTGTATTTGTATTCGGACTGGCAGCTGATGCAATATACATAGCTGGTGTCAAATGGGCATTTGATAGTGCGCTCGGGGCAGGTTTGCTTTTTGTAGCCTAAACTAGAGCAGTCTTGATTGAGCGTACACCAGTCAGTGCCATTGCAAACGCACATTCCGCTGGATGAGTTCCAAGTGAAACCGGTAGCGCATTTACAGGCGGTATATTTTCCGCCACAAGCCGTACCCGACCCGCCGGTGATGTTGCTGCCCGAGCAGGTATATTTGTAGGTACTACCGCAAACACAAGTTCCGGTCGACGCATTCCATGTGTATCCACTAGCGCATTTACACTTTTGATATTTGTTGTCACAGCTGTTGCCGTCGCCGCCGGAATATCCCGTCCCTGAACAAGTGTATTTGTACCCGGTTGAGCATACACATTTTTTCGCCGACACGCTCCATTCATACATGGTCGGGCAAGTGCACTTGGTGTAATAAGTTCCGGTGTCATCTTTACAGCTCGTTCCGCTACCGCTTGCAGAGCCGCAGTCAATATAAGTTCCGGTATTACTGCTATTAGTATCACACCTAATTTTATACTTAGTACCGGTACAGCTCTCACAGCTTCCGTTTTTGACGTGTCCGGCAGGAATATTGCTGGCGGTATAGTTATATCCGGTACATTTTTTGCAACATTCTTTATATTTGCCGTTGCAGGCAGTTCCTTTGCCTTGCTCGTCGGTGCCATTACAAGCCTTGTTGTATTCCGGTTTGCACTTACATCCCGTATGCCAACCATTATCATAAGGACAAAGAGTTCCTTTGTCTTGAGTAGAATTACAAACGGTGTTTACATAACCTTCCAGTTTGCACATATTATCAGTATCAGGATCAATCGGCCCCGCACCGCTGGAAGAACTGCTATCCGTCCCCCCTCCCGCACCTCCGCAATTTCCCGCATCAGTGATGAAGCACACAGACGCCAAACGAGCACTTGACCCCACCCCTCTCTGGAGAGAGAGGGTGGCGGCTGAGCCGTCGGGAGAGTTGATTAACAAACGCTCAGCGTTTGCAAAATTGGACAAGGAAAGAAGTTTGGTTTGAGAAACAAGGTGTGTATTATGTGTGTGTGAAGATAAATCTGTTTCTGATGGGAGAATACCGGCTTGGGCAGATAAAACACTACCTAAGCTTAGACAAGATACGGAAATCAATAAGTAAACATGCCGTTTCATGATAATATCTCCTCGCAAACCTCTTTCCTACGAGTCTCATACTATCACAATTTTTCATTATTGTAAACACTAATTTTTCAAAACCGGCAAAATATTGCACTGCTCCCCAATCAAGCTCAGAAAATGGAGTTTTTATAAAATTAAGCTAATATTCTAAAACGGACTGGTAACTTCAGGTACCAATACCTGAACTTCAACATTTTCCTCTACTTCAAGCGGTTGAGCATTAGAGGTCGTCGGCGCTTTGGACTTGGCGGCCGGTTTAGCGGCTTGATTATTCGCTTTTGGCGCAGACTTAGCTGCTTGAGCCGTCGTTGTTGAAGTAGTCGCCTTTTTCTTGACATCTGCAGCCCTGATTAACCCCAGATTCTTTTCAATAGCGGCTTTTTCGGCGGCTTTTTCTTTATCGGTAATCAGGTTCAGCTGGCTGATAACCTCCAATTTGCGTAAATCTTTAGCTGCGGATAAAATATCCTTAGACGGCGCTTTGTTCTGCATTCTTAGCTTCGGCTTGGGCGGCAAAATAGCCTCCACAATCAAATCACGCTCAGCTGAAAACTCTTGCGGAGTAATAGCTCGAGCCTCAACCGCACTGCGTAAAGAGTTGATTCTCTCAATAATCAAATCAGAAGAGGGGACTGGCTTGTCAATTCCAAAAGCCGGAGCCTTGTTGGTTAAAGGC
Organism: uncultured Alphaproteobacteria bacterium; assembly: GCA_944390905.1. Classification (GTDB taxonomy): domain Bacteria; phylum Pseudomonadota; class Alphaproteobacteria; order RF32; family CAG-239; genus HGM16780. Next base: position 23,100 of record CALXRR010000003.1, read on the forward strand.
AGCAACCCACCGATGTTAGCCGCGCGCCCGGCCAAAAACTCCTGCTGAGTAATCATATCATTTTCGGCGAGCTCATTCAAAATCAAGAATCTAGAAATAATATTTTTCTCTTCATCGCTGAACAAAACCTCAACGGCTTTCATATCAGCGGCGGTGTCAGCCTTATTTTCAGCAATCATTTTCTGCTGGCGCACAAACAAAGCCTCATCCATGGCAGATTTTCCTTGTCTGGCGGAGGCTTCTTGAGAAATATTAAAGACCATAGCCCCATCTTTGTCCTCAATCATAAACTCGCTCTGCATCATATTGAGGCGGCGCAGGCGGCGACGTGCGATTTCGGCCATGCTTTCCGGCTTTCCGCTGTCAGTTCCGAGGATAGAAGTTTCCTCTCCGCCGACAATAATCAAGTCTTCATAATATTGTCTGGCACGATTCAAACGCCCCATGTGCTCATAGACCAAAGCACCAACCATTAAGGCCTGCGGCTGTCTTGGGTTGAGGCGCAAAGCCTGAATCACATGGTTTTCGGCGTCTTCAAATTTTCCTTGAGAATAAGCTACGGTAGCCAGTTCAGCGTCATTAGCGCCTTCGGTTCCATAATTTTCGCCCTTAAACCAACTGTGATTAGGAGTCTCTTGAGTTTTATTAGCCGTATCAAACATCGAGCAAGAAGCCAAAGCCATTGATAGCAAAACCCCGCAAACCCCACGGTGAACCAATTTTCCAGACACCACGATATTCTCCTTAAAAACTGATAAAAAAGTTTTTTCAAATCTTGAAGGTATAGTAATAAATATTCATTTATATTACAATAATTTTAATTGGCCTGTTAATTTTACTTGATTTATCTGAAAAAATATGTACTATTCAAACAACTTTAACCCGGCAGGCGTGGTGAAATTGGTAGACACGCCAGACTTAGGATCTGGTGGCGCAAGCTGTGAGAGTTCGAGTCTCTCCGCCTGCACCATTTTCCCTCAGTTATGGAGAAAATGGTTTTTTGCACAACTTAAGGTAAAGAAAGATGAACATAACAGAGTTAAAATCTGAAGGATTAAAAAAAGAATATAAGGTGTCGATTCCTGCACAGGATGTCGCCAAAAGTGTTGAAGCCAAATTAAATCAGGTTTCTAAAAACGTCAAACTCCCCGGATTCCGTCCCGGAAAAGCTCCCAAATCAATGCTGAAGCAAAAATATCAGGCTTCAATTATGGGTGAGGTCTTGGATGATATGGTTCGCCACGCTACCGACGGTGTTATCAGTGAGAAGAAGTTGCGCCCGGCTTTGATGCCGAATGTCAAAATTACTTCTTTCGGCGAGGATAAAGACATCGAGTTTGAAATGAGCGTTGAAGTTTTACCTGAAATCAAACTCGGCGACCTTACCAAACTTTCTTTAGAAAAAGTTATAGCAGAAGTTCCGGCTGAAGAAGTAGACAAGGCTTTGGGTTATCTGGCCAAATCCCGCCGTGAAACTCAAACAGTTGAATCTGACCGCGCTTCTAAAAAAGGCGATACCGTAGTTATTGATTTTGTCGGCTCGGTTGACGGTGTTGAATTCCAAGGTGGTAAAGGCAATAATTATCCTCTTGAACTTGGCTCAGGTTCATTCATCCCCGGATTCGAAGAACAGCTTGAAGGCAAAAAAGCCGGTGATAAAGTTGACGTTAAGGTTAAATTCCCGGATAACTATCATGCTAAGGATCTGGCCGGCAAGGACTCTGTCTTTGCAGTTGAAATCAAAGAATTGCGTGAGAGCAAGGATGTTGCCATTGATGATGAGTTTGCCAAATCTTTGGGCGAAAAGAGCCTTAATGAACTTAAAGACAAGATTTCAGCCCGCATCAAAGGAGATTATGAAGTTGCATCTCGCATGAAGTTAAAACGCCAGCTTCTTGATGCTCTTGACAATGAATATCAGCTTGAAGTACCGCAAGGCTTGGTAGATGCTGAATACAAGGGTATAGTTTCTCAATATGAACAAGCTAAGAAGTATAACCAGCTTGATGAAAGTGAAAAATCTAAGAGCGAAGAAGAACTTCTTGCTGATTATAAAGACATTGCCGTTCGCAGAGTAAAGCTTGGCTTGGTATTGTCCGAAATTGGCAAAGATGCTAAGATTACGATTGAAGCCGATGATATTAACAAGGCCATCATGAACGAGGCCAGAAAATACCCTGGTCAAGAGCAAGCCGTCTTTGATTATTATTTGAAGAACAAAGACGCGGTTGAAGCTTTGAAAGCTCCGGTTTTTGAAGAAAAAATCATTGACCACATCATCTCACAGGCTAAAGTATCAGAAAAGATTATATCAGTAGAAGACCTGTATAATTTTGATGAAGAAGCCAAACCGGCTAAAAAAGTATCTAAAAAAGCCGCCAAAAAGGCCGAAACATCATCTGAAGAAGAAAAGAAACCCGCCAAGAAAAGCAGCAAGAAAACAGCTTAACTAGCGGTTTATAGCCTAATACCAAAGCCCGTCAAATCAATGGCGGGCTTTTAGTTTATAGTTCAAACATAACACTACCTGCATGAGCAGGTAGATGTAGTCGTACCCGCCCAGCCGTAAAGTTTGCATAGCTTTGGCTGGTAAAACATAGTTCTGAACGGTTAATACCTCTTGCGTCAGCTAGTGGAGTTTATTTTGATTGAGAGTGAAAAATAAAGCTTTAAAACAGTAATAATCGGAAATTAATGTCGGCAAACTTACCATTTAAATAAAAACAAGGCGGCTAAGGATGCCAGCGCTATTGCGCTAACCAATGCCCAAAGCCGCCTTGATAAGTTAGTCAGCTAAGCCGATAAGCTTATAATCGACTTCAATATCATAGTCGCGACCATAACTGTCAACCAGCTGATTAGCGGTTTCGTCAGTCAGATTTCTGCGAACTCCGTTACGAATATTCGCCTTTTCTTGATCGGTAAGCTTGTGCTTGTCTTCAACAATCTTAGAAGTAATCACAATCAACTTGTCACCGTCTTGCTCAATCAGCTTCGGTGTATTAGTATTTTCTTGGAAAAGCGCAAAAATCTGTGAAGACGGCAAAGAGTCAAAGCTTTCGCTCTTCTTAATCGGAGCCGTAGTCTTAAGGCTTACACCGAAACGTTTTGCTGTTTCAGCAATGTTTTCACCGTTTTCCAAATCAGCCATAATATCATTAGACAGCTCTTGAGCCATAGCCTGACGCTCATTTTCAGCCCACATCTTGACGATTAATGGCTTGACTTCATCCAAATCCAGCAAATGAGCATCTTTTACACTATCAACTCTAACAATTGCAAAACCGGTGTCAGTTTCAATCACCTGACTGATTTCTCCTGGATTGTAAGAAAAAGCACCATCAACCAACTCCATAGCCAGAGGAGTGGTTGAACCTTGATATTTGCCATCCTCGGTCAAAGCTTTAATCTGTTTAATTGATGTCTTCAGTTCTTTTGCAACATCTTCAAGCGATGCCCCAGCGCCGATTTTGTCTTCAATATCATTAGACATTTCATAAGCGGCATCATAAGCCTGAGCCTGCCTTATAGCTTCAATAGCCTTGGCATTGGCTTTGTCTTTGGGCATTTTTGAGGCCGGAATAATCTTGTTTACTTTCATAATATGCCAGCCGAACTCTGATTTAATCGGAGAAGTCATCTCACCGGATTTGAGAGCAAACACATCATCGGCAACTTCGGCCAGCAGCATATCTTTAGATACCTCGCCGAGTTCGGTGTCTTGAGCCGACTGTCCGCTCAAAGCTTCAGCCGTTTTATAGAAGTCTTTTCCGCTTTTCAGTTCAGCAAAAGCCTCATCGGCAGCTTCTTTAGTGTCAAACACCATTTGCAAGACGTCGCGTTTTTCAGGAGTTTCAAATTCGGCAATATTTTCCTGATAATATTGTTGAATTTCCTCTTGAGAAGGCTCATACTGAGCCGCCACTTCCTCTGAAGAAACAGCGATGTATGAAATATCGCGTTCCTCGGGTGCCATAAAGTTTTCAGAAAAATCTTGATAATACTGTTCAGTTTCCTCATCAGATATATCACGTCCGAGTTTAAGATTTTCCGGCACTATTTTAATATAAGAGAACACGCGCTGCTGGTTTTCAATTTTGCCGAGCAGGTCGGTCAAAAAGCTAGGGACATTCATTCTGGCCACCGGATTGTTGACAAGCATCAGCCGTTCAATATCAAGTCGCAAAGCCTGAATGTATTGAGCCTCGCTCATTCCGCTGAGGGACAAAAACATCTTAAACTTGCTGGGAGAAAAAGCTCCCTGAGAGTCCATAAACTCGCTTTGAGAATAAATAATGTTGCGAATAAGTTCATCGCCGATAACCACATTGTATTCTTCGGCGGTTGTCTGCATGACGGCATCTACCAGCTGCTTCTGTACCAAAGCGAGCAGGAGGGAAGTGCGCATATTATCGGTAATATTAATATTGTCACCAAACATCTGTCTGGCGGTATTAAGCTCTTTTTCATATTGATAAGAAATTTCTCCTTGAGAGATTTCAATATCATTAACTTTAATTACGGTACGATTTTGTCCGGCACTGTTAATATATCCCGAGATACCGAACAAAGACATAAAGCTCAAAGCCGTAAGAATAAAAATACCTTTAGCGACCCAAGTATCCTGAAGTTTTCTGATTTTGCTCATCATGGCAGTATAAACCCTACATATATAAAAAATTAACTGCGACAAATGTAATACAAAAAAAAGTATACATCAACACAATTTACGCAAGCGTTCACAACAAATATTATGTTGACAACCCATTTTTTGCTGGAAAATAAAAAAAAGTTATGATACAACACAGCATCATGTATTTTTTTAGAAAAGGAAAGTATAATGGCTAGAAAGTTATTAATCGCCGGCAACTGGAAGATGAATGGGCTTATGGCAGACGGCGTAGCCTTGGCCAAAGGTGTTGCTGAAGAAGTCAAAAAGCTTGGTAAAATCCAGTGTGAGTTTTTGGTTTGCCCGCCGTTTACCTTGTTGAGCAGTGTAAAGAAAGCTCTTCGCGGCGCTAAGGTCGCCATGGGCGGACAAGATTGTCATTTTGCTGACAAAGGCGCCCATACCGGCGATATTAGTCCGGCAATGCTTAAGGATATTGGTTGCCAATATGTTATTTTGGGGCACTCTGAAAGACGCACCAATCACTTTGAGACCAGCGAACTCGTAAATGTTAAGGCTCAGGCAGCTTATAGCAACGGGCTTAAAGCCATTATCTGCGTAGGCGAGACCTTAATGGAACGTGAGGCCGGACAAGCTTTGGAAGTCTGCCAAAAGCAAGTCCTCGATTCGGTACCTGAAAGTGCTACCTGGCAAAACACGGTTATCGCTTATGAGCCTGTTTGGGCAATCGGAACAGGTAAAGTCCCGACAACGGCTGATGTTGCTGAAGTTCACGCCACGATTCGCAAAACTCTGGCCAAAAAGCTCGGTAAAGGCAACGCCAACCGCATGCGCATTTTGTACGGCGGCTCGGTAAAACCCTCTAACGCCAAAGAACTTTTGTCTTTGGAAGATGTTGACGGAGCCTTGATTGGCGGCGCCAGCCTTAAAGTTGAGGATTTCCTCGGCATAGCCAAGAACTCCGGCGCACTTTAATTTAGATAAGGATATTTTAAGATATGGAAACAGTTTTACTCGTATTACATTTGCTGGTAGCCATCTTCTTGGTCTGCTTTATTTTGATGCAGAAGTCAGGCGGAGGCGCCTTAGATGGACTGGGCGGCGGCTCTGGCGCATCAAGCTTTTTGAGCGCCCGCGGCACCGGCAACTTTTTGACCCGTACCACAGCCATCTTGGCAACGGTATTTTTCATCACCAGTATTTCTCTTTCAATATATTATAAGAATGTTGAGCGCAAAGCCTCTTCAATCATAGAGCTTACACCGGTTAGCCAAGAGGCTCCGGCAGTCCCTGAGACACCGACAGTCCCCACGGCAGAGAAATAGATGAGACAGTTTCACCAACATAGCAAAGGCACCTCCAAACAAGGTGCCTTTGTCACTTTAAAATAAAGGTAAAAATCATGACAATTCAACATAAAATAGATAGCATTTTACAAAAGCAAACCAAGTTTATTTTTATTACCGGCGGTGTTGTATCCTCTTTGGGCAAAGGTCTGGCCTCAGCTTCTTTAGCCAGTATTTTGCAGTCGCGCGGCTTTAAGGTTAGGCTGCGCAAGCTTGACCCTTATTTGAATGTTGACCCCGGAACCATGAGCCCTTATCAACACGGTGAGGTATTCGTAACCGATGACGGTACCGAGGCTGACTTGGATTTGGGGCATTATGAACGTTTTTCAGGTGTTCCGGCCAAGCGAGCCGACAGCATTACCACCGGCATTATCTATCAGCGCGTTATTGATAAAGAGCGTCACGGGGACTATCTTGGCGCCACCATTCAGGTTGTTCCTCACGTTACTAATGAGATTAAAGACTTTATCTTGTCTGATGTTACCGATGAAGACTTCGTCTTGTGCGAAATCGGCGGCACTGTAGGCGATATTGAAGGCCAACCTTACCTTGAGGCTATCCGCCAATTGGCTTATGAGCTTGGGCGCGAAAGAGTTATGTTTATCCACGTTACTCTGCTGCCCTATATTCCGGCCGCCGGCGAGCTCAAAACCAAACCGACGCAGCACTCGGTCAAAAAGCTTCAGGAATACGGAATCCAGCCCGATATGTTGCTCTGTCGCTCTCAAATTGAGATTCCGCAAAACGAAAAGCGCAAAATTGCCCAGTTCTGTAATGTTAAGGAAGAAAATGTTATTGCGGCCTTGGATGTCAAGAGCATTTACCAAGTTCCGATTTCTTATTCGCATGAGGGGATGGACGCCGCCGTTTGTAAATACTTTGGCTTGACCGATGTCAAAGCCCCCGATTTAAGCAAATGGGAGCATATTGTAGATGTTTTGCAAAACCCCGAAGGCACGGTTAATATAGCGGTTGTTGGCAAATACACCCAGCTTTTGGAAGCATATAAATCGCTTAATGAGGCTTTGGTTCACGGCGGTATTGCCAACAAATATAAAGTTAAAATAAAATGGATTGACGCTGAAAAGCTTGAGGATGAAGACGCCGAACAAGAATTGTCTGATGTTAGCGGTATCTTAGTCCCCGGAGGCTTTGGCCAAAGAGGTACCGAGGGCAAAATCAAAGCCATCAAATACGCTCGTGAGCATAAAGTTCCGTTTCTGGGGATCTGCTTTGGTATGCAAATGGCAGTTATTGAGACCATGCGCGATGTCGCCGGAATCAAAAACGCCGGCACCACTGAGTTTATGCCTGATTGTGAGCCGGTTGTAGGCTTAATGACCGAATGGGATAAGGACGGAGCCAAACAAATCCGCCACAAAGACGGCGACTTAGGCGGCACCATGCGCCTTGGTGCTTATGAATGTAAGTTAGAGCAGGGGTCTTTGGTTGCGTCTGTCTACGGCAAAGATAGAATATCAGAGCGCCACCGCCATCGCTATGAGGTTAATATCAAATATGAGCCGATATTGAACAAAAGCGGTATGACCATATCAGGACGCTCACCGGAAGGCAATTTGCCGGAGATTGTAGAAATCAAGGATCACCCATGGTTTATCGGCGTTCAGTTCCATCCTGAGCTCAAGTCCAAACCATTTGAGCCGCACCCGCTGTTTGTATCATTTGTTAAGGCCGCGATAGAAAACAGCCGCTTGATTTAAGTTAGGGGCTTATTTATCAAAACAGGCGAGGGGGACCACGCCTGTTTTTTGTTGTTTAGCAATATATTGCAAACAAATGTTATGTAAAAACCTCTTGCTTTTTGGATATTTTCTGTTATATCCGATATATCATTTAAATAATTATGTTGTACTTTTATAAATTTATTCTTATGGAAAAGCTTAATGAAGCAATACAGAAACTGATTTCTGTTTCACCATTGGTGCAAAATTGTTATGCTTTGTCAGCGGTTGATTTAGCCACCGGCCAAAGTCAAGACAAAGATTTACTTGCTTATCTGGTCAAGAGTACGGAACTTTCGCCTAACTATGCTAAGCAGGGGATGTTAAAACCTTATCAGCATATAGTTATCTTCGGCGACGCGCTGATGTCCGGTATCTATGCCGCTTATGCTTACCATGTTTTGCGTAAGGCTTATGATATAATTCCGAGTGTTACACTGATTCAACTTGATGATGTCGTGATGCGCCAAACCGCTTTTTGTACGGATAAGATACTCAAAGACCTTGGTGTTTTGAAGCTTAATCGCGATTGGGATGACGACTATGAATGCCCTGACAACACTTTGCTGATTATTCCGCAACATCGTTCGCTGATGATTCAAGACAAAATCATCGGTAATGACTTGGGCATTTACACAATCCCCGGAAAAGATGTTATTTTGGGCGATAGGGATTTGTCATTGTTTTATATTGATGAAAGCGTGCATATTCTGCGCCGCCGCAAGCAACATCCCGAATGCGTTGAATGGTGGTCTGAGGCTATCCGCCAAATTTCTTTTGGAGACAAGGATGCCTACGCCGAAGCCGTTGATAAGGAAATACAAAGACTTATTTCAAGCCACGCACCACGGATTAAGCAATTGTTTTATTAAAAGGCGAAAGCCCCGCATTTTTTTGATGCGGGGTTTTGCTTTAAAAAAACTTGCAATTATAAAAAAACGTGCTATAAATTGACACAATAATTGATTATTATGTCTAACAATTAAATTTTAGAGTATTATGAACAACTCAATTTTCAGCAACATTGTGGCGCTCAACAAGGTTTTGCCGTCACAGGGAAGTAATGACATTTATCAGTGCCCAAATCAATCGTTTATTGAGCAGAGTAAATGGATAATCTATGGCAATAGCCTAGCAGGACGAAAGATGTTGAATGTTTTGAAAGAATATTCCAATTTCGCCAATACCAACCGCGTAATGGATATTGACTTGCGCATTCCGTTGATTAGTTTTGCTGAGCGAGACTATCTCAGTAGTGTGATAGGACAAATGGTTAAAATTTTTCCAGATAGTCAAGGGCTTATTATCTGCCATCCACGTATTTTCCATCAGATTGATTTTTGCCCTAATATCAAATGTGTTACGTTTGGTTTCAACCAAGATACACTGCAAACATTGGTTTCACACCAAGATCTCTGGAGTAGTGAGGAGGCGTTATACTTGCGTCAGGAAGGTTATTCTAACCGAATTTTCTATCATTGGAATATGAAACCGTTTAAATGTATTTATATCTACGGTGATGACATGGACTCTATTTTATATGCTGCTTATGCTTGGCATTTGCAAGTCAAAGAGCACCATCAAGCGCCCAAGATTGTCGTTTTGAACAATTCACATTTCCTCTATGATCGGATGGATATAGCAGAACATGTTCTCTCCGCTCTTTGCCCTCAGGCTGATTTAGATATTTGGCGTCAAGCTTCGATTTCGGAGCTGAAGTCTTATGGAGCAGATGCTTTGTTTATAGCACCGCAACATCGTGCACTTTACGTCCGAGAACGTCTTAAGGAGAGCGACATTTCGCTATATGTCATCAAAGAAAATATGCGAGATAAACTCTATCGCCCATCGACAGATGTCAAATCCATGTTGTTCTATTTGAACAAGAGTGTTGATTTGCTGCCAGTTGGAGGTGGACATCAGGCATTGTGTTCAGCTTGGGCTAACAATTATGCTCTGGTAGGAGAGTATACCAAGCGAGATATGGTTGAGATTATGTCCTCGGCTCAACAAGAGGCTATGGATCGTATCAAAGCTGAAGAAGTCAAAATCAATCAAATTTTTAGTTGAAAATTATCCCCTGAATGGAATAACATTCAGGGGTTTTCTGTTATTATCCGCTGAAAGTTTGTTGCGAGGTATCTAAAAATATGCTATTGATATAGGCAAATAAACAGATATAACAGGAGCATATAATGGAACAACGTACCGTTAAAATCGGCAATTTTGAAATTGGCAATAAACTTCCTCTAGCTTTGCTTGCCGGTCCTTGCCAAATTGAGAGCCGCCAACACGCTATTGATATGGCCGGACAACTGGTTGAAATTACAAAAGAATTAGGGATTAATTATATCTTTAAGGCCTCGTTTGATAAAGCCAACCGCTCATCAATCAACACTCCGCGCGGTGTAGGCTTGGAAGAGGGGATGCGTACCTTTGATGAAATCAAAAAATTGTTTAATAACATACCAATAGTAACCGACATTCACGAAAAAGAACAATGTGCTGAAGTCGCGCCTCATGTTGATATGCTGCAAATTCCGGCATTTTTGTGCCGCCAGACCGATTTGGTTGTCGCCGCCGCACATACCGGCAAAGTTATTAATATCAAGAAGGGTCAGTTTTTAGCTCCATGGGATATGAAGAATATCGTCAAAAAGGCTGAAGATTCCGGTAATATGAACGTGTGTGTTACGGAGCGCGGCGCCAGCTTTGGGTATAATACCTTGGTAACTGATTTTAGGGGATTGCCGCGTATGGCTAAAGATACCGGCTGTCCGGTAATTTTTGATGCTACTCACTCGGTACAACAACCCGGAGGCTTGGGGGGAACCTCAGGCGGACAGCGTGAATACGCACCGGTTTTGGCTCGTGCAGCCGTCGCCGTTGGTGTTGCTGCCGTGTTTATTGAAACCCACGACAATCCGGATAAAGCCTTGTCTGACGGACCTAATATGATACCTCTGCATGACATGAAACGCGTCTTGACAGAGTTACAGGCCTACGACCATATAACCAAGTCCATGATACATGACTATTAATTTAGGCAAAACAGTAGGTTATTGTGACAAGCTTTTCTGATGAAGGTTATATAATCAAGCAGCGCCGCCACGGCGAGCGCTCGCTTATTTTGACCGTTTTGACCCAAAACAACGGCAAGCTGACCGGCTATGTCAAAAACGCCATAAGCAAGAATAATTTAGCGATATATCAACTAGGTAATAGCATAAAGTTAAACGCTTACTCCCGTTTGGAAGAAAATATGTATAGCTTTCATGTGGAGTTGGTATCGGCTAATTCGGTAAATTTTATGGCCTCGCCGGAAAAACTTGCCGCACTGGGTTCGCTTTGCGAGCTGTGCAATGATTGCTTGCCCGAAAAAGAAAATACAGAGAGGTTTTACAACGTAATAGATAAGTTTTTTAAACAAATAAATGAAGATAATTGGAGAACATATTATTCTTACTTTGAATTTTATTTGCTGGACTATCTAGGTATCGGGCTCGATTTGAGCCGTTGCGCCGTTACGGGGCAGCGCAGCAATTTGCGCTATGTATCGCCCAAAAGCGGCAAAGCCGTCAGCGCCGAGGCCGGAGCCCCATATCAAAACCGCCTGTTTGCTTATCCTGAATATATTATTAAGCACAACGAGCACCCGAGCTTAAAAGAAATCTCTGATACCCTTAAAATGACAGAGTTTTTCCTAAATAAAAATTTTTTTCAGCTTCATGGCTTGAAATTCCCTGAAAACCGTGTTAATTTGCGTGATAATTTGATTAAACATCTATAATAATTGGATACCGAAATGTCTGAACCCATTGTTGAAAATGAAGAAAAAATAAAAGACGTCCACCTTGCGGAAGAGTTAAGTTCGCGCTACCTGTCTTATGCAATGTCGACCATTGTGTCGCGTTCTTTGCCTGATGTCCGTGACGGATTAAAACCGGTTCACCGCCGCTTGCTGTTTGCCATGCGCCAGCTCCATTTGGATCCTAAATCCGGTTTTAAGAAATGCGCGCGTGTCGTTGGTGATGTTATCGGTAAATATCACCCCCATGGTGATAGCGCGGTTTATGGGGCAATGGTGCGTCTGGCACAAGATTTTTCGGTACGATATCCGTTGGTTGACGGGCAAGGCAACTTTGGCAACATTGATGGCGACGGCGCCGCTGCCATGCGTTATACTGAGGCCCGATTAACCGAATTTGCCATGGCTTTGATGGAAGGGCTTAATGAAAATGCCGTCGATTTCCGCGAAACCTACGATGGTGAAGAGGAAGAACCTGTCGTTATGCCTTCAATGGTGCCCAACTTGTTGTGTAACGGTTCCGCCGGTATTGCCGTAGGTATGGCCACCAATATCCCTCCGCATAACTTGAGTGAAGTCTGCGACGCTCTTTTGTTTCTGATTGAAAATCCTGATTGCGATATCGAGCCTCTGGTCAAACGTATTAAAGGGCCTGATTTTCCGACCGGTGGTATTATTGTTGATAAGTTTGAGAGTATTCTTAATACTTATAAACAGGGGCGTGGCGTTTTTCGCATTCGTGCCCGCTGGGAAAAAGAGGAGCTCAGCCACGGTTTGTACCAAATTGTGGTTAAAGAGATTCCATATCAGGTTATTAAATCTAAATTAATTGAGCGCATTGCCAACCTTTTGTTTGATAAAAAAATTCCGTTATTAGCGGATGTTAGGGACGAATCTTCACACGATGTCCGCATTGTATTGGAACCCAAAAACCGCTCTGTCGATGCCAACCTTTTAATGGAGCATTTGTTCAAAGAAACCGAGCTGGAATCCCGTTTCAATATGAATATGAATGTGCTGGATTCTGAGGGCGTTCCTCATGTCTTGGACATCAAACAGGTTTTGCACGAGTTTTTACAGCACCGCCATCAGGTTTTGGTACGACGCGCTCAGCATCGGTTAGATAAAATTAATATCCGCCTTGAAATTTTGTCTGGTTACCTGATTGCGTACCTTAATTTGGATGAAATAATCCGTATCATCCGTGAAGAAGATGACCCCAAGGCGGTAATGATGCAAAAATTCAACCTTACGGATAATCAGGCTGAAGCCATTTTGAATATGAAACTCCGCTCTCTGCGTAAACTTGAAGAAGCCGAGATAAAACAAGAGTTTGATGACTTAAGCGCTGAAAAATCAGAGCTTGAACTCCTCTTAAACAATGAGGACAAACGCTGGGAGGCTATTGCCGGTGAAATTAAGCTGATTAAAGAAAAATTCGGCAAAAAGACGGCTCTTGGCCGCCGTCGTACCGATTTTGCAGAGGCTCCCGCTGATATTGAAGTCCCGCTTGAAGCTTTGGTTGAAAAAGAGCCGATAACCGTTATTTTGTCGCAAAAAGGGTGGATACGCTGCCTCAAAGGCCATGTTGACTTAAATGAAGACTTTAAGTTTAAAGATGATGATGCCTTAGAGTGCGCCATTCACGCCCAAACCACTGATAAGATTATTCTTTTTGATACCGCCGGAAAATTCTATACTATTCCTGCCAGTGAGATTCCTAGCGGCCGCGGTTTTGGCCAGCCGGTCAGATTAATGATAGATTTGGGCATTTCTGATTCCATCAGTACGATGTTCTGTTTTGAGCCTGGAGCCCGCTATGTTATTGCCTCTAATACCGGTCGCGGCTTTTTGGTTGATGAAAATCACATTTTGGCCCAAACCCGCAATGGCCGCAAGATTATGAATCTGGCTGATGATGAAAAGTCCGTATTCTGCAAAAAAGTCACCGGCGATATGGTCGCCATTATTGGTGAAAACCGCAAACTTCTGGTCTTCAAACTTGAAGAGATTCCCACCATGGCTCGCGGCCGCGGTGTAACCTTGCAGAAGTATAAAGACGGCAATATGTCAGATATCCAAATTTTCAAGGAAGAAGAGGGCTTTACCTATAATCGAGCCGGCGGCACCAAGACCGAGACCGACTTGCTGAGCTGGCTTGGTCATCGCGCCCAAATTGGCAAGCTGGCTCCGTTCGGCTTCCCAAAGAGCAACAAATTCTTAAAGGATTAATGCCAGATGAGCGAAGTTTTGTTTGAATATATGCGCATTGGTAACAATGTTAAAGTCACGGCTATCGAGAGCTCAACTAAAGTTGAGGTTAGCGTGATAGTTCCGGCCTCATTGAGTGAGGAACAAATGCAACTTCAAGCCTTAAAGAAGCTCAAATATGTTTTGGAGAAGCAAGTCTCACAGCAATCAGAATTAAGATTGTGAATAAATATAGCTAAAATGCTTAAATTGCTTTAAATTATTAAAAAATGGTATACAATAACCCCGATTATATTCACCGACTTAAGGGGAAAAGGGGAGCTATATTTATGTCTCAAGAACAAACAAAAAAAACGCAAGAGCCAAGTACAAACCAAATTACATTAGAGTCGCAAAATAGCTGGCTTAATAATAACCTCTATCGCTTAATGATATGGGTTAGTGCCGTCTGGGCGATTATAGTATTGTTTTACATTACTCAGTTTTTTGGATGGTCAAATTTGTTTTTGATGATGCCGGACGAGTTTGGCGGATTTTTGGCCGGAGTTACGCTCCCATTGGCGATTATCTGGATTGTAGTTGCGTATATTGACCGCGGTACCAGCTTTAAGAATGAGGCACGTTTTTTAAGAGCTTATATGAACCAACTGGTTTATCCTGAAGACGGCGGAGCCCAAACTGCCAAAGCTCTGGCTGATGGTATCCGTTCCCAAGTCGTAGAAATGCAAGAAGCCACCAAACTGGCCATGGAACACAGTGCCAATATTAAGACAGAATTAAGCGCCCGAGTTGAAGATTTTTCCAAATTAGTAGCGGTGCTTGATAACTATTCGTCAAAAACTATTGTCGAGTTAGCCAATACGGTTAAAGAATTATCTCAAAATTTTGAGCAACTTAACAGCAAGGCTCTTCAATCAACCCAAACCTTTCAAAACTATACCAAAGATTTCACAGCTAGCATGTCCTCAATGCAAAAAGATGCCGACGCTTTGGTACATAATATTCTGCCCAATATTAATGAGATAAAATATTCTGTTGAACTATTGCAAAAAGTTTCAGAACAAAGCAATCAAGATTTAATCAAGACTAATGAGGCTGTTTTGGCCATAGCCGAAAAATCCAACAGCAACATAGCTCAAGCAGCAGATATTTTATCCGCTCAAGCCGGCCGTATTGAAGGAATATCTCAACAAGCCGTTAAAGATTGTGATAATATTCGCCAGACCATAGATTCAAGCGTTAAAAGCATAGCTGATGTCATGCAGGCTCAGACCCAAAGCATGCAAAACTATATTGATATGTTGAATCATAATGCCGACAACTTAGGGCAAAAGTTCAGCGAGCAGGGCGCATTCGTAGGACAAGAAGTTGACAAGATTATCTCAAGAGCTAATGTAGCTGAAGAAAGCATCGCTCTCCAGGTAAGAGAATTGCACGGAGTTTCAGATGACATTGTCAATGCATTACAAAATGCTGAAAATTCAATTAAATCAGAAACAGAACATCTCCAAAAGACCGGAGAAATAGCCGTTAGTAATATTAATACGGTAGTAGATAGTTTAAGTAAAGAAGCATCTAAAGTAGCCGAGCTTGCTGATAACACCATATTAAAGACCGGCACCTTGACCGATGAGTTAATCAATCAACACAATCGGTTGGATGTCCAAGCTAACACCAATATGAATACTTTGCGTTCATTAGGACAAGAGCTTGCCGCCCGAGTTGAAAGCTTAAAGACACAAACCAGCATATCAGTCTCGCAGTTTAATGAAATCGGTACCTCAATGAAAAAGAATGCTGATTTTATTAACGAGTCCTCTTCAATTATTGTAGCTCAAAGCAAAGTTAGTGAAGCAGCTTTAGCCCAGCAACACCGTCATATTAATAGCTCTATGAGCCGTATTGACGAGATTAAAGGAGAATTAAAACGCGAGATTGATGAACTTAATAGAGCATCATCAATGATGAATGAAGACGCTCTCCAAGCTATCGGTGGACTTCGCTCTCAAATGGAGGATATTCTGGCCGTTTCAGAATCTGTTATAGAGAAAAGCCGCACCTTAGGCGCAGGACTTAAGGAACAAGGTCAAGATTTTGCCACCGTAGCCGAGGCCGTTTATGACAAAGTTAATACCGTCAGCGACACTTTGGAAGAACATTATAAAAAGCTTGAAATTGTTGGTGACAGCATAGACAAGCGAGCAGATAATCTCGCTCAGACTTTAACCATGCAGGCAGAGATTATTACCAAGTCCACCGAAAATTCCGAAAAAACGCATAGCGACTTGCTCAATTATTTTCAGCAACAAAATGCAGCTCTTAATGCTTCTGCCGAGCAATTCTCAGGCTTTGTTAATGATATGATAAAAGCTTTTGATGAAAAAGCTGAAACAGTTGGCTTGCTGTTTAAACACCAAGAAAACGAGTTTATGAATATCTGCGACCGTATTTCGGAGAATACCAATAACATAGGCAGCTCACTTAAGAAACAAGTTTCAATTATTGAGCAAAATGCAGACAGAGTCTTTTCACGCTTAGCTATGCTTGAAGAAGACGCCGGTAAGCGAAATGAAGCTATTAATGACAATGTTGTCAAATCAATAGATAAGTTAATCCAAGTTAACAAAGCTGTTGAAGAACAAAACGATGAAGTTAGCCGGGTAATAGACGGTTTGCATAATAAAATCAAAGATATTACCGAAGAATTTACCGGTATGTTATCAAACTTAAATTCAGCCTTTGGTAATGTTAAGGATGAGGCGGATAGTACGAGCCGTAGTGTTAACGAGCATTGCCAGAAATTAAGCGACAGCATCGACCGCTTAGGCAAAGAAAGCCGCACAATATACAATACGATAGACAGCCATGTCAAAGATTTGGATAACGCATTGGTTAAGACCCAAGCGCAAAGTGATACCATAAAAGAATCATTTACTCAGCAAATAGACAGCCTGTCCGATATAGTAAATGTAGTCTCAACCCAGACACGCCTGGGAGAGGCATCATTAGCCCAGCAGTATAAGTATCTGTCAGATGCTTCAGTGACGATATTCCAACAAGTTACAGAAACGACAGAGAATTTAAAACAATGCAGCGATAATATAATGGAGAAAACCAGCAAGGTTTCTGTTGAGTTTGATGCTTTAGGCGATAAATTGCTTAAAATTAATGACGATGTTATCAAATCAACTAAGGTATCGAATAAAAATATAGAACAAATAGGCATATTATTAAGCCAGGCTGCAGATGATTTAGATAAAACAGTATCAGCATCTAAGCAAAAAATCGGAGCCGTAATCGGAGATTATGAAAAATATCTATCCAATTTCAATACTGTTACAGCCGAAGCCAGCAGTGGAGTTATTGAAATAAACGGTTTAATTTCCGAGCAAAATCATAAAATGCTAGAACTTTCTGATGGCACAAAAGAACTGGTAGAGTACTTCAATACAGTTCTTAACGATACAGCCCAAGAGCTGACCAATCGTGCAAATCAAGCATATGATAAGGTCAAAGGCTTAGGCGACAGTCTCAAAACACTCAGTGCTCAACTGGAAGAAAGCACCAAGCAAAGCTCAGGTAATTTGGAGAATGCCGGAGTCAAGTTAAGAGCTTCGATTAGTGAAATTTCAACTAATGCCGAGCGCATAGCGAACGATATTCGCTCATCTGGTGATGTATTCTTAAAGCAAGCTAATGTTTTAAGTGCCTCAAGCGATAATACGATAGAAACAGTCAAGACAGCAGTTAATGCATTAGAAAAGAGCTCTAAAGCCTTCAATTCTCAGGGTGAAGATTTGCTCAAGAAGTCCGATGCGTTTAACAGCTTGTTCCAAAAACAGCTTCAGGTTTTGACGGATACTTCCTCCCAAGCCGAGCGCAAAATCAAAGAGATGGAACAGTTGTATGAAGGTATGAGAGTAGATACATTCCTGAAAAACGCCTCTTATATTCTTGAAAAGCTTGAGGCCTCAGCTGTTGACATCAACCGTATTTTTAATCCGAATGTAGAAGAAGAACTTTGGAAGAAATATTACAACGGAGATACAGCCGCATTTGTCCGCCATTTAACCAGAACGATGAGCCGGAGTCAGATTATCGCGGTTAAGAATGAGTTTGAACATAATGCCGAGTTCAGAGACGTAGTTATGCGTTACCTGACAGATTTTGAAAGCTTGGTTAATAAAGCTAAAGATAGTGAAAAATCAGGCTTGTTGCTATCAGTAATCTCTGGAGCAGATGTCGGTAAACTCTATTACATTCTGGCCAAATCCTTGGATAGAATTAACTAGAGAGGATAACTTTTGATGCCCCAAATTAGCGGAATATCTACGCAGACATTAAATATCAGCAACCTGCTGAAAGATATTTCAGTCTCTGTATCCAAATTGACCGGAGGAGAAGGGGCATCATCGACTCAACAGTCAAGCTTTGACAGTCAAGCCGTTGCCAATAGTCAAACTCCGCTTAATTTTTCATATAATATAGCGCAAATATCCGGCAACAGCTTATATTCGGTGCAGCAATACGCTTCATCTCATCCGCAAAAAGACCGCCAAGCAGCTTATGGAGAATATTATAAACAGAGTCAAAATACGGATTTACCGGCAGCGCAAACAGAAGAACCTCTGTCTTCATACACCTTCAAAGATTTTGTGACCAGCCAGAATAAAAGCATTTTTTATCAACAGGCTACATCAATTTATAAAGGTGGAACATTAGGTCTGGAAACATTCTCCAATATGACCGGAAACAAAGGTTTAAACCGTAATTATGCCGTAAATGCATATAATTACGTTTATAATATCAACAAACAACCATCAGTCTTAATTGACTTTATGCATGAATATAATCAAAACTTTAACGTTGAAATATAATGACAATATTAGACTTTGACAGCAATGTTTTTATGGCGCCGATGGCCGGCATTACAGACAAACCGCTCCGCAAGTTGACATCAACTCTTGGCAAGGGAGTTATGGTCTCAGAGATGGTGGCCGTAAATGCGATTCAGCGCAAGAACCCCAAGACTTATCGTATAGCCGATGTCAGCGATGAACCTTATCCGGTTGTTGTTCAATTAGTCGGCGGCAATCCTGAACTTTTTTATGATGCGGTTCAGCTGGTATCAGAGCTGGGAGCTCACTCCATAGATATTAATATGGGCTGTCCGGTTAAAAAGATAGTTAATAACAATTCCGGCTCTGCTTTAATGAAGGATTTGAGCTTAGCTTCAAAGATAATAAGCTCTGCGGTCAAAGCCAGCCCATTAAAAGTCAGCGTCAAGTTTCGCAAAGGCTGGGATGCCGGTAGTGTTAATGCTGTAGAGTTTGCAAAGATGTGCGAGGACAGCGGCGCCTCATATATCACGGTGCACGGACGCACGCGTAGTTCGTTTTATTCCGGAGAAGCCGATTGGAATATTATCCGCGAGGTTAAAGAGGCCGTTAAAATTCCGGTTATTGGTAATGGTGATATTAATAGCCCGCAAGATGCCGCTCGGATGATAAACATGACCGGAGTCGACGGAGTAATGATAGGGCGCGGTTGCCTGGGTAATCCATGGCTAATCAGCCAAACACACGAATATTTGCATCAAGGTACAGAACCATCTCCGATACCCGTAAAAGAAATAAAAAAATTTTTGTTAAGACATCTTGAAGAATTACGGTCTTATTATGGAGCCGAGATGGGACTGTCTATCTCCCGCAAGTTTGTTTGCTGGTATTGCAAGCAGTTGCGCGACGCCAAGCGCTTTCGAGAGACTTACACCAGAATCAACGACTACGAGCAAGCGCTTAAAGCCATAGATGATTATTTTGATAATTTTGAGAGTGAAACAAGATGAAAATTATCGTATGCGGAGCCGGTCGAATAGGCAAAAGTTTAGTCGGATATTTAAGCCAAGGCAATAACGACATCAGCGTTATAGATAAAGACCAACGCCGCCTTGAAGAAGTCTCTAAAGAATGGGACGTAATGACGGTTTACGGCAATGCCGCCCACCCGGATATACTTGAGAAATCCGGCGCTGAAAATGCAGACTTGATTTTGGCCGCCACTAATAATGATGAAGTTAATATGGTTGCTTGCCAAGTTACCGATTATCTGTTCCATGTTCGCAAAAAAATAGCCCGCATAGATTCTCCGGAATATCTAGACCCCGTTTGGTGCGGACTTTACAATGAGGAACGTATAGCCATAGATTTGATAATATCTCCGGATAGAGAACTAGCCGACGCTATCTATAATATTATTAAAATTCCCGGCACAACTTCGGTAATGTCTTTTTCCGATAAAAAATTAAGCCTTATATCCATACGCTGTCCGGCAGGCTGTCCCTTGCTTAAGATTCCGCTAAGCAATTTAGAAATGGCTGCTCCGGAGTTAAAAATAAATATTGTCTGCGTAGTCCGTAATGGCAAAAGCTTTATTCCCAATAATGATTTTTCATTGGAACAAGATGATGAAATCTACTTCTTAGTAGAAGATGCCGATATAGATGACGCAATCCATGCTTTCGGAATGGATCGCCCCAGCAATGAAAAAGTTGTCATCTTCGGGGGCAATCAAATCTCCTTGCTTTTAGCCCAAAAACTGGAAGAAGATGATAATATCACCAGCTGTAAGATTATAGATGAAGATATAGACAGCTCCAAGCAGCTGGCCATGCAGCTCAATAATACCACAATTATTAACGGCGAAATGCTCAGCGACGTTATTTTGGACGATAGCGGGGTTTCCAGTGCAGATGTTACGGTCTCAGTTACCTTAAAGGACAAAGACAATCTGTTGGCTTCACTGATAGCCAAGGAAAGCGGGGCTCGCTCGACTATATCATTAGTCAATTCAAAGGCGTATGATAATTTGGTAAGTAATTTGAGCGACAGTATAATTATCGACAACTCATCAGTAACCGTATCCGGGATTCTTAAAGAGCTGCGTAAGTCCAAAATAGTCAAAGCTTATTCTTTAGGGCGAGGCTTCGGTGAAGTATGGGAAATCCGGATTGATGAAGATTCACAAATCACCGATAAAAAGATTATAGAGTTAGAACTTCCCGAAAACAGCAAGCTCTGTGCCATCTGCCGCGACAACGAAATTATCTATCCCAATATTTATGAACGGCTAAAAGAAGGAGATACCATAATTTTGTTCAGTAGTTCTCGCGCTATTAAACGAGTTGAAAAAATATTTGCATAAAGTTCTTTACTATTAAGAGAAAATAAGCTTAAATCATACCGTAATAATAACAAGAATAAAGAAAAGGATATTACAATGTCTCAAAATGTACAGGAAGATTTTTTAAAAGATATACAACAAAACAAAATATCCGTAACGGTATTTTTGGTAAACGGCGTCAAATTGCAAGGGATAATTACTTGGTTTGACGACACCGCCTTGCTTTTGAGAAGAGACGGACACACCCAGTTGATTTATAAACACGCAGTATCAACCATTATGCCCGGAACAGCTATAGATATCCAAATTCCTGACACCTCATCTCAAGCATAGCAGGTAAAGTTGAGCGGTTTTCAAATCCAAGAGCGAGAGGCGGTTAAGGCCGGCATAGTCTCACCCAATGTTTACGGAGAGAAAAGACAGTTGTCTCCGCAAGCTCGCTTGAGTGAAGCCGAAGGTCTGGCTCGCTCCATTAAGCTTGAAGTAGCCTTTGCCGAGAGCGTTAATATTAAGGAAATCAAAGCCGGCAGCTATTTTGGCGAGGGATATATAGACAAACTTCGCACCCAAATTGCAGAGCAGGGGATAGAGCTCATCATTGTCGATGCCTCATTAAGCCCCTTGCAGCAAAGAAATCTGGAAAAGAAGCTAAATACTAAGGTGATAGACCGCCGCGCCTTAATTCTGGAAATTTTTGGAGAAAGGGCTCAAACCAAAGAAGGCAAACTTCAGGTCGAACTAGCACACCTTAGCTATCAGCGTAGCCGCTTGGTTCGTAGCTGGACTCACTTGGAGCGCCAAAGAGGCGGTGCCGGTTTTTTAGGCGGCCCCGGAGAACGCCAAATTGAACTTGACCGCCGCATTATTGATGAAAAGATTATTCGTATCCAAAAAGAACTTGAAAAAGTCAAACAAACCCGAAGCCTGCAACGTCGCTCACGTAAAAAGATACCCTATCCGGTAGTAGCTTTGGTTGGTTATACTAATGCAGGCAAGTCATCTATTTTTAATTTTCTGACCGGAGCAGCTGTCCTAGCCGAAAATCAGTTGTTTGCCACTCTTGACCCAACGATGAGGCGTTTGCAGCTATCCTCCGGTAAAGAGGTTATTCTCTCCGATACGGTAGGATTTATTTCAGACCTACCTCATGAGCTGATAATGGCATTCCGCGCTACTCTAGAAGAAGTACTTGAGGCGGATATTATAGTCCATGTCCGAGACGCGTCTAATCCTGATTCTGATTCCCAAAAACAAGACGTCCTAGGCGTGCTGTCCAATCTTGGCTTGCCACATATAGAAGAGGCATCCAATTATATTGAGCTGTTTAACAAAATTGATTTGCTTGATGAAGATGATGTTCAGAGAATAGTTGAAATGTCCCGCCGCAAAAGTAATATAATGCCGTTTTCGGCAGTTAGCGGCTTCGGCAAAGATGCTCTATTGCATCAAATTATGCAAATACTATCCGCAGCAGACCAATCAATTAAAGTAAAAGTCCATGCATCTGACGGCAAAATCATCTCCTGGCTTCATAAAAATACACAAGTTTCCGAAATTAGCAACCACGGAGAACAGATGATTATTTCTTGCAAAATCCCTCCTGAAAATTTGTCTCGACTTCAAAACCTTCCCAATATAATCATTTCAAAAAACAAAAGTTAATATATTATTTTTTTATTCAGGCACTGTAAATCCCCGATATCGTGATTATATAACATATCAGTTAATTAAAAATAAGTAATAAACGGAGGTTTAGAATATGCGCCATTTTGTTCCCTTGGGGCTTGAACATGCTAAAAATTACATGAAATTATATACCAAGAGTCAAAACAAAAGTTTTAATAGCAGTTTTTTCAGCCTTTGGTTAAATAACGATATTTACAAATACGAGGTTTGCT
Organism: uncultured Alphaproteobacteria bacterium; assembly: GCA_944390905.1. Lineage (GTDB taxonomy): Bacteria > Pseudomonadota > Alphaproteobacteria > RF32 > CAG-239 > HGM16780. The sequence goes on from CALXRR010000003.1 coordinate 45,920, forward strand.
TTGACAATAACCTTTGCTGGGTTCGCTATCATGATAAAGATAAAGAATATTACCACCTTCCGGTAGGGGACTTGCGCACCTATAGCCTTGAAAAACTTATTTTAAAAGAGTTCCCCCGCGATGCCAAAATCACTAATGTTATGGCTCCGATGGCACTCAAAATTCATTTATCTTGCCGTAACAAAATCAAATTAAGAGAAGACCCCAAAACAGCTGAATATCTTTATGAGGTAGATAAACAAATAAATCTTCCGGGGATAAGATATCATCTTCGCCGCCAGCATGTCAGAGCTTTTATTGATAATTATGACTATAAATATGTCAAACTTTATGCAAAGAATATCCCAGCTGTTTTATCTTTTCATACAAATGTTATCAAGGAACAACATCAGCATAGTTATGATTATATCAAGAAACAAGATGATTTAATTACCAATATTTTTCAAAACTGGCAAATATTTCAAAATATAGTCAAAGGCAATGTGCTGTTGATGGATGATAAAGTCGTTGGCTATGTTTTGGGTGAAGCGGTTGATAAAGAAAATGTGTTCATGTATTTCAGCAATGCCGCATCATGCTGGAGAGGAGCCCAAGAAAGCGGAGAACTACTGTTTTTGGAACAGCACTACCGCTGCCGCCATTTAAACACCGGCGAAGATAAAGGAATCCCTTCACTCCGCCGAATAAAACAGGAATATAGCCCGGAATTTAAAAAGATGAAAAAATATCATATCCGCCGAGCAAATTAGCGCTCCAAAGCCCCCAAGGGTTTTGTTACACGACGGATACCTTGCAGCTTTTCAAATTCTGCTTTCATTTTTTGCAGCCGTCTTAAATTAGGCAACTGCGGCACCATTTGGTTGAGCAGATAAACACCAAAGGCTTGAGAGCAGTAAGGAAGCATCCTTGTCTTGCGAATATATTTCCAATAAGCAGAGACAGCCTTTTTGTATAGCAGTTTAAGGGTAGGGGCGTCCAACTCCGGATGGTCGGTAATCATATTGCAATAAGCCATAAAACGGTCATGATCAAGCTGCAGCTTGTTTCCCGAAAGGTTGCCGATTTCCTTAGGCACAAGGACTACCGGCGCATCCATCTTGATAATTCCGTGAGCATGTGCGGCTGAACGAATAGGGATAGATTCATCTTGAATAAATACTCGTTCGTCAGCACCTTTAGCTTTTTTCAGTACATCAGCTTTAATCAGTTGCCCCATACGGGTAAAGCGCCCTTTAAGCACCGCCGGCAAAGCATTTTCATAAAAAAAGAAATGGAATTGACCTGTCATTTCTTTTTCCAACTCTTGAGGCTCTTTTCCGGTTTTGATGAAGCCTCCATACACCATATCAGCATCATTTTCTCGAGCTAAATTCAACATAATTTCGGTTGAATCCAGCGGAAAAATATCATCAGAATCAAGCATTCTGATAAACTCACCATGAGCTAAGGCAATTCCCTGATTGATTCTAGGACTGATACCACGATTATCGTCATTTTCAACAATAATCACGTTAGGATAACCCGCAGTGTATTTTTTTATAATTTCTACAGACTCATCAGAAGATTTATCATCAATAAAAATAAATTCCGGATTATTAAGCCCCGTCTGATTCAGTAAAGCCTTGAGCACAGACGGCAAATAATAAGCCTTGTTATAAACCGTCATTACAAAGCTGACATCAATATCGTTAGTCATAACCAACCTCTTACATATTCAGTTCGGGGAGCTGCTGATATTGCCCATTATCAAATTCAATAGTCTGTTCACCCTCATCTTCGGGAACAAATTCTTCAGGCGTCCCAAAGTCAGCAGTTTCAACAGCAGATGAATTTTGGCTTGCAGCATCAGTCGGGAGCCCAACACCGCCGGCCTCAGGTTCCAAGACTTGAATATTTTCAAAAGCACCTTCTTGCAATTCAACATTAGCGCTGTCTATCCCCATAGCAGGAACAGATTCGCCAGAGGCTTCCTGAACCTTTGGCTGAGGATTGTTGCTTTGAACCGGCAACAACTCCTGCGGCTCGCCTTCAATATTATAAGCGGCCTCCGTCTCAAAGACAGTTTCTCCTGCATTTTGTGCCGCTTCAGGCAAAACAACCTCTTGCTCCTGAGGTAAAACTTCAGCTTTGGTCGGTACAGTTTCAAGAGCATTATCCGTCTGCTGATTATTTTCCGACACCGGCTGAGTTTGCGCTGCATTTTCAGCGGCAGAAGGCTGAGCAGATGTTTCAGAGGTTGATGTTTCAAAACTGATTAAATTTTCGGGTTCGCCGTCATTTTGCGGAGACTCACCGTCTTCTGATGGTTTCAAGTCTTGCTCCATGATAATTTCATCTCTGGCACGCAACTCTTCATCTGATAAGATTTTAGCTTTGCTGACATCACCATTAAAGCATTGCAGCAACCACACATCATAGATCGGATGTTCAATAGCATTCAAAGCCGGACTGGATGAAATCATCCATCCTTTAAAAATGTTTACAACTTTGCCGTCAAGTTGTTCATCGACCACATCCACAAAAGCATAGTTATCGGGAGTTTCCTCCGGTGGGCGGGTTTTGCAGGCTCTGACCACGATAGAAAAGCTTCCGAATTTAGTTTCGGCATTAACTGGCACTTCAATCACGCTGACGCGGCCGGTAATTTTATCCATAGCCTGCAACTTGGCCATATTTGTCGGAACTTCTTTGGCCCAAGCCTGAGAGCTCAAGCCGAAAGCTGTAGCCGCTAACAGAGCCGAAACTCTGCACCAATTTTTAATTTTCACCATTTCCATTGTCTGTCACCATAAAGATTATTTCGCCAACCATATCTTCAATAGTTTTGAAATCTTTCACTTTAGCGATTTCATCGCCGTTAGCCAATAAATCCTTAGATGTTCCCGGTTCGATTTTGATAAACTTGTCACCGATAAGCCCGTCGCCGACAATAACGGCAGTGCTGTCTTTAGGCAGTTTGATATCCGGAGCAATACTCATCACCACTTCGGCATCATAATTTTGGGTGTCAAGCTTTTGAGCAATAACCGTACCGACCTTAATTCCGTTAATACGCACATCGGAGCCGACGTTTAACCCGCCTACTTTCAAGAACCGTGCAGTTACCTCATATCCTTTAACAACTTGCAAATCAGATACTTTATAAGCAAAGAACAGGAAAAAAGCGGCCACAACCAGCACCACCAATCCCATAATAGTTTCCATAGGTTTTTTATTCATGAATACACCTCGTTAAAAAAGTCATATTACTTACAATTTTTCTTATTAGCCTTACCAATGGAAACGATTCTATCGATAAGTTCTTCCATTACCATAGCGTCCTGAGTATAAGAGAATTCACCCCCCGGAGCCAAATAATCCGGAGATCCGCCCGGCTCAATCTCAATATACTTTTTGCCCATAATACCTTCGCTGACGATAGAAGCATTACTGTCATCAGGGATTTGTACGCTGCTATCAATATCAAGAGTTAATATGGCATGAAATTTATCATCAAGTTGCGCATCTACTACAGAACCGATAGTCATACCGGCCATTCTGACTTTATCTCCGGGGAGCAATCCGTCAGTTCTTCCAAATCTTGCGCTCACTTCATAGGATTCGGCATTTTGGACGCTTTTTTCTTTATGAATACCCAAATACATCAACAACGCCGCCACAACCAAGCAGGCATATAGTCCGATTTTGATTTGAGTGGCCGTTTCTTTAGAATATTGTTCAGGCACTTTTCCTCTCCAGTAAAACATAACGATTAGCATCAAGATAGAATAAAATAAATATTTTGTCACCAAACTTTTAAATAAATTAAAATAATTGTTAAAATTTAAAAATAATCAGCTAGACTAACAACCAGATAATCGATTCACCAGCGGGGTATAAAAATGCTGACAATAAAAGGACTAAGCAAGAACTTTGGCTCGATAGAGGCACTGTCGGACATCAGTTTCAAGGCCGAGCAGGGGGATATTATATCGATTCTCGGTCCTAACGGCGCCGGAAAAACAACTTTGATAAGAATATTAAGTGGCATTTTATCCCCAAGCAAGGGCGAGATTTTGTTTGACGGAGTTGAAATTAGCCGCAATAGAGTCGATGTGCTGCGTCAAATAGGCTATATAGCTGAAAACAGTCCCATGTATGGTGATATGAATGGTTACGAGTTTATCAAATATTCGGCAGCGCTGCATCAGATTCCTAAACCCCAATTCAATACCCGACTTGAGGTCTTAAGCACTGGTCTTGAGCTCAAAGACATTCTGCACCGACGTATTTCCGAGCTTTCTAAAGGCTACCGCCATCGCCTAGGGATAGCCTCAGCCTTAATCCATAATCCTAAAGTTTTGATTATGGACGAACCTTCCGAAGGCCTAGACCCCAATCAAAAGCATATTTTTCAAAAGTTTATAAAAGATTTTGCCGCCAAAGGCATCGTCTTAATGTCGACCCATATTTTAGAGGACGTATCAGCCTTGTCCAGTCGTATCTTACTTATTAATCAAGGCAAATTGATACAAGATACCACCTCAACACGCTTTCGCTACCAAATGCCGGAACACGATTTGGCCGCCGTTTTCAGAAATTTAACTCTACGCTCACCCAGCAAGGAGAAATAGCATGACCTCATTAACCACAATTGTTTTCAAAAAAGAATTACAAGACTATTTCAAAGGCCTGATGTCTTGTTTTATCTTTGCTGTATATGTAGGAATTACCTTGATAACCACCTTTTATTTTGGTAGCTTTCTTGATACTAATAACACCTCGTTAGAATCTTTTTTCCGTTTTCAGCCAGAGATTTTAGCCATGATAATTCCGGCGGTTTGCATGCATTTGTGGACAGATGAGTACCGCCTCGGCACCATTGAATTTATCATGTCTCAACCTGTTAGTTATACATCCTTGGTCACCGGTAAATTTTTTGCAGCTTTCGTTTTTAGTTTACTAATGTTATTCTTAACTCTTCCGCTAGTCTTCTTTAGCAGCTTTTATCTTGATATGGACGGAGGGCGCATAGCCAGTGGCTATCTGGGCTGTGTCTTGGTTGTTCTATCTTTTTGCGGCATATGCTGCGCGGTTTCGGCGCTAAGCTCACGCCCCATAGTTACATACCTGATGTCCTTTTTCACCATTTGGGGACTAATGTATTTTAACTTAACCCCAATCCTTCAAAAAGCTTTCGGCCTGCAATATCTGCCCTCTGGCAGCTTTATGCAGCAATATATTAATTTTATATCCGGTCAAATAAATATCGGCTCAGTGCTTTATTTTGTTTTGCTAACATTACTCGGCCTATGGATAAATACCGAAGCCCTTAAAGCCCAAAGAGTTTAACTAGTCAAAAGGAATATTCCATGCGCAAATCTATTCGCTTGTCAGCTTTTATCATCCTGATAATACTTGGCTTTTTGCTGTTGGGGCAAGGGCTAAGCCTCTTGTTTAGAGAATATTTTTTCGACAATACATCTCACAACCAATATAGCCTTTCTGATACCGGACAGCAGATAGCAGCCTCTTTGCCTGATGATGTAAATATAAATTTGTACTATTCTCCCCAAATCAGTAAAGAATATCCGACCACGGGAGTATATTTTGACTACGTACTTAAAATTATGCAACAACTGCAAGATTCTTCAGATGGAAAAATTACTCTCAAAGTAGTTTATTTGAATAATGATGAAAAATCAGAACTTGAAGCCGCTAAAATCAAGCTCAAACCATTTATCAGTAAAGATGGTAAGTCAAACCTCTATTTTGGAGCATTACTCCGCAATTCTGCCGGAGATAGTATCCGTATCCCTAACTTTACGGAAGGGCGGCGCAATCAGGTTGAAGCCGATTTGAGCAGGGCTCTGGTGCGCTTGACCCAAAAACAACCCTTAACAACCATCGGCTTGATAGCTCCTGATTTAGACTTTGGAGCCTCAAACGGCTCTTCAGGTTTGATTGATGGCGGCAGTTGGAATATCTTCCGCCCGCTGGCATCAGAATACCTCATACAGAGGATTCCCACCTCTGCGGTTCAAATTGGCGCTGATATTAATACCGTAATTGTAGTCAATCCGGCACAAGGATTAAGCAAGCTCAACCTCTATGCCTTGGATCAATTTTTGCTTCGCGGCGGTAATATTATTTTGTTCGCCGATTCTCTAAATGAACATCTGTTGCAGCCCAATTCTGCCGCAATGCTAAATCAATTTTTGCAGCCCAAAGGCATAAGCATTAATGATACCCAAGTCATAGGGAATATAAATGACGCAGGCCAGCTCCGGACTTCTCTTTCATTATCTGACGCAAATATTAATCATAGTCACATTTTGACTCAGGGAATTAATCTTTTATCCCTATACGCTCCGGCACAACTTGTTATCGAAGACACCGCTTCAGATACAAGCGTCATCACCACTCTAGCATCAGCATCTGGCTCAACCGTAACTATCCCGGTCGCCGATTATCAGCAACACCGACAGCTCAACCAAAGCAGCCAGACACAACCTTCAGCCCAAAGCCCCGCCTTAATATCCTTGGTCGAAGGCGAGTTTAACTCCGTGTTTGAGGATAATATTATCAAAGATTCTCAACAGCGCAAACAAATGCTTTCCTTCCTGCCACAGTCTGTAAAAAGCGGCAAAATCTTAATCATAGGCGATATTGACTTTTTGTATAACGATCAATGGTCCGACAGCCGTAGTATTAACGATAACCCGATTTATGGGATTATTCCGACTGCAGATAACGGAGATTTCTTGCTGAAAAGTATAGATTATTTCTCCGGTCGCAACAATCTCTTACGCTATTCAAAGCCGCAACCACCATCAACAGAAAGTCTTAATCAGATATTCACCGCCAATGCCAAACAACAGTTTTCTGCAGAACACAGCCAAATCATACATCAACTTGAGCAAGCTCAAAGTGAATATGTTAAATTGACACGTCTTGCTCAAACTAAAGCGTTAAATTATGCCGAAATCAAACGCATGGAAGAAGTTTCCGCCGCCATCACCGAAGGAGAAAAATCTTTGCACAGTTTGGATTATGCTGAAAATAAAAATATCCAAACCAACCGCCAGCGATTTATTTTACTAAATATCTTCGCTATGGCTTTGCTTTTGTTTGTTATTATTTATGGTTTTCGCAGATATATACGCTCTCAAGCTTATCCCAAAGATATAAAGGAGAAAGTCCATGCAGAATAAGAGTTTACAACAAGCTTTAATTTTCTTTATATTTTCACTCTTAGTTAGTTTTGGAGCCCTGTGGAAGTTCAAACTCACATCTGACGGAGATGGTATCCAGCATACCTTTATTTCCTCACAAAGCAATATCGAAGAAATCTCCTCTATATCCCTAAAACTTCCGGAAAACACGCTTGTATTTGATAAAGAAGATAACGTGTGGCGCGTTCGTAATGCTGATTCTTATCCGGCTAATTATAAACTTATGAACGAATTTTTTACGTTTATTCAGAGCTCAGCCATTTATCGCCAAGTTGATTTAGATGATGCTGCCGCCCAAAAGATTTTTTCCCAACCGGTACAAATCACTCTGACCGATAGACACGGAGAAGAGCTAAGAGAAGTTATCCTCGGAGCCAAAACACCCAATCGTCAAATGTCTTATGCCCAAATCAAAGGCCAAGAAGGCTACTATTTGGTCGAAAACAATATTGTTTTTCCTGACTATCTGGCCTTGTGGCTGCAACAGCCGCTGTTGAGCCTAAGCAAACCCCAAATAATGTCAATATCAATTAACGGACATAAAACCTCACGCCAAAGCTCGTCTCAAGAGTTTAAAACCGCAAAATTAAACTCACTGATAAAGAGTCTTGAATTTGTAGGATTTATAGATGTTCTTTCCGCCCAAAATTTTGATGAAAGCACCTTCGCAACTCCGCATAATATCACAGTTACAGAGTTTAGCGGCTTGATTATATCTTTGAATATTTATAAGAAAGGTGAAGAATACTGGATAAAACAAAAGCTTTCATCAGCCAAATTATCTCAAAATAATGTTGAACAATATATCAAAGACAGCGAATTTTTGTATGACTATTGGTATTTCAGAGTTTCTGCTGATTTAGGACAAGAGCTCTATTCAGCCACACTTTGAGGATTTTATAGATGGATAAAAAACACGAAAATTGCGCCGAACTGGCCGCCAAATTTGAACAAGCCGAACACGAATTAATAGAAAGTGAGCGCCTAAACCGCGCTAAATCTTATTTTTTGGCACAGGCTGTACATGATTTGCGCCAACCTCTTCAAGCTCAAAGGATTTTTTTGCAATTATTGCAAAACACCAAACTTAGCTCCGAGCAGCAAAATCTTATCAATAAAAGCATGGCCTCGCTCGAAAATATGCAGACGCTGATGGATAATTACCTTGATTTATCAAGGCTCGATTATGGCGGTATCAAATACGCCCCAAGCAAATTTGAGCTAAAAGTTTTAACCGATAAAATTGCTGAAGAATTTTCTGCACTTTCATCGGCAGAACACAAACATTTGCAATATATATGGTGCAAGACAGAAGTTTTTAGCGATCAAGTTTTATTAGAAAGAATTTTAAGAAACCTGTTGAGCAATGCCGTCAAATTTGCCAAGGATACAGTTGTTTTAGAGTGCATTGCCAATGATACAGACATCACAATCAACGTCAGTGACAATGGTTGCGGAATTTCAGCCGAAGAAATCCCCTATATTTTTGATGAGTTTTACCAAAGCGGCCAAAATCCTGAAGCACGCAAAAAAGGTACCGGATTGGGTCTGGCTATAGTCAAAAAGATATCGGCAATTTTGCACACCGAAATACAAGTTGAAAGTCAGGTCGGACAAGGCAGTCGCTTTACTCTCAACATTCCACGAGTTTAATCCGGAGTTGAATTTTTGTTAAGGATAATTCCTTTAATGTAATTATAGTGATTGTTTGCCAAATCATACAAACAACGTTGAGTGTTATACTCGTCAGACCCCAAATAATTCTTCATTGACAGTGTAAACAGAGAGCAAAATTCTTTACGATAATTATACCAGTTTTCGTATAAAGACTTTACGCGCCCGCGAAACATTCCGGAGCCGTTATTCCAAGTTTTGAAATATTCATCATTAGCAATTTTTTCATATTCTTGATAAATCATTTCATCAATTCGTTTAGTTTCTTCAGCCATACACTGAGCAATAGCGCTGTCACCGACTTTTGATGCATCACGCATACAATATTCAAACTTTTTGGAAGCCCATACTTCTGAAGCTGAAAGCAACACGGCCGCACATATAATAAGATTTAATTTTTTCATGGAACAACCCTTTAATTAACCGCCATTTTGTTATAAACAGAGATTACCGCCTCCACATCACTGGCAAAACGGTTAGTAACATCTAACAAGCATTGCGATGTTTGAACCATTCCAACGGTACCTTTACCTTGATCAAAGGTATAACCAAGCAAAGAGCAATAACGATCACGGTATTCGACCCATTGATTGAATAGGGATTGAAAATTCTGTGCAGCAGACAAGGTTTTATCATTCCAAGAAGTAAAATATTTGTTGGAAGATAAAGCCTTATATCTGGACTGAATACGCCGCATGATGCGAGCTGTTTCGCTATTATTGCACATAGCAATTTCAGAGTCGTTCATAGCTTTTGCCAAACAGTCATCGTATTCAGCCGCCATTAAATTGTTGGCAGATAACGAGATACAACCGACAGCCAGTGCGGTATATAATTTTTTCATCTCATATCCTTTCATCAGTCAGAACTTATTCAAAGCATAAAATTAATTGCTTAAAAATCAATTAAGATAAAAAGAATAAGATTTTTTTAACAAATATTTTATATAAGCAAAGATGTAAGGTAAAATACGAGGTGAGGGCGATGCGTAAGTATCTGATTTTGTTTTTTGGAGTATTAGTCTTAAGCTCATGCATGCAAAGAAGACCGCAATACCGCATGGGAGCAGATAGCTTTATCGGTATCACGGAACGAGAGCTGGTCGGAAGGATAGGCGCACCGGATAGTGTTTATGAGATAGAAAATGAAAAGTTTTTGACATATTTTAAGACCGGCGGCGGATATGGTAATATGCAAATATGTAAAATCACTTTTGTATTTTATAAAGAGCGGTTGGACAATTGGCGATATGAAGGCAATATGTGTGACGCCTATATCGACAGCATAGACTTGCATTAATATTCATAAAGGGGCTTGGCGGCCTCTTTTTTTTGCTTCCTCTCCGGATGGAGAGGTCGGCGGCAAAGACGCCGGAAGAGGCGATTAACCGTAAATGCCGGCATATATATTGCACCAAACAAAATGACCCAAAGTTCGGGTCAAGCTGGCACCGAGAGCATGAAAAAAAGTTTAGGCACAATCTTACAACCAATATAAACAGAGCAACGCGACTTCATGGCACCAAACAAGATGGCGCAAAGTTAGGGGGTCAAGCTGGCACAGCTTGGGTTCGAACCCCCATATTACAAAAAAAAGCCCGTTAACTAAAACGGACTTTATAAAATGGTAGGCGCGTGGGGGCTGGAGTAGAAAAACAATCCAGTGGATTGTTTTTCGCCGACAGGCGAAGTCTTCTTGTCTTGCAAGGAAGCGAGAGCGACCGCGGCAAGACGTAGGAGACGAGTGACCGCAGCGAGTTAGGCTTTAGGATAAAGCCTTATGAGCCAGAAGAACCCTTTAGGGTTCGAACCCCACACAGAAAAAAGCCTGCTTCAAAAAGAAGCAGGCTTTAAACAAATGGTAGGCGCGTGGGGGTTCGAACCCCAGACCCACTGATTAAGAGTCAGTTGCTCTACCAACTGAGCTACGCACC
>CALXRR010000004.1 GCA_944390905.1 uncultured Alphaproteobacteria bacterium
TCTAGGCTCGCGGTGGTCGCGGTTGCTCCCTTGCTTGCCAAGAAGTTCCGAAGATTTTGCAGATACAAAAGCAACGTTGGTTGCTTTTGTCCTTAGCAATCCTGTCGCATTTTTATCCAACTCTTATTATATGTCTCATTCTCCGAACTTTTACCGTGCCAGAGATTGAGATTGTATAATTTCTCATTCTCCGAACTTTTACCGTGTCAGAGGTTGAGATTGTAGTGGTGCCGGTGCAGGTGAGGGTGAAACCAAGATCATTACAGATTTCCGAAATTTTTATTTGTTTCAATTATTATTTTTAGCAAAGGGCGGAAAAGAGGGCAAAAAAATAAATGCCGGTGCTGACGCGTCGGTGTTCTCCTCTCCAGACGGCTCAGCTGTCGACCTATCCCTGCTTGAGAGAGAAAAATGTTTGGGTGCAGTTGGTATAAATAAAAAAGGTTCCAAGTTTTGGCTTGGAGCCTTTTTTGTTGACTTTCGTCTAACTATGGTGTAGCTTGGCTATGATATTGTATTATTTTAATTTAATTTTTATAATTATGGACAAAGTAAAATTTTTACAAAGCATTAAAGAAGCTTTAGACGAGGCCGGATTGTCCGTCAATGATTTGGTGGAATATTATAACTCTATCAAAAAGGCTAATCCGCAGAAATTGGATTTGGAAGTGATGTATGAAGGTATGGTGCGGTCTAGCATTATCCTTGAAGGAAAAAAGCCTTTGGGTGTTGTGCTGCATAATCATCTTGTGTTGTTGCATGATTCTCCAGAACCAATGAACTGGTTGGAGGCGATGGATTATTGTCTGAATATTGAGTTTGATGGTAAGCCTTGTTCTGCCTATTCAATTGAATTTTGGTTGGGTATGCAGGCTGATGAGCTTAATAAGCTGGATGATACCTTGGAAAAACTCGGCGGAACTCCGTTGGGAACCAAAAAGCGTTGGAGTACGTCTTTGTATAGCCTCAATACAGCAAAGGTGTTTGGGCGAGAAAGCAGAGACACTGCATTTAAAGACGATATTTGTTATAAGGAATCAGAGCAAAAATATTTGGTGCGTCCGGTATTGCCTTTGTAAAGCTGTTAAAAAAAGGCTCCAAGCCAAAACTTGGAGCCTTTTGCTTTATGGTTATTTTCCGCCTTTGGTGACGACGACCATAGCTTCACGCAGGATGCGGTCGTTTATCATGTATCCGGTTTGGAGCTCGGCTACAATGGTGCCGGCGGGTTTGTCTTTGTCCTCAACCTCTTGGATAACCTGATGGAAGTTGGGATCAAAGTGTTTGCCTTCAATATCCATCTTTTTGATGCCAAACTTCTCAAAAACTTTATCAAGCTCGTGCTGGGTCATTTCAACGCCGGCAAGCAGGCTCTTTAAGTGTTCGCAATCATTCTTTTTATCTTCGGGAATCGATTTTAAGGCGCGGTCAAGGTTGTCGGCGACGCTTAAAAGGTTTTTGGCAAAGGAAGATACGGCGTATTTGTTGTTCTTTTCAATCTCTTGAGTGCAGCGGCGTTTGGTGTTCTCTGCATCAGCATAGGCTCGCAAAAAGTCTTCTTTCAGCTTTTTGTTTTCGGCTTTGAGGGTTTCAATCTCGTCAAGCTCAGGTGCGGCGGCTTCGGCCGTGGCTATATTTTCAGCTTGAGGTTGAGCTTCAGCCGGAGTTGCTACGGCAGCGCTTTCTTCAACAGAAGAAGTTTCTTTTGCCTCTGAACCGTGATTTTTGTTGTGTTTCATATCTTTTCCTCTTTAAATCTTGGAGATTTATGTTAATTTATTATCTGTTATAAAACTTAGTGATTAAATCTTGTTAAGTCAAGAGCTGAAAGTGCTTTTTGCCAAATGCGGAGGAGAAAATGCCTGAATGGGTTGAGGCTTTGAAAATGTCTGATTTTAAAATGTTAATGCCGGATTTTAACCGCAAAAAGAAAGCTCCGTATTATTGGCTGCCCAAAACACCAAGAATTAAGCAAATGCAAAACTTGGGTAAAGTCCAGTGTCATGGTTTGATTGAGTGGCCAGAAATTGAAGAGCTAAAAGCGTGGATGATTTCAGCTGAGACGGCTCAGTTTATGAAAATGGGCGGGCTGGGTATGATTGCATCTGAGCTGCCGGAGGCGTATAATCGGATGTATGCCGGTGAAGGTGATGATATTAAAGTGGTGACCCCGTTGTATTTGGGTAATACCGGAAAGAAAAAAGCATCATTTGAAGACGGAGTGTATTATGGTGCTGAGGGCAAAAGCGCCAAGCTTGATAAAGTTACCACAATTGAAGTGCCGTTTTGTGATGACGGGGCAAAGCTTTCTAACCACAAAGTGGTGGTGTGGAAGTGTGAAGTCAGCGGTGTGACTTATATTTTGCTGGAAAACGAGCGTTTCTTCTCAATCAATCCGCATAAGGAGAATCCATCAGCTCAGGACGGCTGCTATGTGTATAATATTCATGGAGTTGATGAAACCGAACGGTTTGCCTTTTTTACTAAGGCGGTGTATGTGTTACTCAAAGATGTGTATGAAAATACGCACAAAAAGTTTGTGCAGCCTAATTTGATGATTGCGAATGATTGGCATAGCGGTGAGCTGGCAGGGCTGCTTAAGTATTTGACCTTGGCTCAAGAGGAGCAGGGGGTGATTAATTCTAAGTTGGCTGAAAAGCTGCAGCAAATTCCGGTGGTGCATATTGCGCACCATTTGGGATATCAGGGCTGGGATTATAAAAATACGGCGCGCCTGTTGAACTCGCTGTATGAATATTCAACCGCGATGGTGTATCGTAATGCCAAGCCGATTAAAAACACTAATCCGCGGACGCAAAACGTGTTGGTGGTGTATGATTGTTTTAATCAGGCCGGTTGCAACTTTCATCTGGCAGACAGAGTAGTGACCGTGTCTAAAAACTATTTGGAAGAAGTGTCAAGGTTTTTGGACTTTGGCTGGGATTTTCGCGATGTCTTGAAAATCAGAAAAGACCATGGGACTTTCCTTGGCATTGTCAATGGTTATGATAAAGTCAAAATCACCCCAAGTGCCGAGAAAATTAAAGCCGTAAATGCCTTTTTTGAATGTACGGATTTTGTGCCGTATGATGAAAATAATCTGGAGGCCAAAAACCATAATAAAGCCGAGTTCTTAAAGCTGCTTGGAAAGCTTAGCTCCGATAAAGCTTATAAAGAAAAGAAGCTGCCGTTGGTGGAGTTTTATAAGTTTGATGACATCAGCAGGGAGGTGAAGAATCCGGCTGAAGCTCCGGTCTTTTGCGCAACCAGCAGAATGGTGGAGCAAAAGGGTTATGATATTGCCGCTAAGTCAATTATGAAACTAACCGAAAAATATAAAAATGATACTGATAAAGTTGAAGTGCCGCTGTTTGTGATGGGTGGTGCCGGTGATGTGAAGTATTTTAATTATCTGAAAAAGCTTAAAGATGATGCGGCTAAAATCAACCCCAAAGCGGCAAAGCGAATCTTTGTGTTCAAGGGGTATAAGGACGAGTTTGCTTATGCTATTCAGTTGGCGTCAGATTTCTATATGATGCCGTGCAGGTTTGAGCCTTGCGGATTGACCCAGATGGAGGCTATGGCTAAGGGGGCTTTGCCGGTGGCAATGTCTACCGGAGGATTGGTGGATACGATTGATAACGGGGTCGACGGATTCAGAACCGAGGTGTTCTTTGTCGGCAAAGACAGAATCTATGGCAGCAATTTGGCGGCGCAGCGCCTCAAAAACAACGTAAATGCTTATGCGGATACTTTGCAAAATATTCTTGATATTTTTTATCATAATCCCGATATTATCAACGTTATGAAAAAGCACGCCATGCAGAAAGATTTTAGCTGGAATCAGGGTGCAATACAGGCGTATCATTCATTGTTTCATAAAGGTTATGTAGCTTAAAGGAATGCAAAAAATGAGAACTGACGGCAGAAGTAACGACGAGTTGCGAAAGGTGGAGCTGATAGCGGGCTTTAACCCTTATGCGGAAGGTTCGTGCTTGATTAAAAGCGGTAATACGCATGTGATTTGTACGGCAAGTGTGGAAGAAAAAGTGCCAGCGTGGTTGAAAGATTCCGGCAAAGGTTGGATAACCGCCGAATATGCCATGCTGCCGAGAGCAACCCAGACCCGCGTGCCGCGCGAGAGCAAAAAGCCTTCAGGACGCTCAGAAGAGATTAAACGCCTTATCGGGAGAGCTTTGCGCGGTGGTGTGGATTTGACCAAAATGCCCGATATTTCAATCACGATTGACTGTGATGTTATTCAAGCAGACGGCGGGACGCGCACTGCCTCAATCACCGGCGGTTTTGTGGCGCTGTATATTGCCTTAAACAAGCTGGTAAAAGACGGTGTGTTGGCGGAGAATCCGGTGCGTGAGTTTGTGGCGGCGGTGTCTTGCGGAATTTGCAACGGGCAGGCGGTGCTTGATGAAAATTATGAGGAAGATTCATCTGCACAGGCCGATACTAATTTTGTGCTGACCGAAAACGGCGGAATTATTGAAGTGCAGGGAACAGCCGAGGGCGAGCCTATCAGTGATAAACAGTTTGCTGAGTTGATGGCTTTGGCACGGAAGGGAATCGCTGAATTGGTTGCTAAGCAAAAGCAGGTTTTGGGAGTGTAGAAAATGATTAAAATTGTTAAGTTGTTGTTGGCTAGCCATAATCGCGGCAAGCTGAATGAAATGTCTGAGATGTTAAAACCTTTTAATATTGAAGTTGTGTCAGCGGCGGATTTACATATGGCCGATGTGGAAGAGACAGGTACCACGTTTGAGGAAAACGCACGCCTTAAGGCCGAGACTTTGGCCAAAATGAGTGGATTTGTTTGTTTGGCCGATGATTCCGGTTTGTGTGTGGATTGTTTGCGAGGACGGCCGGGGGTGTTTTCGGCTCGCTATGCCCCGAATCGAGACTTTGATAAAGGAATGGATATGTTACTGGAGGAGATTGCGGCTACCGGAGACAAAAAACGGACGGCGCATTTTGCTTGTGTATTGGCGTTGGCTGACCCCAATGGTAAGACGCATATTTTTGAAGGGCGTGTCAATGGGCATATTCAGGAGCACAAAACCGGTGAAAACGGTTTTGGTTATGACCCGATTTTTGTGCCAGATGGGTTTGACAAGAGTTTTGCCGAGATGAGTGCGGAGGAAAAAGCGAATATTTCGCACCGAGGGAGGGCGATGGAGAAGTTTATTTCTTATCTGCAAGCTCATTAAAAAGAGGGAGTTTTGGGGAGTTTGCAAGCTGTGCCAGCTTGACCCCATCAGTTAGCGCCAGATAGATTGGGGCAGAGGACGAACTGCGTTCGCACCCTGCCCGTTGAGGGTTCTGGGAACTGGATCCCCGGGTCAAGCCCGAGGATGACAGTGCCGGTATAGGGATAAAAATCTAGAAAGCCATGACCGGGCGAACGGAGAAACGATCTGCGGCATCGTTTTTACTATAATGAAACATAGAGTTATTACCGTTAGTAGCTGCGAAAAAGTTCCAAGGTTCATAAATAGAATACGCTGATGATGATAAAATAATCTCCCCATAGTTGGCTACATTACCGAGCGTGGTACCTCCTGCAGTGGTAATACCAGCATTGACTTTAGAAAAATTGACGGCATTATTAATATGATTTAATAATCCTGCGGATGGAAGACACCAGCTTTTACCACTTGGGGTGCCGGTTGGACTATAATTTTTAGCGGCCCATACTGCCGGATATTTTGAACTATTGCCATATGTCGCAATAATCTCCGTATTGGTACAGCTGGCGTGTATATCAGTTAAATTGGTGTTTGATGTGGTTGTTAAAATGCCATCAATATTAACAAATTCGTTAGACCACATTATTTTAGTTGCTGATGGTTTATATGCTATTATCCAACCGTTTTCGCTGGCGGATTTTTCATAGATTACTACACCCAGCAAAGTTTTAGAGCTTTCAAGTTTATCAGAGCAAGTACCGTCACTGTAATACAATGCTCCGATGACGCAGTTGGTCTTGTAGTCGTATCCACATATTTTATTAGTTGCGTCCCAAGTGTAACCGTTGACACAAGAACAATAATTATATTTCCCATTGCAGGCTTTTCCGACCCCTCCAGAATATCCGGTGCCGATGCAGGAAAGAGTGAAGCTGTATTCATTGCAAAATTCCGATTCAGATTTGAAGCATGCCCATTTGTTGCCAAAGGGGCATTTGACGCCAGAGCCGCCGGAGCAGCTTGTTTCGGTATAGCCCAAAGTGGCGCAATCTTGGGTGGCAACACACTGGGCAGAGGTTAAACTTGGGATTAAGGATAGACTTGTCCCGATAAATAGAAAAAGTTTAGTATTAGTCATTTCACAACACCCTTTGTCTTAATGGTTATAAAAACAACGTCCACTCTTTGATGACAAAGGGCGGACGGGTGTTGCAAACCGTAACAGTATATACGGCCCGGCATTTTCAAGCCAAGGCTCTTATAGTACCGGCACCCGCCCCAAGAGGCATATAAGCACCGGTAATCATTATTTTAAGTCGTTATACCTAAACGACTATACTGTGAAGGGTTTGCACGCCCTGACGGACAGACTTTGTCCGCTAATCGAAATTTTAGCATAACAGAGCTTAAAAATCAATGAATAAGTCTTGAGAGATAGAAATATCTTGGAATGATGGTACTTAGTATTATTTGGTTGATTTTGTCTAGTAGTTTTTAGAGAGGAGTGATTAAAGAGGAAGAGTTGGAGGAGAATGAAGGAGGGCAAGGATTGGAGGGAGGAGGGGCGTTTGGGAAAATGGGGAGAGGTAAGGAGAAAGGGAAAGGCTCCGGCTTGAGCCGGAGGCACAAGCTATTCAGCTTGTGGAGGATGGTTTTTTATAATGGTATAGGTTTGAAGTTAATAAAGAGATATTGCCCTGCAATGAGCACTATTTAAGCAACGCGTTTTCTTTGTCTCTATCCCTCAATAGCTAAGTTAGGGGGTGAAGCTGGCACAGCTTCTCCGGCAGGGGCCGGAGGCACAGGCTGAAACAGCCTGTGGTGGATGTTGTTTTTATAAGGCATGCTGAAAGATAAGGTTTTGAGTGGTTGGTTTGGGTAAGGTTATGTATTGTGGTTAATTTTGTCTGGCAGAGGAGAAAGGGGAGGGAGGAAAAAGAAAAGAGGCTGTACAGTTGCGGCGGGGATAAGGGACGAAGTGAAGGGCGAGGAGTGTTTAATACTTATTTGGTTCGGCTTGACCTCTATGATAAGCTGAGATAAAATCTCGGTTATGAAAAAGAGAATCTATAATATACCGGCGAGCTGCCCTTTTGTTGATGTGTTGGCGCGAAACTTCTTAGCAGAATATCGCGACAGTCCTTTAGAATTGGCTGATGTTTTGTTCTTGCTGCCTAATCGGCGTGCTTGTCAGAGTTTGCGCGAGGCTTTTGTGCGGGAGCAAGGGTTGGCTCCGACCCTGTTGCCGCAAATGCGCCCAATCGCCGATGTGGAAGAAGATGCTTTGTTTGTGGCGGGGTTTGATGCATCTGAGGTCTTGCCCAATTTGCCGCCGGCTATTGATGCTGTGAGCCGTTTGTTGTGGTTTACCAGACGGATTATGGATGAGCCTGGAAAGTTCGGGCTGGAAAAGTTTTCTGCCGCGCAGGCTTGCTTCTTGGCGCAGGAAGTTTGCTCTTTGGCTGACCAAGTGCAAAATGAGGAATTATCTTTTCAAAACCTGCAAAAGTTGGTGCCGGAAGAATATGCCGCGCATTGGTTGGAAACACTCGATTTTTTGGAGTTGATTACGGCGGAATGGCCGCAGTTTCTTAAAAGCAAAGGTTTGGTTGATGTGGCGCTCAGGCGGTGCCAGATTATGGATCTGCAATGCGCTTTGTGGCAAAAATATCCGCCGCAAAAAAGAATCGTGATTGCCGGTACAACCGCGACTTTTCCGTATATGAAGCGTTTGGTGCAGGTGGTCTTAAACCTGCCCCGCGGGGAAGTCGTGCTGTCTGGCTTGGATAAAGAGTTGGATAATAAGGCTTGGGAGGCAATTGATGAAGTGCATCCCCAATTTGAGCTCAAAGATTTGCTCAATTTTTTGCAGATAGACCGCCAAGAGGTTGAAGATTTGTTGCCGCCGGAGAATCCGCCTCGGGAGAGCTTAATCTCAGAGTTGATGCGTCCGGCCAAGACTACCGATAAATGGCGACAACTGGCGGATTGTAAGTGGGCGGAGCAGGCAATGGACGGCTTGCGGGTGATTGATTGTGCTGATGTTAGGCAGGAGGCGTTGAGCATTGCTTTGATTATGCGTCAGGTGTTGGAAACTCCTGAAAAAACAGCGGCACTGGTGACAACTGACCGTAATTTGGCGCGGCGGGTGGCGGCGGAGCTGGTTCGCTGGGAGATTAAAGTTGATGATTCTGCCGGTTGCCCGCTGCACTTGACGCCGGTGGGGGCTTTTTTGCGCTTGATGGCGGCGGCTTGCGCAGAAGAAGATGCTATCGGAATAGAAAAATTGAGCCTGTTGAAGCATCCGTTTATGGCGATGGGCAAAGACTATGGGGCTTTGCGGCGAGAAGTGCGCGATTATGAAAAACTGGTGCTGAGGGCGGATAAGCCGGAAGATAATCTGCCCTTGGCTGAAGAGCTGGAAAAAGAGCTTAAGCCTTTGGCTGATTTGCTCCGGAGCCGTGAAGCAAGCTTTAAAGAAATCTTGAAAGTGCATATTCAGACAGCGGAGAAATTGGCTACAACACCGCTAAAAGACGGGACATCTGTGCTATGGAAAGGTGATGCCGGAGAGGCGGCGGCGCGTTTTGTGGCGGATTTGTTTGCCCAAGCGGAGATGTTGGGTGATGTTGCCGGTGATGAATATGGTGGCCTGCTTGATGCGTTGATGGCGCAGGTCACGGTGCGTCCGCGATATGGAACGCATCCGCGGTTGAAAATCTTGGGCCCGATAGAGGCCAGATTAAACCGTTTTGATATAATGATTATCGGCGAGGTAAACGAAGGGGCTTGGCCTAAGCCGGCTAATGCCGACCCGTGGATGTCGCGCCCGATGAAAAAAGATTTTGGCCTGCCGACGCCGGAAAAAGCGATTGGCGTGTTGGCGGCTGATTTGGCTCAGTTTATGGCGGCGCCAAAGGTGTTTTTGACCAGAGCAGAGCGGGTGCAAGGGACGCCGATGGTAAAGTCGCGTTGGTGGATGCGCTTGGCGACGGTGTTGAAAGCGGCCGGAGCGGGAATCGAAGAACTAATCGAGCGCGAGTATCCGCAGCAGGCAGAAAAACTCGATGAGGCGGATAAGTATGAGCCGATAAACCCGCCGGCTCCGTGTCCGCCGGTGGATAAACGTCCGCGTGAGTTGTCGGTGAGCGCTATTGAGCAATTGATGCGCGACCCGTATATTATTTTTGCCAAATATATTTTGCGCCTTAAACCTCTGAAGGACTTGAACCCTGAGGCAGAGTTTTTTGATTATGGCAATATCGTGCATGAGGTATTGGACGAGTTTAATAAAAAATATAATACCGATTTTCCGCCTAACGGAAAAGAAGAGCTGTTGGCCTTGGGTAAAAAGTATTTTGCCTGCCATGAGATTGCCATGGAGACAAGGGCTTTTTGGTGGCCGAATTTTGTGAAGAGTATTGATTGGTTGGCAGACAAAGAGCGCGAGTACCGTCAGGAGATTAAACAAGTACACAGCGAGGTTAAAGGACAAATTGTGCTCAATGCACCTGAAGGGCCTTTTGTGCTGAAAGCGCGTGCGGACAGAGTTGATGAAACCAAAGACGGACGCGTAAACGTGATTGACTATAAAACCGGACAAGCCCGCAGTATTGCCGAGATGAAAAAAGGTTATGCTCCGCAGCTGCCCTTGGAAGGGGTGATTGCCGAGCATGGCGGTTTTGAGGGAATTGCTAAAAAAGAAGTGGCCAAGTTGTTGTATTGGCAGCCGGCCAAAAAAGAAACCGTGGTGGATGATGCGGTAGAGGAGATTTTGACCAATAATCTGGAAAAAGCCCACAAACTGATTGCAATGTTTGATTTGCCGACCACACCATACATCAGCCAGCCCAACCCCAAATATGCCCCCAAGTATTCAGACTATGAGCATTTGGCGCGGATTGCCGAGTGGAAAGTGGTGGAAGAAGGCGGCGAGGAGTAGCGATGGTAGATATTGCACAGGCTAAACAAATTAGGGACCAAAGGGGCGAAACCGCAACCAGACAGCAGCGGCGGGCGGCGAATCCGCAAAAGTCGGTATGGGTGGAGGCTTCAGCCGGAACCGGTAAAACCAAAGTGCTATCAGACAGGGTGTTGCGCTTGCTGTTGAACGGGATTAGTCCGGCCAAAATCTTGTGCTTGACTTATACCAAAGCGGCGGCAGTGGAGATGAGTTCGCGTATTGCCGGAAGGCTCAGCCAATGGGCGGTGGCCGAAGATGCCGATTTGGAAAAAGAGCTTGTTAAACTGTTGGGAGAATTGCCCCCTGATTATAAGGCAACCTTAGAGCTGAAAGCCCGTGCCAGACAGTTGTTTGCGCGCCTGCTGGATACTCCGGGGGGAATGAAAATCCAGACCATACACAGCTTTTGTCAGGAGATTTTGAAACGCTTTCCTTTGGAGGCTAAGATATCGCCTTATTTTGAGGTTATGGATGACCGCGCCGCCAAAGAAGCCTTGCAGGAGATTAAGCTGGCGTTGCTCAAAAAAATTGAGCTGGAGCCGGAGAGCCAAGCGGCTAGGGCTTTGGCCTTTTTAACGCAAAAGGTGTCAGAAACCGACTTTGTGAAGATTTTGAACAGCATTGCCGAAGATCGTAACAAAATTATTCGCCTCTTGGTGCGCTACCAAAGTTTAGATGATTTGCTGGCAGATATTGCTGCCCGCTTGGGTGTGGCGCTTGATGATGATGAAACCAAGGTGAAGGAAGCGTTTTGGGCTGATTGGCCGCGGGCAGAAATGCTTGACTTGGCAGAGGCTTTGAGCCTTGGTACCAAGGTTGATTTGCAGCGCTCCGAGGTGCTGTATAAAGTGGCGCGCGGAGAGTTTAATCGCGATGAGTGGGCAACTTATCGCGGTGTGTTTATGAACCTTAAGGGCGAGCCTAAGTCTGCTACAAAAGCGGTTTTGGCAGTGCGATCCGATGTGCCGGAGATAGTCAAGCGCGAGGCTGAACGCTGTTTGGCTTTTGAGGCCAAGTTAAAGGCCGTGCGTTTGATGGCTTCAACCGCGGCGGTGTTGCGGCTGGCCGAAGAATTGATTGCCGGATATATGAAGTACAAAAGTCTGCATTCCAAAATGGATTATGAAGACTTGATTGTGCTGGCCAGAAACCTGCTGGAGAATCCGGAAGTGGCGCAGTGGGTGCTCTATAAACTCGATGGTGGTATTGACAGCGTGCTGATTGATGAGGCGCAAGATACATCGCCTGACCAATGGGCGATTGTCAAAGCTTTGACGGAAGAGTTTTTTGCAGGTGAAGGGGCTGATGATTTGCTGCGGACAGTGTTTGTGGTGGGTGACCGCAAGCAGTCGATTTATAGCTTTCAGGGCGCTGACCCCGAAGAGTTTGAAAATATGCGGCGGTACTTTAAAAGCGCCGATGAAAACTTTGAGGAAGTGCATTTGGATGTGTCTTTCCGCTCGACATCAGCCGTGCTGGAAAGTGTTAATACCGTATTCAGAGATGAGGAGCTTAAAGACGGAGTGGTCTTGCCGGAGCAAGATATTACGCATTTGCCATTCCGTTTCGGTGAGGCCGGAAAGGTTGAAATATGGCCGTTGATTGAGCCGCAGGAAGGTGAAAATCAAGACGCTTGGCGCCCGCCGGTGGAGAGAGTGGTGGCAGATTCAACCAGCTCGCGCTTGGCACAGGGAATCGCCCAAAACATTAAGTCTTTGGTGGAGCGCGGAGATATTTTAATCTCGAAAGGAAGGCCGCTCTGTTATGGGGATTTTATGGTTTTGGTGCAGCGCCGCAACAGCTTTGTGGAAGAGCTGGTCAGAGCCTGCAAAAATGTGGGCGTAAATATTGCCGGTGTTGATAAAATCAAGCTATTGGAGCAGATTGCCATTCAAGATTTGGTGGCGGTGGGGCGCTTTTTGCTGCTGCCGACCGATGACCTGACTTTGGCTGAGATTTTGAAGTCGCCGCTGTGGGGGCTCGATGATGATGATTTGCTCGAGCTGTGCTATGGCCGCGGGGCAGCAACCCTATGGACCAGACTGGGTGATAACCCCAAATATGCCAAGGTTTATGCCGAGCTGCAGAGCTTGTTGAATATGGCGGATTTTGTACGCCCCTTTGAGCTGTATGCTTATATTCTGAACAAATTGGGCGGACGCCAAAAGTTTGTTAAACGTATGGGCCCCGAGGTTGAAGACGGAATCGACGAGTTTGTGAACCTTACCCTATCTTTTGAGCAAGAGCATATTCCCAGTTTGCAGGGCTTTGTGGAGTGGGTGACGCAAGATGATGTCGAAATTAAGCGCGAGCAAGAGCAGAGCAATACTGATGCGGTGCGGATTATGACCGTGCACGGCTCCAAAGGTTTGCAGGCGCCGGTGGTGATTTTGCCAGATACTGTAAGAGTGCCGCAAAGCAAACGTGAAGGCGGAATCTTGTGGAGCGACGTGATGTTTTATCCGCTGCGGGCCGATGACTATGACCCTAACTGCGAGGCCATCAATCAAGACAAAAAACGCAAGGCTTTGCAAGAGTATCGCCGCTTGTTGTATGTGGCTTTGACCCGTGCCGAAGACCGCTTATATATTTGTGGGTATAAAGGCAAAAACGCCGTCAAAGAAGAATCTTGGTATGAGGGATGTGTGCGCAATTTGCAAAAAATCAGCACCGAGCAAGAAGACGGAGTGTTTGATTTTGCCTGTGAGCAGGTGTTGGCGGTGGAGCCAGGCAAAACCAAGCCTAAAGCTGAGGTCAAGCTAGAAAAATGGGATTGGCTCTACCAAACAGCTCCCGAAGAAGATGCCTTGGCCAAGCCTTATACCCCTTCAAAGCCTGATGAAGATGAGGAAGAGCCGGCGATGTTGTCGCCGATTGCCGTAGGAGATGAAAATCGCTATCGTCGCGGGCAGGTGATTCATACCTTATTGCAGTTTTTGCCGGATGTTCGCTCGGCTGACAAAACAAGAGTTATGCAGGAGTTTTTGGATGCTAATGCGCCGGAGCTGAAAGACTACCAAAAGCTCAGAATCGTGGAAGAGGTCGGTTTGTTGCTCCAAGATAAGCGCTTTGCCAAAGTGTTTGGCCCGAACTCTAAGGCCGAGGTGCCGGTGATGGGAATGGTTGAAGGCAAGATTATCTCCGGTCAGATTGACCGACTGGTGGTTGATGATGATGAGGTGCTGATTGTGGACTTTAAGACCAATCGTCCGGCGGCAGATACTTTGGCCGAGGTGCCGGATGTTTATTTGAAGCAGTTGCGCGCTTATCGGCAGTTGGTGGCGGCGGTGTATCCGCAAAAAAAGGTGCAGACCTTAATTTTGTGGACGGATACCGCGCATTTGATGCCGGTTGAGTGATTTTTTTTGCTATTATTGAGATAAAATACTTTTATTATTGAAATAAATTAACTATATTAGATAAAGCACAACGATAAAATGAAAGGTTTGTAACATGAAGGCTATTACTGATGCTCAGTTTAATGATGAAGTTTTGAATGCCAAAGGTTTGGTTTTGGTTGATTTTTGGGCGGAGTGGTGTGGTCCGTGCCGCCAGTTGATTCCGGTCTTGGAAGAAATCTCCAAAGAAATGAGCGATAAAGTTAAAATTTGCAAAATCAATGTTGATGAATCTCCGGACAAGGCCGCTGAAATGGGTATTCGCAGTATTCCGTCGGTCTTTTTATTCAAAGACGGCAAGCAATTGGATGTGAAAGTGGGGCTGAATTCTAAGTCGGCGTTAATTGAGTGGATTGAAAAATTCGCATAGGAGTTTGCTCTTCAGGCGTCATGCTTGCAATTTTTTCGCTCGTGTACTGGTTTTTGTACACCGCGTCGCAAATCTGCGGCGTAGCATAAGGGTTTATCAAACTCTTGGATTCCATATTTTAAAGGCTCGTCATTGCGACGAGCCTTTTGGTTTTTTTAGAATGTCATTTGGAAATTTTTAAGACAATTTTTTTGGTGAGAATGGTGGATTTACAAGTGCTTGAAGTTATGCTTTTTCTTATATCTTTTATTACTTTATTATGTTTTTCTGATACAAAAGTTTTGAAAAAAAACCTACAAAAAGACTTGATTTTATGGTCGGAATGATTAAATATCATTTATTAGTTGTATTCATGCTAATGGTCTTGCGGCGGTGAATGTGCTGCGGGGGTGAACTATCGGACTGGCCTTTACTTCCCTCCTCTCTTTAGAAATAAGAGTATACCAAATATTTGTTGTTGTGGAGGTTCTTATGTGTGGTGAAGATGATGCTTTTGTTATGCAGATGCTGAAAAAACAGGTCAGAGACAAGATTTGCGGCCTCTTACAGCAAAGAAAAGCTGACTGGCCTTATATCGCTCAGGCGACGGGAATCGATGTGGCTCGGCTGATGAAAATGTGCGAGAGCAAAAGTTATGATTTTTCTGTTGAAGAAGTGGCTAAAATTATGGATGCAGTCGGGTATTTTGATGCCGAAAAGGCTCTTTTACAAGAGGCGGAATCCAAGCTAAAGGAATAGTTCTTCAATAATTTTGTTCATGACCAGAAAACCCGAATCCGTCAGCCGGATGGAATCGGAGGTATTTATCAATAGTCCGAGTGTTGTAAATTCACTTATTTTTTGAGGATTGCAGAGGTCATCAAAGTTTAATCCGCAACGCTTGGCAAAGTAGTTTTTATTTATGCCGTCAGTTAATCTGAGACCCATAATCAAGAGTTCTTCCGCGCGCTCAAACGGAGTTAGCTCCTCTTGCCGGCGGTGGTGGGTGAGGGCAAAAAAGCGCCCGTCTATGCTTAGTCTTCCGTGGGCGGAGGGGCCTATGCCCAGATAATCATCCCCTTGCCAGTAGAGCAGGTTGTGCCGGCTGTGGTAAGCGGGCTGCGCAAAGTTGGAGACTTCATAACGGGGGTAGCCGTGTTGGCGCAAGTAATCACAAGTATAAGTGTACATCGGGGCGGCTTCATCATCACTCAAAGCCTGAATGCCTTTGCGGGCAAAGACGGTGCCGTCTTCAATGGTCAATTGGTACAAGGACAAGTGTTTGAAGCCAAAACTTGCGGCCTGAGCCAGCTCTGCCTGCCAATCAGGCAGAGTTTGGCGGGGGCGGGCGTAGATTAAGTCCATAGAATGGTTGGTAAAGGTGTTGAGCACTTTGTCTATGCTGTTAAGGGCTTGGCTGAGGCTGTGAGTGCGCCCCAAAAACTTGAGGTCAGAATCGTTTAAGGCTTGGACACCGAGTGACAAGCGGTTGATGCCGGCGTGTTTGAGGTCAGTAAAAAGAGTGCCGTTATCCGTATTGGGATTGGCTTCTAAAGAGATTTCAACTTTGGGGGATACATGCCATAGGCGGCTGATGTGATTGATAATCGCCTCTATCAGTGATGGTTTGAGCAGCGAAGGAGTGCCGCCGCCAAAAAAGATGGAGCTTACCAGTCGCTCGGGGGTCAAGTTGTGGTAGTAATCCAAATCAGCCAGATAAGAGTTGATAATTGCCTCTTGGTCCAGATGTTTGGGAACTTGGCTGAAAAAGTCGCAATAAGGGCATTTGCTGCGGCAATACGGCCAGTGGATATAAATCCCAAAAGGGCGGCACTCTTGGGGGAGTGTCGCCGGAGTGAGGGATTTATTTGGCAAGTCAGACATTGGCGCTTATAAAATAAATTTCGACAAGTCTGAGGCTTCAGTATATTTATGGAGCTTTTCTTCAACCATAGCCGCGGTGATGGTTTCGCTCTGGCCGCTGCGGTCCGAGGCGTTGAAACTGATGTCTTCAAGCAAAATTTCAAGCACGGTATGCAGGCGGCGGGCGCCGATGTTTTCGATATTTTCATTAATCGCGACGGCGATGTCGGCGATTTTTTCAATGGCATCGGGAGCAAACTCAAGTTTGAAGTTCTCAGTACCAAGCAAGGCTATGTATTGCTCAATGAGGTTGGCCTCAGGCTCTTGCAAGATTTTGATGAAGTCTTCTTTGCTGAGGGCTTGGAGCTCAACGCGGATGGGCAGACGCCCTTGCAGCTCGGGCAAAAGGTCGGATGGTTTAGAGATATGAAAAGCACCGGAGCAAATAAACAGAATATGGTCGGTTTTGACAGGGCCGTATTTGGTGTTGACAGTGGTGCCTTCAATCAAGGGCAATAAGTCTCGTTGGACGCCCTCGCGAGAGACATCGCCGCCGCGGCGGTCGTCTTTGCCGGTTATCTTGTCAATTTCATCAATAAACACGATACCGTCGTTTTCAACCGATTTGATGGCGGCGTTAATGATGGTTTCGTTATCTAAGAGCTTGTCGCATTCTTCTTCCATGATGATTTTAGTGGCCTCGGATACCTTCATTTTGCGAGTTTTGTATTTGTCGCCGAAAGGTTTGCCGAGCAAATCACCCAAGCTTATCATGCCCATTTGGGCACCGGGCATGCCGGGGATGTCTATGGTCGGCATGGTGTTGGAAGAGTTGTCAATAACGCTGATTTCAATCTCTTTATCATTGAGGCTGCCGGAGCGCAGCATATCACGGAATTTGAGCTTGGTGTCTTCACCGGCTTCAAGCCCGACAAGAGCCTCAAGTATGCGCTCCTCAGCGGCAATTTCGGCCTTGGCGCGGACTTGTTTGCGCATCTCAACCTTGGTGGTGTTAATGGCTATTTCAACCAAATCGCGGATGATGGATTCAACATCACGGCCGACGTAGCCTATCTCAGTGAATTTGGTAGCCTCAACTTTAACAAAAGGGGCTTTGACCAACTTGGCTAAACGGCGGGATATTTCAGTCTTGCCAACGCCGGTCGGGCCGACCATCAAGATGTTTTTGGGGACGATTTCTTCTTTAAGGGCATCGCTTAATTGCATGCGACGCCAGCGGTTGCGCAGGGCAATGGCTACGGCCTTTTTGGCCTCGGTTTGGCCGACAATAAAGCGGTCAAGCTCGGATACGATTTCGCGCGGACTAAAATTGGCTGTCATTTGGGGTACCTTATATTTTTTCTATAATTACGTTATGGTTGGTGTAAACATCTATATCACCGGCAATTTGCATGGCCTTGCGGGCGATGTCTTCGGCGGAGAGCCCCTCAACCTCGTTTAAGGCTTTGGCCGCGGCCATGGCGTAGTTGCCGCCGGAGCCAATGCCGATGATGCCGTCGTCAGGTTCCATGACTTCTCCGGTGCCGGATATTACCAACGAGATGTCTTTGTCGGCTACAATCATAAAGGCCTGAAGTTGGCGGAGGTATTTGTCCATTCTCCAGTCTTTGGCTAAGGCAACGGCGGCGCGCTTGAGCTGATAGGCGTTTTTTTCAAGCTTTTCTTCTAAGCGCTCAATTAAGGTGATGCCGTCGGCTGCTGCACCAGCAAAACCGGCAATAATCTTGCCATTGCCAATGCGGCGGACTTTTACCGATGTGGCCTTGAATATGACGGACTCGCCAAGCGTGGCTTGTCCGTCACCGGCCATGACGACTTCGTTATTTTTGCGAATACACAAGATGGTGGTCATGCATAATACCTTTCAATAAAAAATATGACTTGTTATTGTATGTAGGTATTATTATTTATGAATGCAAGCCGCCGGAGTTAAATTTCATCCCAGCCTTCAATTGCGGTACTTTGGTTGTAAGATGATACGTTGGCCTCAAAGAAGTTGCCCTTGACGCTGCCTTTGCCGTTGGTGTCGGCAATGTTTTCAAGCTGTTGGTAGGGGTTTTTATCAAAGCCGTCATAAAGCGGTTTGAGCCCGATGTCTTTGAGTCTTTTGTTGGCGATGAACTTGGTGTATTGCTCAATGGAAGTGGGGCTGATGCCGCTGATGTTGCTGCCAATTATGTGGTTGCTCCAGTTGATTTCTTGTTCAACGGCTTTGCGGAACATCTCGTAAGTTTCGTCTTCATTGAAAAAGTTGCTGTCTTCGGCGGCAATCTCTTTGATGATGTTAGCAAACAAAACGCAATGGGTGAGTTCGTCGCGGTTAATGTATTTGATTTCATCAGCGGTGCCAATCATTAAACTGCGGGCCGCAAGGTTGTAGAAAAAGTTGAACCCGTTGTAGAAATAAACGCCTTCTAAGAGGTAGTTGGCAATCAAAATGCGGGCGAAGTTTTTGTCAGTTTGGTGGTTGACAAAGTCTTGGTAAATGTCAGCAATATATTGGTTGCGCTCAAGCAAAACCGAATCCGTGCGCCATTTGTCATAAATTGCCGCGCGTTTGTCTGCGGGGATAATGCTCTCAATGATATAAGCGTAGCTTTGGGAGTGAACCGCTTCTTGATATGTTTGGATGGAGAGAACCAGGTTGACCTCCGGTGCGGTGATGTATTCGTTAATATGTGGGAGGTTGTTGGTTTGGATACTGTCCAAAAATACCAAAAAAGATAATATGCCGTCGTAGGCTCTTTGTTCATCTACGGTGAGTTCATTATAGGCTCGTTTGTCATCAAAAAGGGAGACTTTTTCCGGAATCCAAAAGTTTTCCATCATCAAACGGTAGAGCTTGTTGGCCCATTGGTATTTGACGTTGTTGAGGTTGAAAAGGTTGGTGACGTTGCCGCGAATCATTTTGCGGTGGACGATGCTGTCGTCACCATTGATGTTGAATAAGAGTTTTTGTTGCATTTTATGGTCCTTAAAAAATTTTTTTAGCTTATAATGGTTAGTAGATTTTTTAGCCGGCGCAGCTGACGCATTCTTCTTTTTCGGCGGAGGAGCCGTCTTTTTGAATGGTGCGGGTGTAGTAAAGGGTTTTGAGGCCTTTCTTCCAGGCATCCATAATGGTGTTGTAGACATCAACAGCGCGGATGTTGCGGTTGAGGTTGTACATCAGCTCAATAGAAATGCCGGTGTCTATCCATTTGTTTATGCGGGACATAATGTCAATTACGGTTTGTTGGTTGATGTTTTTGTTTTCTTGATAAAACCAGAATTTGTCGCGGATAAACGGCGGGCAGTTGGGAACGGAGCCTTTGCCGTGAGTCTCAATAAAGAATTTGCTGTAAATGGGCAAAACCGAGGCCGAGCAGCCCTGAATTAATGAGGAGCTGGTGTTGGGGGCAATGGCGGAGAGCTGAGAGTTGCGAATGCCGAATTGTTGGAGCTTGGCAAAAATTTGTTTCCAAGCATCGGGGTGGCGCGCATTTTGGCTGAACCATGCTGCCTGGTGTCCAAAGATTATGCCGCGGCTCCAGTCTGAACCTTCATAAGCTTCAAAGCTGCCTTTGTCTTTGGCGATATCGATACTGGCGTTGATGTTGTAGATGGCAATTTTTTCAAAAAGTTCATCAACATAGTCCGCAGATTTGATATAGGGAATGGATTTTTGAGCCAGATGATCAGCCAAGCCCATGGCGCCAATGCCAATAGTGCGGTAGCGGCGGTTGTGCAAGGTGCCTTCCAAAATCGGAACCGTAGTTAAATCGATAGCGTTATCAAGAATACGGACCGATGTTTGGCAGGTGCTTTCAAGCTCGGCATCGTCTTCAATAAAAGCCAAATTGATGGAAACCAGATTGCAAACGTGAACCAAGCCATCAGATGTCTTTTGAATGATGTTGTTGTCTTTATCAAAAGTTTTGGGGTAAAACTTGGTGGGGCGGACGTTGCTGTGAGATTCCGTGCAGAGGTTGGTGCCGACGATGAGGCCGTCGTGCTTGTTGGGGTTGCAGCGGTTGAGCGTGTCTTTGAAGGCAATGTAAGGCATACCGGTTTCTATTTGGGACTGCATAAGCTTTTTTAACAGCTCTTTGGCCGGATAAAATTTGCTCATTTCAAGCTTGCCGAACTCCGCATCAAGGTAGAGCTGGTTGTAGAGGTCTTCAAAGGCTTTGCCCCATAAATCGCCAAGCTCAACGCCGTATTTGTCGCGGATTTCGTGCGGGTCTACCAAAAGCCATTTTTCGTTGTTTTCAACCTTTTTCATAAATAAATCGGGGATAACAACTTGGGGGAAAATGTCATAGGCTTTCATACGTTGGTCACCGTTTTCGGTGCGGAGCTCCAAAAAGTCTTCAATATCGCGGTGCCAAATGTCTAGGGAGACGGTAACCGCTCCTTTGCGCTTGCCTTGTTGGTTGACGGCTACGGCGGTGTCGTTGATGATGCGAATCCACGGGATAATGCCGCCGGAGGCGTTCTTGATGCCTTTGATGCGTGAGCCCTTGCAGCGGACGCGCGAAATGTTGACACCTACGCCGCCGCCAAATTTGGAAATGGCTGAAATTTGGTCAATGACATAGAAAATTGAATCTCGATTGTCGTCCATCATGGTAATAAAGCATGAGCTTAAGTTGCCGTTGGGGCGGCGGAGGTTCATCAATAACGGGGTGCCAAGCGAGATTTTGTGGTTGGCCAATTTGTTGTAAGTATCGCGGACTTTGGCCATGCGGGTGGCGGGGGACTCGTTTTGTTCAAGCAAAAGCGCAATGCTTAAAAACATATCTTGCGGGAGTTCAACAATATGGTCGTTGTATTCACAAAGGTAGCGTTTGATGAGGAGGTTGATGCCGGCATAGTCATAGAGAAGGTCATAGTCGGGGTTGATGAAGGCAGCGGCTTGGCTTAGCTCTTTAGAATCGTAGTGATTGAGGATATCGGCGCTATAAACATTGTGTTTAACGGCAAAGTCCAAAAATCGGAGATAGTCATAGGGAATCGGCGAGCCTTGGTGATTGGTGCCACGGGTGATGGAGACTTGTTTATATAAGGCAAAAAGTTTGAGGCGGCCGGCGGCGTTTTTCCACTCTGGTTCTTCAACTGAGGTAAGGTTGAGGGCGGCCAAAGTCAGGTCGTTCATCAGCTGAGAAGAGCTGATTTGCTGCGGAAGGGCGGAAAGCAGGTTGTCTAAAGGCTTGTGAGGGTCAAGCGGAAAATTGCGGCACGCCAGATTGAGAATCTGCATGATTTTGTCAGCGTTAAAGGGTTCGGGTTGTTGATTGCGTTTGATAATAAGTTGATTTTCCATAGAACTGCCTTCCATTTTATATACTATATAATGTGGTAACACGTTAAGACTTATACAATATATAGTGTTAATAAAAAGTGTAAATACTAAAATTAAGCATCTGTGCATGATGGTTGTTGACGGTATAACATGGTTTGGAATGAGGGGGTAGATTTTATTGTGAGTTTTTCAGTATTTATTAAGGGTGGTGGTGTAGAATGAGGCCTTGGTATTGGATAAGGGGCAAAAAATGCTGCAGAAATGGCTCAATGCGATTAAGATTTATGCCGACAGGCGTATGTTGATTATGACCGGATTTGGTTTTTCAAGCGGGTTTCCATTGATGTTGGTTAGTGGAACGCTTAGCTTGTGGCTTGATGCTTCGGGGATTTCTTATGCTTTAATCGGGATGTTTTCCTTGGTTAAAACGCCATATAGCTTTAAGTGGCTGTGGGCGCCGATTATTGACCGTGTGCGGTTGCCATTGTTTGGGCGATTGGGACGTAGGCGCGGTTGGGCCTTGTTTACGCAGTTGGTGATGATGATGGCTCTGTGGACGATGGCCTCAATTAATCCGGCAGAGCATACTTGTTGGCTGGTGTTGGCGGCGTTGGCGGTAGTGGGAGCTTCGGCCTCGCAAGACGTGGTGCTGGATGCCTACCGAATAGAAATGTTTAGGCCTAAAGAGCAGGGTGCAGCGGCGGCGATATTTGTTTTGGGGTATCGCTTGGGGCTGATTTTTTCAGGTGCGGTGGCTTTGTGGTTGGCGTCGTATATGAGTTGGAATGAAGTATATTGGATTATGTCGCTCGGGGCTATTGTGGGAATGGTAACCGTGTTTGCTGCCCGTGAGCCGGCTAAAGACCGCCTCTATAAAGAGCCCAAAGTCAGAGGGTCTTACCGCAAGAGGATAAAAGAGTTTTTGAAAAAAGCGGTGATTGCTCCGTTTAGCGATTTTATGCAAAGGGCAGACTGGAAGCTGATTTTGCTGTTTGTGTTTCTGTATAAAATGAGTGATGCTTATATGGGGCCGATGGCCAATGTGTTTTATGTTAAAATGGGTTTTACGACGGCGCAGATTGCTTATGTGTCAAAGTTTTTTGGAATGTTGGCGACGATTGCCGGCGGAATTGTCGGCGGGGCAGTGGTCAGCCGTTATGGAATCTTTAAGTCTTTGTGGATTTGCGGGGTGCTGCAAGGGGTAACGACTTTGGTTTTTGTCGGGCAGGCTTATGCCGGTAACAACTTGTATGTGCTGACGGCCTGTATATCATTAGATAATATTGCCGGTGGAATGAGTGTGGCGGCGTTTGTGGCTTATTTGTCATCATTATGCAGTGTGGCTTATACCGCAACGCAGTATGCTTTGTTGTCATCATTAATGACTTTGGCAAGAGATGCGGTGTCGGCAACTTCAGGCAAAATGGTGGAGTTGGTCGGATGGCCGATGTTCTTTACGCTTACGGCGCTGATGACCGTGCCGGGGTTAATTGTCCTCTATGTGATTGAAAAGCGCGAAAAGCAGCGGCAGATTTGATCTTGTACTTTTTTGTTGACTTTTGTCTAATATAGTGATAATAGCAGAGATGTTTAGCTATTATTGTATTTATTAATATTAAAAAATTAAAAATTATGGAAACAATTAAGAATCCGTTTGAGTTCGAGTTTACGGTTATTTATGCCAATGGCGAAAAGTCAAGAGTTCCGCTGGCGGCGCGTCGGCCGAGGGCAATCTTGATTAATGGTTTTGCTATCTTGATGAACGACGTTAAGGGCAAGACATTTAATGAAGTAGAGAAACAGTGCCAAAATGTGTTGGTGAACGGAAGAGCGGGAGGGCTTCCTCCGCAGCATTTTTTCCATGCTATGTTTGCCAGAAGAGAGGCTTTGAATTCGGTCCTGAATAAGGTAGGAGGAGAGCCTCTGAAAGATAAGGATTATGTCTTTATCTCCGGTGAAATGAGGGTATTGTGCAATCCGATGACCGGGGAGGTAAAGCCTTCGGTCGAAGATACTGAGTTGGTTGCAAGGCCGGTTGTGTACGTCGGACGATAATTGTTGTGCTAATTAAAAAGGCTCGCTGTTTGGCGAGCCTTTTGTTTTTGGTTATTTGCGTTCAGCCTTGTCCATCGGCAGAGGCTCTTTGGAGCCGCTGTTGAACAAAATGGCGTTGCTGATTTCGGTGTTGCGTACCGGTATGTCGGTGATACGCTTGCCGCAAATCTCAAGCCCGACGCTCTTTAAGGCGGTGGCTATCGGCAAGTAAAGGTCGGTGTTGCCGGTGCCGTTCTTGCCGGCGTGGGCAAAGCCCGTAATCGTACCTTTCTTGTCTATCAGAGCACCGCCGAGGGTGGTGTCCTGAACATAGCTGTCAACGATAATCTCCGTACCGCGAGATTCTGAATAACGGTAGCCGCTGACTTTGCCGGAATCTTCAAGGTAGCCCTCACCGGTGTCAAAGTCTAA
Organism: uncultured Alphaproteobacteria bacterium; assembly: GCA_944390905.1. Taxonomy (GTDB): domain Bacteria; phylum Pseudomonadota; class Alphaproteobacteria; order RF32; family CAG-239; genus HGM16780. Next base: position 23,543 of record CALXRR010000004.1, read on the forward strand.
GATACCAAGCGAGAGGTAGGTGTCAGAGTTTATCGGTGGAAGCTCAAGATTGAGCGACAGCGGGGTGTATTCAAGCGATTTGTCAAGGTACAACAGCGCGGTGTTCTTTTCCGGATTAATACGGACGGCTTTGCCGGTGAAGGCGCCTCCGTTAATTGTGCGGAGATTGTAGCTGTTGATGTCTTTGGTTATCAAATCAGCTGAGGTCAGAACAAAGCGCTCGTCTACCAACAGACCGGCTCCTTGTTTGCCGTTGTGGTTGGAGATGGACACAATAGAGGTGCGAATCTTGTAAATGTCATCAGCCGAAAGCGGAACGGCATAAGCCTCACGGTCAACAATGCAGAGCATGTTTTGAGCCTCAATCGCGCCCTTATCATCAGTCGGGACGTTAATCCAGCTTTCTTTGCTGATGCTGCCGGAGCCGGTGACGCCGCCTTTTTCTTCAGCGTCGGCAGGAATCGGGCAAACCTTCTTGTCTTTGTCACAGCATGAGAAGATGCTGTCGCAGGCATCGCATTGGTCGGTTAGTTTGTTGTCTTCACAGCCGCCATAGAACTTGTTGTCTTCACAACCGCCGTAAATCTTGTTGTTGCAATCGCAATCAGGGCCAAATAAGGTCATGTTATTGCAAGGTTTGGGCGGAGTGACCGGAAGCCCGATGCCTGGTACTACGCCACTTGGTGTTTCAGGCGTGGTTTCGGTTAAGTTGACTTTAATTTCAGCGCTCTCTTCAATCTGGCCGTATTTGTCTTCAGCTGATTTGACTGACATGCTGGGGTCAAATGGTTCAGGTGCGGCCTCTTTGCTGAGCAAAATGTCTGCCGGTGCGGGCTGGGTTTCCTCAACCGACAAGTTGTCGATAACCACTGTTTCGGATGGAGGCTCGGTAATAGTGGTAGTCGTTGTGGTTGTGGTGGTGGTAGAAACCGCTGGCAAAGGTTCCGGTGTGGGCAAAGGTGCCGGAGGGGTAATCGGCTCAATCGTGCCGTCAGAGCGTTTTTCTACCACAGCGCCGCCGGGCATGCGGGCAATAACCGTCGGGGTCGGAACGCGTTGTTCAACAACTGCTTCTGGCTGTCTTTCAATAACCGAAGGTTTGTGCTCAATAGTAGTGGTGGTTGTGGTAGTAATTGTGGTCTCTGCCGGTTTGCGGTTCTCAGGTGTATAAACGTATTTGCTAACCTGATTAGCCTCAGTATCGTGCTGGGTGTATTGGCATTTGACCGGATTGAGAGCCTTTTCGGTCTCGATAAGTTGAATGCGCTGGCTTTCTTTTTCAGCCGGTGAGAAGCGGCGGCTAACCTGACGCAGGAAGTAAGGATTGTTGCGGAGGTTGTTGGCGGCATCGGCAAAGGCTTTTTCAACCAAAATAACTTCACCGTTGGGTTCGCCGCGGTTGAGTTCGCCGTAGCCATCAGTTTCACCGCTCCAGTAGACCTTGGTCTTGTTGATGTCGGTTACGGTCCAGCGAACGGTTATTTCTGATGAGCCGATACGCTTGTCAGCACGGACGCTGTCATCCCAGTTATATTTGTCACAGATGTTCATGAAATAGTTGGTGATTTCGGCCGTAATCAGGTATTCAGGCAAGGGGCTCGGGGTGACCTCGGTACACAAATCATTAGGAATTTTTACAATATTGAAGCAGTCTTTGAGCTCGTTGTCAAAGGCTGAAATTAAGCGGAAATTGCGCTCCATTAAGCGGCCTTGGTTGAGTACGGCCTCTTTGGTAAAACGGCGGCAACCGAAAATGCGGAAGCGATAGTTGCCGAGCTTTTGTGCCATGCTGCCGTTGATGTCTTCTTCATTAAGGCGAAATTCAACCCATTCCAGCTGGATGGGGGCGTATTTGCCGCATTTTTGGTGGATGCTGGCATAAACATCGCGCCGCGGACGCTGGATATAGTTGCGGACAAAGTTGTAACGGATAGTATCAGGTGTTTCAACCTCGGTGGCCATGACTTGGCGTTTGGCAGGGCAGTTGCCGGCGCGAGTGCAAGGAGCGGCTTTAACCGCAACGGTTTGCTTGCAGCTGTCTTTGTCGCATTTGTTAGCGGGGGTGCCACAGCCTTGTCCGGGGAAAATGGAGTTGTCTTCAGAGGCGGAGGCTTCACAGCAAGTGCCGCCGAAAATGCTGCCATCACGATAAGTTTTGCCGGTAGTACGCTTGGTGTAATCTATCGGTTTGAGGTTGCGTTGGCGGACTTGAAGGCGGGTATCGGCTTGGCCGGCAAGTGAAGGAGAGGAGCCTTGAGCTTCATCAAAAAAGCCCATTGTATGGCTGAGGCCGCTGTATTCAACCCTGACGGTTTGGCTGCCGTAGGCGGTGTCTTCACGGTAAGAATTGTTGTATTGTGAAGCAAAGGCGGCCGAGAAGGCAATGCTGCTTACGGCCATAGACAAGGCGGCGTAAGTTAAAGGCTTGAAATATCTATTGATTTTCATAAATTCTCTCCATCATTTGCTTCTATTCATATTGGGCAGGCGGTAGGATAAAGCCTCGGCGATATGTATTTTTAACACATTTTCATTATTTTGCAAGTCCGCAATTGTTCTTGCTAACCGTAAAATACGGTGGTAGGCGCGGGCTGAGATGTTGTTTTTGGCTGCAAAATTGATTAATAGCTTTTCAGAATCCGAATCGAGTTTGGTGACTTCGGTCAGGAGGTCGCCCTTAAGCTCGGCGTTGGTGTGCAGTTTGGGGGCGCCGAGGCGCTTGAAGCGTTCGCGCTGGATGCGGCGGGCGTTCATTACCCTTTCAAGGATGGCGGCGGAGCTTTCGCCGGGTTTGACATCGGCTAATTCCCAAGGGCTGACGGCGTGGACTTCAATCTGGAGGTCAATACGGTCAAGCAAAGGGCCAGAGATTTTGGATTGGTAGTCCAATGCACATAACGGGGCGCGCGGGCATTCGTGTCCGGGGATGCCCAAGTTGCCGCAGCGGCAGGGGTTCATGGCTGCAATGAGTTGGAATTTGGCGGGATAGGTGGTGTGGGCGTTAACGCGAGAGATGGTGATAACACCGTCTTCTAAGGGTTGGCGCAGTGCCTCTAGGGTGGCGCGGTTGAACTCGGGTAATTCATCAAGAAACAAAACCCCGTTGTGCGCCAAAGAGATTTCTCCGGGGACGGCTTTACGCCCGCCGCCGACCAAGGCCGGAGTTGAGGCGTTGTGGTGAGGGGCGCGGAAAGGACGCTCCGTACAGATACGGCCGTCTTTTAAGGCGCCGGCGATGGAATGAATCATGCTGGTTTCAAGCGCTTCTTCCGGTGATAATGGCGGGAGAATGCTCGGCAGGCGAGCTGCCAGCATTGATTTGCCAGACCCAGGAGGGCCAATCATCAGCATATTATGCCCGCCGGCAGCGGCAATCTCAAGCGCGCGTTTGGCGCTTTCTTGGCCTTTGACATCTTGCATATCAAGATGAGCTTTGGCGGATTTGGGTGCGGCAGGCAAGGGCTGAGCTATGAGCTGCGTGCCTTTGAAGTGATTGATAATCGATAATAAATCCGGTGCGGCCAAAATGTCTTTTAAGCCAGACCACAGAGCCTCGGAGCCTTGTTTGGCAGGGCAGATTAAGCCAAGCTTTTTGCGGTTGGCGTGGATGGCGGTCGGTAAAATGCCGTTGACCGGCAGGATAGAGCCGTCAAGTCCGAGTTCGCCTAAGGCTATGTAGCGGCTGATTTCTTCCAGCGGGACGGCGTTCATGCAGGCTAAAATACCCAAGGCAACGGCTAAGTCATAGTGCGAGCCTTCCTTGATTAAATCAGCCGGAGCCAAGTTGATGGTAATGCGCTTGGCGGGCAATGACAAGCCCATAGAATTAAGTGCGGCGCGGACACGTTCGCGGCTTTCGCCAACGGCTTTATCAGGTAAGCCGACTATGGTAAAAGCCGGTATGCCGGAGGTGATTTGGACTTGTAAATCAACGTCTAAAGTTTCAAGACCATTAAAGGCTATGGTATTGATACGCGATAACATGTTTACCACCTTGGGGTGCGCTCGTGCTCTCGCCAGCGGCGGGTGGGATAAGTCTCGCGAGTGAGAAAGTCGTATTTGGCGGTTTTGTAAGGAATATCGCGGTAGCGGACGTAGTTCTTTTGCTCATAATGACGGGCGCATTCTTCCGCCAGACCGCCCTCACCAAAGCAGTGGATGATGTAACGCGTGGTCGGGTTAAGCAGGCTGATTTTGCTTTGCTCATTAGCGTATCCGGCCGGTGCGGGAATGTAATGAGTGACTCCCCCAGGGGCAAAATTGTCATGTTGGCAAGAGCTTAAAATAAGTGCCAGCAGGCTATATGTAAAAATTTGTCGGAGCATTGCCGTTTATCCGCTTAAAGATAGTTAATGAGGCTATGATAAGGGTAAATGTTTAATATATATTTAAGGGAAGGGAGTTCTTGGGAGTTTGCAAAACCCTTATCATACTAGCAGATTTGCTCCTTATGTACTGGTTTTTGTACACCGCGTCGCAAATCTGCGGCGTAGCATAAGGATTTATCAAACTCTTAGAATCCATATTTTAAAGGCTCGCCATTGCGACGAGCCTTAGGGTTAGTGGTTGGTAGATAGGGGCTAAGGACGAACTTCGTTCGCACCCTGCCCCTGTTGGGTACCTAGAAAGCCATGACCGGGCGAACGGAGGTGTGGTAGCCGTTGTACTTACCGTTGCCGTGCATATTGAACGAACCATTCGGATTGGCGCTGAAGCTCCACGCGTCGTAGTAGGAGTACTCAGACGACGACCAAACGCTCTCAGCGCCGTTGTAAGTGTTTCCTAGGATTGTTGCTGCACTGGTACCTGCTTTGGACTGAATTTCCAAAATAGCAGCGTTGAATTTGGTGAAGTTAGCTGAATTATCTAAGGCGTTTCTTAATAATCCGCCTGATGGCAGGCACCATGTTTTACCTCCTTCTTTATAATTCTTAGTTGCCCATGCCGCAGGATATTTTGAGCTGTTACCTTGAGCGGTAATTTTATCCGTATTGGTACAACTTGCCTGAATATCGGTCAAACTTGATTCTGATGTTATGTTAGTAAGCCCCGGAATATCAGTTTCATATCCACCCCATGCAATATCGGTAGCTACTGGCTTATGCGTCATCACCCAACCATTCTGGCTGGCTGATTTTTCATAGATTACAATACCAAGCAATTTCTTGCTGGAAATATAATCATTTGAGCAAGTACCATCAGCATAATACAACGCTCCGATGGTACAGTTCGCGGTATTAGCCTCGCAGGATTTGGTATCCGCGTTCCATGTAAGATTCGCAGCACATTTACAGATATTGTATTTGCCGTTACAGGCTTTGCCGGCGCCGCCGGTTTGGTTGGTGCCAGTGCAGGAGAGGGTGAAGCCATATTCATTACAGAATTCCGAATCGGATTTGAAGCAAGCCCATTTGTTGCCGAAGGGACATTTGACGCCATTGCCGCCGGAGCAAGAGGTTTCGGTATAGCCCAAAGTCGCGCAATCTTGAGTGGCGACGCACTGGGCAAAAGTTAAATTTGGGATTAAGGACAGAGATGTCCCTATCAATAAAAAGCGTATTTTCATAACTGAAGCTCCATTGTTTTTATAGTTAAAACAAATGCCGCTTAGTTATGGAACCAAGACGGCATGGAGCTCAAAAACTGTCTAGATAGCAGTCGCTGTTATTCAATATATTACCAGCACTCCACACCAAGGTGGAATTTTATCTAGAGGTGTTTTTGAGACACCACAGCCGGTTCATCCAACTGCAGATTCAGAATACCACTTTGGGGCAAAGGTTGCAAGCGGTTTTTGATGTAATGGTGTAATATCAATTTTCAAGGCAGAATGGTGGTATTTAAAGTTGTTTGGCTAATTTTGTCTAGCAATTTTAGGGAAGGGGAAGGTAAAGGAGGAGTAGAATAGGGAGGCAGGGGATTGAAGAATGGAGTAGTTGAAGGAGGGTAAAGATTGGCGGGAGGAGGGGCGTTTGGGGATAGTTGGGATTGAAGAGAAGTTTAGGAAAATGTGGGCTGGCTAAGGGTAAGGGGAAAGGCTCCGGCAGAGCCGGAGGCACAAGCTGTACCAGCTTGTGTTGGATGTTTTTTATAAAGAGTTCTGAAAAATAAGAATTGAATATTTGGTTGGGGTAAAATTGTATTTGCGGCTAATTTTGTCTAGCAGATTTAAGGTAGGAGGTATCAAAGGAAAGGAGGTAAAAAAAGGTTAAAAAAATAATTCCGGCTCAAGCGTGCTGGGGCTGCCCTCTCCCGACGGTTCAGCCGCTACCCTCTCCCTGCACGGGAGAGGGAAATGTTTAGGTGCAAGTTGGTAAGAAGAACGGTGAAAAGGCTTCGGCTTTCGCCGGAGGCACAAGCTGTACCAGCTTGTGTTGGATGGTTGATTTTATAACTGTTGCAACATATAGGCAATTTTGTCTATCACAAAAGAAGAAGAGGAAAAAGAAATTAGTGAGGAAAAGGGGCGCAAGAGGATATGAGCTAAGGGATTAGATGAGTAGAGTAATTTAGTTTGATAGATAATTTTGTCTGGCAGCTCAGAGGGTATAGCTTATAAGTAAGGAAAAATGGGAAGAAAGGTAAAAAAGGCCAGAGCTTTGCTCTGGTGATTCCCCTCTCCCGACGGCTTAGCCGCTACCCTCTCCGCCGGAGAGGGATTTTAAGGGAGGCAATTAATTAGAGGAGATGAGGGGTGCTTGGAAAGGGGGAGGTAAATGCCATAAGTCTGTAGTTGGGAAAAAGATTTTGCTTTGCTTGACAAAAAATGCTTGCAAAATAAATAAATTTGTGTATAGTGCAATCGTTCCTTGCTCGAGTTTGATGATGAATTCGGGCTATACAGTGTATTAATGTCTGGGCTTTGTCGGCTCAGGCTTTTGTTGAGAATCCATAAGGAGATTTTGTATGACTAATTATGAAAGCGTGCTCATTGCACGTCAGGACTTGGGTGCTTCTCAAGTAAACAGCATTGTGGAAGATCTCTCCAATGTTATTAAAAAAGAAGGCGGCGAAGTCGTTAGAGTTGATAACTGGGGTTTGAAAAACCTGGCTTATCGTATTAAGAAAAACCGTAAGGGTCACTATGTTTTGATGAACATTTCTGCTCCTGCTACCGCTATTGCCGAATTTGAACGTGTTATGCGCGTTAATGAAGATATTATCCGTTATATGACGGTTAAAGTCGAAGAGTTCAGCAATGCTAACGAGGCTGACAGCGATAAAAATGCTGCTGCCGTTGAAGAATAAGGAGTGTGGATTATGGCTAAACAGGTTTTCTTCAGAAGAAAAAAAGCTTGTCCGTTTTCTGGCGAAGACGCTTTGAAAATTGACTACAAAGATGTTAAGCTCCTTTCAAGATATATTTCTGAAAAAGGAAAAATCATCCCGAGCCGTATTACCTCGGTTTCTGTTAAAAAACAAAGAGAGCTGGCCAGAGCTATTAAACGTGCTCGTTACATCGGCTTGCTTCCGTTTGTGGCTGATTAATCGGAAGGAGTGTTAAATATGGAAATTATTCTTCTGGAACATGTTGATAAACTCGGTAAAATGGGTGACAAAGTTAACGTTAAAAACGGTTATGCTCGTAACTATTTGTTGCCGGCTAAAAAGGCTTTGCGTGCAACTGAGGCTAACGTTGCTTTGTATGAAAAGAAAAAAGCTGAGCTGGAAGCTCACAACAAGGCTTTGTTTGATGAAGCTAGCAAAACCGCTGAGGCTTTGAAAGGCTTTAGTGCGATTTTGATTCGTCAAGCTGCCGAAACCGGTCAATTGTACGGTTCTGTTACCATTCGTGACATTGCCGCTGCGATTAAAGAAGCTGGTTTTGCAGTTGAACGCCGTTGTGTATTCCTTGATAAGCCGATTAAGGATTTGGGTGTATATGAAGTTCGTTTGGACTTGCATCCGGAAGTTAATCAGACCATTCTGGTTAATGTAGCCAGAACTGAGGATGAAGCTAAAAAGCAAGCTAAAGCTTATTCTGCTGAATAATATAAAGCAGAGCTTTGTTGAAAAGACCTTGGGCCGCGTGGCTCGGGGTTTTTTTTATGCTTGATTATATGAATTGGCAATGCTATAGTAAGCTTAACTTGGGTATGAGGAGAAAATTGATGGCAGAGAAAGAGCCGTCCCAGCGTCAGCTCAGAGTGGGACAAGAAATCAAAAAAATTATTGCTAAGCAGATTGAGCGTGATGAAATTCGCAATTTGCAAAATGTGGGGACTTTGGTGACAATTATGGAGGTCAAAGTATCACCGGATTTGAAATATGCGACGGTATATGTGATTACTTCGGATAAAAACAAAGAGCTGGAGGTTATCGGTGGCTTGCAGCTGGCGTCAAACTATTTGCGCAAGGTGATTATGGCTAAGACCGAACTGCGTTATGTGCCGGAGCTTAACTTCAAAATTGATAAAAGTTTTGAAGAGGTTGATAAAATCGAAAAGTTGTTGCGTGACCCGAAAGTAGCACGAGATTTGCAGGCGCCGAAAACTGAAGAGTAATTGAAACTTTTGAGAAAAAGCCGTCCTTTAATCAGGGCGGCTTTTTTATTGACTCTTACCAAACTTGTGCTAAAACGAAGGTATTCTTAATTATAATTATGTTTAATTTTTAATAGCTTATTTATTATGGAAAGAGAGAAAAAATTTTTTTCGGTTAATATGTATTTTTCAGGACGGAAGATAGCTCAGCGCTTGCAGGGGAAGTTTGAAGCTTTGCAACGTTTGAATTCGGCAGGAGATGCGGAGAGCATTGATTGTCGTGGAAAAAAGTATCATCCGGAGGCAAATGATTTATTGGTTGTCAGAGAAAAGGATGGACTGACCTTGTATCGCTATAATTCCGGAAGCCACTGTTTTGAGAAAGGTCCGGTTGGGGTTGAGAAATATATTTCTTGTAAAATTGGATTTTTGTTCTGGGCTCTTGAGAAATGGCAGTATATGTCTTTTGAGGCTCCGATTATGCATGAAACTTTGGGAAGTCAATGCGATTACAGAAGTTTTTTTAACGGATTGTTGTTTCGGAATACTAGCTACGAATTTTTTCAGTATATGTTGGTGGGATGGAAAAAATTGTACCATTTTGATTGGGTGAATGTGAATTTGTACGGAGTGTTTAAGCACAGAGGAATGTTTATGTTTGCTCAGCGGAGAGACGGTTTGTATGATGTTTTGACTAGTGTGGGACGTTGGTTTGTGCCACGGAAGTTTTGCATTTTGAAGGCCGTTGTTGCTGAAATAGGGTATGGTATGGTGTTTGCTTGGGATGAAAAAGAGCAAGGATTCCGAAAACTATATGACGGAAAAGACTGGATGCCGGCGCTTAATCTGGTTATGGATTATAAAGACGGCTTAGTAAAGTTATACGGAATTACGCCGGAGGGGTTGAAACTTTTGGCGGAAGGTGAAAAACTGACTGCTAAGCATGATAAATCTTTGGTGTTGGGCGGTAAGGAGTTTAAACTGCGAAAAGGGCATGACCTGTGGTATGATTTTGATGCATAATCGAAAAAATATTAAAAAACGCGTTGTTCATGGAGAACAGCGCGTTATTTTTTTTTACTCTTCGAGTTCAAGGTACAAGCCATGGTCGTCACGAATGTAGAGAACACGGCCGTGGTAAAGAATAATATCTTCAGTGGTGGGGACGGTTAAGCGTGTCTCATATTCGGGAACAAAATAACTTGTTCCATAGATTTCCATTAAGAAGTTGTCTTCTTCAGCATCAACAAGCCAAACCGGACGGTTGTGATAAATGGTGAGCTGGACGTTTTTTACCTTGAAGCCTGTGCTTTCAAAGTGTTGTTTGACCTCGTCAGGCGTGAGGAGGAAGTATTCACTCCAGAGCTGTGACGACGATGGTTGATAACTCTTACACGAAGGTAGGGCGATGGCGCTTATCAGCACCAAAAGCCAAAGTGTTATTGCTTTCATAATATATAAATTATAGTTTGATGTGATGATTATGAGAGGTAAATGCTAAAAAGTCAAGATTTTTGTAAAAAAATAGTTGCTTTTTGTCTAGATGTGGTGTAGAGTGGCGGGGATTAATGGTTTTTATGTTTAATTATTTAATTATTATTATATGGAAAAAAGAGTAACTTTGCAGAATGGCAAATTAATTTTGGCTGACAAAGGTTGCGGAAAGTATGAGATTGTTGACGCCAAAGGCGGAAAGGTAGAAATCCTTAACGATGAGGCGGCTTTGTTTGTAGCTGATGATACAAAAAAGGCGGATTTGGTTGACTTTAGTCGAGCAAGAATTGTGGCTGAAGATGTCTTTGAGGTGGAAAAACTCAACGACGGCAGGATATTGTTCGGCGTTAGGGCTTCAAATAGCTTCTTTATGTATGGGCAAAATAATACCTATCATCTGGGGGCTAAGTATCAGGATGGAGCTTATTTTTGCCAAGGGTCGAATTTTGCTTGGCGAGAGTTGACCGATACAGGTGAAGTCTATCATACATTATGGTATGCTTTGGTCGGCGAAAATGAGCTGAATAATCGGCATATAGTTTGCCGCCAGTTGTATAATCCCGGATATGATGTTTATTTGTGCTTTGAAAGCAAAGGACGGAAGTATCTGCGCAAAAGCCAAGCCAGCTTGATTTATTGTCGGGTGAAAGGAGAGGAATTTGTGCTGCATTTTAACCCTAACAAGGGGGAGTATGAACGGATTTCACTCAGGCGGCCGAGTATGCGACGGAGATGCAATGAAGTGTTTGCTAATGAAAACTTCATTGTGAAAAATCCTAAGAGTTATGGCGATTTTATGGCGCCAAGAACTTTAGGAGAGTTCTTGTATGATGTTAAAGAGCGTATTGCCGGTTGGTGCGATAGGCTTTATATTAAAGCCCGTTACAACGGCAAATGGATGTGGTAAGTAAAGTTATGAAGAGAAAGGGTTTTGAGGTTATTACTCAAAACCCTTTTTTTGTGGGATGTGAGGGGAGAGATTGGAACTTGACTTTTAAGCAAAATTTGTCTAATATGCAAACAAAGATGTATTATTGTATGTTTAATTATTTGTGGATTATGGAAAAAGATGAATTTCCATCTTATAAGGTGGTAGAAAAAGGTTCAGTGAAGATATTGATGCAGCTGAATTTGACTACAGGGCAATATCGGGCAGTTGGTGTCGGAGCTCGGGGGTATTATGGCGGAAATGCTTTGGTTTTGTGGGATAAACAAAATCATGGGGAGCTGTTTTGGCTGAGTGAGGATATGGAAAATTGCCGGTTGGTTTTTGGCGCTAAAACCGGAGAATCCGTAAAGAAAATTGTACGTATCGGCAGTATGTTTTTGGTGGAACTTGAAAAAGATGGCCGGCATTATTACAAGGCTATCGGAGTGCAGAAAGCGGGAAGTTATGATTATAATATTGCGTTTAAGCAGTTTCGTGAAGCGCAAATCGAAGCTGATTATAGTGCTCCGCAAAAGTATGTAAGCTGTGATATAGATTTTTGGGAAGAAGAGGATTCCGACAGAACAACTTATGATGTGGTTTTGTGCGGGGAGAAAGTTAAGGCGCCGGAAAATGTGCATGCTTTTTGGAACGGCAAGGTCTTTACGATGTTGGGACGTTATTTTCCGATGTATTTTTTGGTTCGAGAGGAGTGCAAAAGCTTTCGGGCTGAGGTGGAAGGATTTGTGCTGACCAGAAAAGACGGTACGAAAGATTTGTTTCCGTATTGTCCGTTTAAGCTTGAGTGTGAAGCTTAAAAAAAATAAAGCTCTGCTTATGGCAGGGCTTTTTTAAGTTTAAATTGGTTGACAGGGGAGGGTTTATCATTTATCACCAAAAAAAAGAGGATGAAAATATTGGGCGGAAGATGAAACATAATAAAGGTAATGACATAAACGGCTGGGTGGTAGTGGATAAACCGCGAGGTATGGGTTCAACTGATGTGGTGCGCAAGCTGAAGTTTTTCCTTAAGCCCAAGAAAATCGGGCATGCCGGAACCTTGGACCCGTTTGCGACAGGTGTGTTGCCCGTGGCGTTGGGTGAGGCTACCAAGCTGCTGCCGTTTGTGACCGATGGAGCAAAAGAATATGAGTTTATTTTGCAATTTGGTGCTGAAACAGATACTGATGATTCTGATGGTCAAATAATATCCAAGACTGACAAAATTCCGACCCAAAGCGAAATTGAAAAGGTGATACCCAGCTTTAGGGGCAAGATTGTTCAGGTGCCGCCGGCTTATTCAGCCATAAAAATCAATGGGCAGAGAGCTTATGATTTGGCGCGTAAAGGTATAGAGGTTGAAATTCCACCCCGCGAAATTGAAATTTATGATTTGAAACTGCTGGAAATGCTGCCAGAGAATCGGGCAAGGCTAAAAGTGTGCTGCTCAAAAGGGACTTATGTGCGGACGCTGGGCAAAGATATTGCCTTAAAAACCGGCTCAAAAGGCTACCTGCAAGAGTTGCGAAGAATAAAATGCGGTAATTTTGACTTGAAACAAAAGATTTTACTGGAAAATTTAGAAAAAATGGTGTATGGTGAGCACCTAAAAGAATTTTTGCTGCCGATGGAAACATTTCTGTGCGACATCACGGTTATTGCTGTATCGGAAGCAGATGCCGCTAAGCTTAAAATGGGACAGGCCTTGTCCCCCAAGGCTTTTGACATACAAAAGAGTGTGCCGGAAGACGGGGTGGCCGTGTGTCAGGGTAAGTTGGTGGCGGTGGTGCGAATCGACGGTCGAAGAATCGCTCCGGTTCGCGTGTTTAATTTGTAATTTATAAAATAAAGGAAAATATAGATGTCGATTACTAATGAAGAGAAAAAAGAAATTGTTAGCAAATTTGGTTTGAATCCGAATGATACCGGTTCTCCGGAAGTTCAGATTGCTATTTGGACTGCTCGTATCAACAAATTGATTGAGCACTTCAATACTCACAACAAAGATTTGCACTCTCGTTTGGGCTTGATGAAGATGGTTAGCCGTCGTCGTCACCTGTTGGATTATCTGAAAAACAAGAATAGTGACAGATATCAGGAAATCATTAAGAAGTTAGATTTGCGTAAGTAATAAACTTCGGGCGTTTGGAAGGAAGGTGGCCGTCGTCGGATGGCCGGTGGGGAAAAGTTGTTGAACCCAATGTGGCTTTCTTCCAAGCGCTTTTTTGCCCTTTAGGGGTTTGTGTTAATTATTATGCTTTATATAAAGTCCTAGGCTCTTAAGACCAGCTTAGGTGAGGTTTTTTATAAAGATGTTAAAGATGAAATGAAAGGTATTAGAAATATGGTCGAATTGAATATTTGCCGCAAAGAAATGGAATGGGGCGGCAGAAAACTAGTGTTTGAAACAGGTAAAATTGCCAAGCAGGCTTTGGGTGCCGTTGAAGTAACTTATGGAGGAACGGCAGTCTTGGCGACTGTTTGTGCTGCAAAAGAGGCAGCTCCCGATCAGGATTTCTTCCCTTTGACTGTTAATTATCAAGAAAAATATTATGCTACCGGTAAAATCCCCGGCGGATTTATGAAACGTGAAGGTAAGCCTTCAGAGCGTGAAGTGTTAATCTCGCGCTTGATTGACAGACCTATTCGCCCGCTGTTTCCGGATGCTTTCAAAAATGAAGTTCAGGTTATTTGTACGGTGTTGTCTCATGACCAACAGACAGACTCTGATGTTGTAGCAATGTTGGCGGCATCTGCGGCTTTGGCAGTGTCGGGAATCCCGTTCTTGGGGCCTATCGGTGCGGCTAAAATCGGTTATAAAGACGGTGAATATATTTTGAACCCGACTACCGAACAGCAAAAAGAATCACAGTTGGAATTGGCAGTTGCCGGTACGACTGACGGCGTGCTGATGGTGGAATCTGAAGCGCAGGAACTCTCAGAAGAGGTTATGCTCGGTGCGGTTATGTTTGGTTTTGAAAACTTCCAGCCGGTGATTAAGCTGATTAATGAGATGGTAGAAGAAGCCGGTAAACCGCGTTGGGAAGCTCCGAAGTTTCCGCCGGAGTTCGATGAGCTCTATGCTAAGTTAGAGAAAGGCTTTAGCGCTAAGTTTGAAGAGGCTTTCAAAGAAACCGATAAGCTTAAACGCGGGGAGTTGGTGGCTGCCGCGTCAGAAGAATTTAAGGCAACTTTGGATCCTGAAAACGAATTGGAGCAAAAGTTTGCTCAAGATGCAATTGAAAAGTTGATGCACAAGGTTGTGCGTGAGAAGGTTTTGACCACAGGTCACCGTATTGATGGTCGTGATACCAAAACCGTTCGCCCGATTTGGTGCGAGGTTGATGTGTTGCCGATGGCTCATGGGTCGGCTATATTTACCCGTGGTGAAACTCAGGCCTTGGTGGTTACTACCTTGGGTACCGGTGATGATGCTCAGATTGTTGACGGTTTGATGGATGAGTATAAAGAAGACTTTATGCTGAATTATAACTTCCCGCCGTTCTCAGTTGGTGAATGCGGTCGTATCGGCAGTCCGGGGCGTCGTGAAATCGGCCATGGAAAACTGGCTTGGCGTGCAATCCACCCGATGATGCCGAAAAATAAGGATACTTTCCCTTATACGGTACGCGTAGTATCTGAGATTTTGGAATCTAACGGTTCTTCATCAATGGCTACCGTGTGCGGTACAACACTGTCTTTGATGGCAGCCGGTGTGCCGATGGCTAAGCCGGTGGCCGGTATTGCCATGGGCTTGATTAAAGAAGATGACGGCCGTGTGGCGGTGTTGACTGATATTTTGGGTGATGAAGACCACCTCGGCGATATGGACTTTAAGGTTGCCGGTACTAAAGACGGTGTTACCGCTTTGCAGATGGATATTAAAATTACGTCCATTACCAAAGAGATTATGCAGACGGCTTTGGCTCAGGCGCATGAGGGGCGTATTCACATCTTGGGTGAAATGGCTAAAGCTATCAGCGAGCCGCGTCCGCATGTATCAGACAAAGCTCCGCGGATTGTGGCAATTAAGATTCCGGTTGATAAAATCCGTGAGGTTATCGGCTCAGGTGGTAAGGTTATTCGTGAAATTACCGAAACAACCCACACCAAGATTGATATTGCCGATGATGGTGTGATTAAAATTGCTTCAATGAAAAAAGAAGACGGCGATGCTGCTCTGGATTGGATTATGGGCATTGTGGCTGAACCGGAAGAAGGCAAGATTTATCACGGTGTGATTACTAAGATTATGGACTTTGGTGCGTTTGTTCGTTTCTTGGGACAGACGGAAGGCTTGGTTCATATCTCAGAAATCAAAAACGAGCGTATTGCCTCAGTTTCAGACTTCTATAAAGAAGGTGATGAAATGTGGGTTAAATGCTTGGGTACTGATAACCGCGGCAAGATTAAATTGTCAGCTAAGCGCGTTAATCAGGAAACCGGTGAAGATTTGGAAAAGAAATAAAAATCTTGACCATATAGCGCAAGTTGTTAAAGGTTCTGGTGAAAATCAGAGCCTTTTTTTGTTGACTTTTGTCAAGTAAAAGATTATGTTGACCTTGTTTTAGGTATTATTGTTTAACTTTATATTTTTGTTTTATGGATAGAATTATAATTATTGAGACAGTTATGCGTGGGCTGATAGTGCTTAATCTTGCGGTGTTTGTCGGCGTGTATTTTGTTAGGCCTTTTTTGCAGAGAAAGCAACGCTTGTTGTGGGATACGCTTGCCGTGGTTGTGATGTTGGCGGAGGTATTGATTCCGATTTGGGCCATGGCGGAGGGTTTTGAAAACTCGTGGTGGCATACGGTGGAAATCTTGCTGCTGATACTATCCGGGGTGATGATGGCTTCCGGGACGGTTATGTTTTTGAACCGGACGTTCTTTGAGGTGGTTTTTAATAATTTTCATGTGATGAAAATTACTGAAATCAGCGAGTATGGTATTTGGGGCGAGATTTGCGTGAGGAAATTTAGGTATAATGTTCGGCTCCAAGAGACTCCTTTGATACAGCGAAAGCGCTGTGTCGGAGAGATTTTGAACGTGCGGGTCGTGAATATGCTTAATCATCATGAATTTGAAGTTGCACCGATATAAAATTTTTGCGCTATGGAAAGTGTTGTGTCTTATTTGGTATTGCTGGTAATGGTGATTGCTATGATTATCATGCTGGCTGATTGCAGAAAAGGGTTTTCTCGACGGAGGTTTCGGGAAAAATTGCTCTATTCTTGTATATTTGTGGTGGGTTGTTTGCTGGGAGTGTTGCTCCTTTATGCTTTTGACTTGCTGTTATGGAGCGAATTATGGATATTACTTGGAATAGCGGCAATATTAGATGTGGGCTATTTTATTTGGATTTGGTGGCGGCGCCAAAAAAGAATGGTGGAACGAGCCAGAGCCAGAAGAATGCTTAATTAAGCTAAAAAAGGTTATCTTCAAAGAGAAGATGACCTTTTTTGTTGGCAATTTTGTCGAATTATGGTAGGGCTAAAGGCGGAAATTTATTATTAATCTAAAAAAATAATTGGGTATGGAACAGATTATTGTGAGCATTTTGCTGGTGTTGGCGGCAATTGCGAATTTGGCTTTTTGCATACATGCGCTGGAGTATGATGAAGCGGTGGAGAAACGTGAGCAGTTGACAGCTGAGCATTGGTTCTATTTCAGCGAAATCTCTTTGATGGTGACGTTAGTGGCATCATGGTTGCAGAAAGAGGCTATTGGGACTGCCAGATTGGGGATTATGAGGTGTGTATTGCTGCTGGCAAGTGTAGTATTTGGTGTTGTGGCTTGTTGGTCGTTTTATTTGAAATCTAAATCACAAGGGAATTCCAGCAAAGAATAACCAATAATAAAAAAACAGGAGATGGGTGACCTCTCCGGATTTTTTTGTATAAAATACTTGTAATTTAAAAAAAATGTTGTATAAATCCTTCTGAATGGTGAAAACACCCCTGGAGGTTTTTGCCTAAATAATAGTTAATTGATAAAAGGAATAATAAAATGGCTGATTTGATTTTAAATGCTAAAAAGCGTGAAACAGCAGGTAAGGGGGCAGCGCGCGCATGTCGTCGTGAAGGACGTATCCCTGCCGTTATCTATGGTGGAAAACAAGAACCGGTGATGATTAGTTTGGATCCGGTTGAAGTTGAAAAAGCTTTGGATATGGCCGGCTTGTATAAATTCGCTATCGAAGTTGATGTTGAAGGCAAAAAATATGCCGTTAAATGTCAGGATGTACAATTCCATCCGGTTAGTGATAAGGCTATTCACGTCGACTTCCTCAGAAAATAATTTGCAAAAGGGACGTCATACTTGTTATAAATTCGCTCGTGTACCTTTTTATTGTACACGTCGCTCATTGATAACTACGTAGCACGTCCCTTTATCAAATTATTTTATAGGGAGTCTTATTTTGAAAATAATTGGCAAAAGGGACGTCATATTTGTTATAAATTCGTTTGTGTACCTTTTTATTGTACACGTCGCTCATTGATAACTACGTAGCACGTCCCTTTATCAAATTATTTTATAGAGAGTTGTTTTTTGTTTCAAAAGGGGCGTTGCTCAGATGATTATGTAGCACGTCCCTTTATCAAATTATTCTACTCGATGGCTCATTTTCAATTTATATTAAGAAAATATCTGTATGATGCTTGGCGTGGGGGCCACTGGCTTGGAAAGGTGATGTTATGTTTTTGATTGTTGGACTGGGAAACCCCGGAGATGAATACGCCTCAACCAGGCATAATGCCGGTTTTATGGCTGCGGATGCTTTGCACCAAAAATACGGATTTGCGCCGTTTCGTTCTAAGTTCGACGCCCTTATCGCCGAGGGTAAAATTAATGGCGAAAAGGTTTTTTTGCTGAAACCTCAGACTTATATGAATTTATCAGGCAATGCCGTGGTTAAAGCGGCTCAATTCTATAAAATTCTGCCCCAGAATGTGATTGTTTTTCACGATGATTTGGATTTGCCGGTCGGAAAGCTGAAAGCTAAAATCGGTGGCGGCGCCGGTGGGCATAATGGCTTGAAGTCTATTGATGCTGCGATATCACCTAATTATAATCGCATACGTATCGGTGTGGGGCATCCTCAGGGGCGCGGTGATGAGGTGGTTAATTATGTGTTGGGCGGTTTTGCAAAGGCAGACAAGGCCTTGGTTGATAAAGCAATAGAAATTGCTATAGATGCGCTGCCCGTGTTGCTGGAGAAAGGAATGCCCCAATATTCAAATGAACTGGGGATTAAACTGCGTCAATAATAGTGAGTAGTAAAGTTGAATCGCCGAATGCTGGTTCGGCGGTTTTTTTTATGTTGAAATGACGGAAATTATGGGATATAAGAAAAACAATTTGAAAAAAGTTTGGTTGTAAGGAGTTTTTTATGGGCTTTAATTGTGGTATTGTCGGTTTGCCGAATGTCGGGAAATCAACCTTGTTTAATGCTTTAACACAGACGATTGCCGCACAGGCGGCAAACTTTCCGTTTTGTACGATTGAACCTAATACCGGAAGAGTGGCCGTGCCGGATAAACGCTTGGCTCAGCTAACCGAGCTGGTTAAGCCGCGGATGGTAACCCCGACCCAGCTTGAATTTGTGGATATTGCCGGCTTGGTCAAAGGGGCTTCAAAAGGTGAAGGTTTGGGTAACCAGTTCTTGGCTAATATTCGCGAGGTTGATGCGATTATCCATGTGTTGCGCTGTTTTGAAAATGAAAATATTACTCACGTTGAAGGCTCGGTTGACCCTTTGCGTGATGCTGAAATTGTTGACACCGAGCTGATGATTGCCGACCTTGAGTCCTTGGAAAAACGCTTTGAACAGACCAAGAAAAAAGCTCAGACCGGCGGTGATAAAGAATCTAAAATACGGGCACAGGTGATGGAGCCGATTATTGGGGCTTTGCGCGCAGGAAAACCGGCTCGTACTGCTGCCCCTAGCAAAGATGATAAAGAGGCCTGGAAGCAATATGAAATGCTCCAGTTGTTGACTTCTAAGCCGGTGTTGTATGTGTGCAATGTTGATGAGGAATCAGCTGCAACTGGTAATGCTTTCTCGCAAAAAGTGGCGGAAAAAGCCAAAGCTGAAGGTACTGAGGCAGTGGTGATTTCAGCTGAAATTGAGGCCGAAGTGGCTCAGCTTGAAAATGAAGACGAGAAAAAAGAGTTCTTGGAATCTTTGGGGCTGGAAGAAACCGGTTTGGCGAAAATTATTCGTGCCGGTTATAAGCTCCTTGGGTTGCAGACATATTTTACCTGTGGCCCCAAAGAAGTCAGAGCGTGGACTTTTCTCAAAGGTTCAAAAGCTCCGCAATGTGCCGGAATTATTCACTCCGATTTTGAGCGTGGATTTATTCGTGCTGAAACCATCTCTTTTGACGATTTTATAAAATTCGGCGGAGAGCAAGGTTGCAAAGAGGCCGGAAAGGTTCGCTCCGAAGGCAAGGAGTATGTGGTGCAAGATGGGGATGTGTTGGAGTTTCTTTTCAACGTATAAATAAAATCCCGCTCTGTGGATGCCTAATACAGAAAAAAAGTTTTAAGGCTAAGTCATGTATCAGTACATACACTCCTGTCGCCTTAAAACTTTTTTCTTATTATCCATCTCACATATCGGAATTTTAGTGTGCCAGAGGGTGAGATTGTATAATGACTCGTTCTCCGCATTTTTTTTGACACGTATTTGGGGTATCTCACATATCGGAATTTTAGTGTGCCAGAGGGTGAGATTGTATATATAAAAATAAATTTGTGACAAAAACTTGACAATATTGTTTTTCTGTGCTATAAATTAGGGCATTGTTTAATTATTTAAATCATATAATTATGAATAGAGATTGGGTTACTGACAGATTAGTTGATTGTTTTGAAACAATTACAGGTAAGGGTGATGCCGATATTGATACGTATGTTGCTCCTGAGCATCGCAAGCAGATGGCCGAAGAAGTTAGTCGGGCTTTCCCGATGTTGAAGCTGAAATTTAATTACCGTTTGTCAACAATCGCAGATTATTTGGCAGAGGTTACCAAAGAAGTATCAAAACGGCAGCGGATTTTGCGCGTGATTTTGGAAGAAGCTAATAAAATCAGCGGCAAAGTCTATAAAAAAGACGAGCTTCCTTTGGCTGAGATGCTGCCAAATGAGGCACAATGTGCTTCGGTACGTGAATTTAATGACAAAAAATTTGCACATTATTTGGCCTATATGAAATTTATGGTCAGAGTGCAGAACCGCGTTAAGTTTTGGCCTCAAGATGATCGTTTGTGGAGGGTACATAATCTCTCGGAAATTGTAGATGTTTTGTATCAACGTTGAAAGAGATTATTTACTTTAGAGTTCGGTTGAACCAACCGAACTCATTTTTTTTGTGTGTTTGGGGATTGCGTTTTGGGTAAAGAGGGGATAAAGTGGGCATTATTTGATTGTAATAAGTGAGGTATAAAATGCGTTTGGCGTTGTTTCAGCCGGATATTCCCCAAAATACGGGGACTTTGCTACGCTTGGGGGCTTGTGTGGATTTACCTTTGGATATTATTGAGCCGTGCGGTTTTATTTTTAATGAAAAAGCAATGCGGCGCGCCGGTATGGATTATTTGGAGCAGGTGTCTTATCGGCGGCATAATTCTTGGGCGGAGTTCTTGGCTTATCGCGCCGCAAACCCTGATGAATATGGGCGGATTGTGCTGATGACTACCCATGCAGCCATGCCTTATACCGAGTTTGAATTTAAGCCGAATGATGTTATTTTGATGGGGCGGGAAAGTGCCGGTGTGCCGGAGGAAGTGCACCAAATTGTCGATGCGCGTTTGTTGATTCCGATGAACCCGAAGGCGCGCTCGATTAATATGGCAGTGTCTGCCGCTATGGTGGTGGGGGAGGCTTTGCGCCAAACCAGATGGCGGAAGTGATTTGTTAATACATAGTTTCATTTTATTGTAACTGCTTGAATTTTTTATTTTAGTATTTATATGTTTTTTGCTTATTGCTTATTGCTTTTTTAGGCTTGTTATGTTAAAATAGTGATAGCTGGTAAGGATATACCAGCTAGGGTTTTACCGCCCTTCCGTACGGGTCGTTTAGCATAACGACTTAAAATTGATATGCTGGCATTTGTATATTTTTATATGCGGGTGCCAGCGTCATAAAGGCTCCGCCTGAAAGCGCTGGGGCTGTTCGTATGGCAGTCGGTAAACACCCGCTCCTTTGATTGGTTTCAAAGGGGCGTTCTTTTAACCATAAAAGATAAGGTGTTTAGACTATGATTAATACTAGATTATATTTAATTATTGGGACTTCTTTGTCCTTAATACCAACTTTTGCTTACGCTCAATGTGTTGCTACGCAAGATTGTGCTGCTTTGGGATATACCGAGGCAAGCTGTTCGGGCGGCAGCGGTGTAAAATGTCCGTTTGGTAATAAATGGGCTTGTTTTGAAAATGAAGAAAATATTTGTAAAAAAAATGGTTTTACAAAATCATGTACAGGAACCGGATATGTCGGAGGTGAAGGTCAGGCCTGCGGCGGAAAGTATGCTCAGTGTTTGTGTGCAAACGGATATGAATGGCAAAATGGAAGTTGTCAGTTCTGGAATGGTGAAAACGGAAATTTATATTATTGTAATGGGAAGGTTATTGGAGTGAAAACTTCCGGTATGGAGTTTTATGTTGCAATGAAAGATATTGGTGTGTTTGAATGGAGTGATGCTGACAGTAGTTGTCGGAATCATAGTTTTTGTAGCGGTATTAATGGAAAATTACCAACAAAAAATCAGCTTGAAACAATTTATAATAATAAATCTTCACTCAATAATTTGATGCTTGCAAATACAGGAAATAAGTTGGTTGAAGGTTTTTATTGGTCGGCTTCGTCTGAAAGAGTATGTTCTTGTGCTGGTGCGAATCCTCAGGGATGTACCCCCGATAATCCTTTTACAACTTGTTCTTATGAATATGTCGTGGTAAATATGGCTAATGGTTCAGCAACTACAAAAAATAAGAGTAGTAGCTATAATGTAAGGGCTGTATTTAATCCTTAAAACTGAATTGGCAGGATTAGCTCTGATTTAAGGCGCGGCGGGTGCGGGCTATGCCGGTTGTGACTTTTTTGATGTCACCGGATTGTTGCAGGTTCTCATAAATATAAAGGGCGTCGTGGTAGTATTCTAAGGCCTCCTCAAAGTGAGAGCGGCCGCCGCCGTTTTGACCTAAGTGGTAGTGAATGTCGGCAATGCTTTCTTGGATGCGACCCCAGGCCAGTGGGTTGCGTTTCTCACTTACGATTTTTTGTTGATTGCGGTAGCTGGTGATGGCTACTTCCGAAATCTCCGTGCTTTTGGTGATGCTGCCCAGCAAGGCCAGCATTTGTCCGAGCTTGCCCTGAATCTCGGCCCAGAATTTGGGAAATACGGCGTAAGTGTAAATCTTTTCGGCTTCGCGGAGTTGGAAAACCGCGTCGCGAAGGGCTTGGAGGTCTTCGGTTTGTTTCCAATAATTAAAGAACAAATCCGCAAGTTTATAGGAGATATAGCCGTAGTCATAGGCGTAGGTGTATTTGCTTAGGTATTTTTGAGCTTGGCGGTAGTAACTGATGGCACCTTTGAAGTAGCCGGACGGATTGCGGGTGGTGTAAACCGTGGCCGAATCATAAAGTTGGGCTATGTGGTAATAAATGCAACCCAAGTGTATCGGGTTGGTAATAAGGTCTTGGTGTTTGAGTGCCGTGTTGAGAAGATTGTGAATCGTTTTGAAGTTGCGGCCGTCGTTTTGGTCATAAGCGTAGCTTAAGTAGATGATGCCTAAAAAGTTCATGATATAAGGCAGGTATTCTACCGAAAGCTGTTTGGCGGAGTTGTCTTGGGTTAGGGTGTAGATGGTCTTTTTCAAAAGGTAGCGGCGATATACGCGGCTTTCGGTATCAGTCGGGGTGAGGGCGCTGAGAACGGCCCCGAAAATAAGGCTTAATAATGCCGGTGGAAACAAAGCCGGATTTTCAAGTGCGGCCGCCGGAATATAAAGGCTGTCAAGCAAAGTGACAAATGATTTGTCTTCAATCTCGTATTGTTTGCCGGTTTGGAAGTTGAGGCGAATCTTGCCTCCTTCGCGGTAGCCCCAGATGATGACGTCGGCGCCGGTCTTGTCAATAATGGCTTGGCCGCGGTCTATCATGTCAAAAATGGTGCGGCTCTCTAGGGACAAAAAGGCTTTGCCGAAGGGTTCATCAATATAGAAAACCTGAAGGCTGTCAGATTGCCCCAGCAGGCGGCCGAGAACTTTGCCGCTGTCGCTTTCGACATTGTCGGCGAATTCGACAATGCCAACCCTAAAAGATATGTGTTGATAATCTGTTGGGTCTATGTCTTCAGCGGAGGCGGGGTGTGCTGACTTGATAAAAAGGTTTTTTAGGCGTTCTAAAAGGCTCATGACGGCTCCTTCTGATTGGGGGCTTGAGACGCTTTGTCAAAAGAGCCGGACGGTTGAAGCTCAAAGTTGCGCCAATGGTTGAGCCGATAGCCAAACCATGCAGTGCTGATTAAAGCCAGCAGCGGAACCGAATAGCGGTTGGGGGCAAAGGCTTCAAAGCAGCCGAATATTACTAATAAAAGCATTAGTTTGCTGATGGCGGAGCAGATGTCTTGCGGAGACAGGCCGTTGAGGTTGGCTTGCATATAATCGCTGTTGTGTGAAAAGTTGCGGTGTTCCGGACGGAGAGAAAACTTTTTGACCGTGCTGATAAAAATTTCATAAATAAAAAACATAATAAAGCAGGTGATGCAGGCGCCGCTACCTTCCATGCCACAAAGGAATATCAGCCAGCCGAAGATAAAACCTATTGCGCTGCTGCCGGCGGGGCTTAAACGGAGGTGAGCGGGGTAGGATTCAAACAGCAACCAAGCCAGAGAGATGCCGCAGAAGCTGATGCTTATAAGTGAAATCAACCACGGAGCACAGCCTAAAAAGTAAAGCAGAGCAATGCCTCCGAATAAGGCTAAGCTTTGGCGGCTTTGCAGTCCGTTAAGGGTGCCAAGCCAGCGGAAGCTGTAGGCAAAAAGGCTCCAGCCCAAAATGCTTAAAATACTATCAGCCCAGATGGGAAGCGACGGAGATATGAGGTTTTGGTCGGGAGCAATAAAATAGTAGCAGATTTCGGCTCCGATGATTAAGAATAAAAAGTTGTAACGCGACAACCGCGGAATACGGCAGAGGGTAAAAATCAGCAAAGAGCAGATTATTACCGAGATGATTTCAGCCCAGTAAAGTTCATGCAAAAAATCAGACGAAGACGGAAACAGAAAGAAAAGAACCAGAAGAGACAGACACATGGGAAGATACAGCGGAAAAAACGTCTCTTTACGGCCGCGGAGCAGGCTGTATTTCAGAAAAATAAAGCTGCTGATGAAGCCGAGGATAAAGGCTGCCGTGATAATCAAAAGTTGGTTTTCCATGGTCTTTGCATTGGGGTTAAGGGCATTAATTAGGTTTATACTAATGAATTATTGATTATTCTTCAACAGTTGTTATCAGGTTATACTAAGATATATCTCATAAATGCGTGCCATGAGCTCATTTAGAACAGGGGTTTTGACATTGGCTTGGCGGGCGGATTGTTTGATTAGGCTTGAAATGCGGTGAAAATCGCGGTGGCGTCCGGTGCGAAAGTCATTGTGCAAGGGAAAGATATAGCCTCCGGGGATGGACATGATGGTATCCATTATATCAGAAAAGTTCATTTTGACATCATCAGCGGCGGCTAGGGTTATGAATTCATTGATGATTTCATCAAGCTGGGTGCGGAACTGTTTGTTCTTTAAGATTTGATGGATGGGTTTGTCGTAGGCTGAGCAAATGATAGAACAAGCGGCGTTGAGAGTGAACATCGGCCAGAAAAAGTCTTTTTCTGAGTCGAGAAAAGAGATTTCAAATCCGGCGGAGTTGAACAGGGCAGAGAGCTTTTGTTGGGTGGAGTTGTTGATGGTGGAGTAGATATTGATTGTGGGTTGGCGCCCCTTGAGGCTGATTTGCTGATCGTGTTTGTTGAGCCAGCCGGTGAAATGAGCTTTGCAAACCGGAGTGCCTAAAATGTCTTGAATATAGCCGCTGTCTTTGAGAAGGCTGAAGCAGAGCAAGGGAGCGTTGTTGATTTTGTCGCGGGAGATGAAGGCCAGTGCACTGTTGAGCTCGCTTGATGTGACGGTGATGATGACGGCCTTGGCGTCGGTGGTCATAATTGAAGCGGTGGAAAAACGATAGTGCTTTTTGCGAAGAGTGGTAAATTCTTCTTTGATGGTAACACCGTTAGTGGAGAGGTCTTTGGTGTTGGACGGTGATGATAAAATGATGGGATTTTCATCAATGTCTTGAAAATGTGCGGCAAGGTAGCAGGCGAGGGCATCGTCGCCAATGATATATATGGGATTGGGTTGAGGTGAGGTCATCTTATTTTACCTTTTGCAATTTAGCGATGAAAAATGCATCAACTCCGCCAAAGCTTGGGAGCATAGATGGCAGTGTGCTGACAAAGCCTTCCGGAGTTATTAAAGGAGAGAGGTCAGCCGAGGTTGAAGGCAAAAGCTCGCCTGCGGTTATGGGCTGAGGGGCAAAAGTGCCGGCAGAGCGCTTCAAAAAGCTACGGATTTGTGCAACTCCTTCAGCCTTGGCAATGGAGCAGACGCAATAAGCCAGCAAGCCATGGGGCGCCAAAACGCGACTGAGGATATCTAAAATTTGTTTTTGCAGAGCGGCTTGTTTTTGTACGTCAGCTTTGGTCTTGAAGTGGATGATTTCCGGATGGCGGCGGAAAATGCCGGTGGCAGAACAAGGGGCATCAAGCAAAATAATGTCAAAGGCAGGCCCTTGATAAGTTTGCAGCCATTGCAGAGCGTCAGCGGCGATGATTTCGGGCTCGGCAAAGTGCAGGCGTTTAAGGTTTTGGCGCAGAGTTTGCAGGCGCTCGGCAGACGAATCCAGCGAGGTGACAATGGCTCCGGCATTGATGAGTTGGGCAGTTTTGCCTCCGGGGGCGGCGCAGAGATCCAACACGCGCTTGCCTTTGATGTTGCCAAGCGAGGTTACGGCGATGGAGGCGGCGTAGTCTTGAACCCACCAAGCGCCGTCATTAAATCCGGCCAGAGCAGGAATTTTGCCGGCGTTGCGCAAAATGACGGTATTAGCCGCAAGGTGCAAGCCGCCTAAGCGCTCGGCCCAAGCCTGGGCATCAGCTTTGACGCTTAAAGCCAGAGGCGGCTCAGAAAGAGAGGCTTGAGCAATATCATCAATAGCTTTTGCCGGATAGTCTTGCTTGAGAATCGATAAAAAGGAATCCGGAAAAAACTTGGGCGGTTGAGCCAAAAAGGTTGATTTGTTTGTCGAAAGACGGCGCAAAACGGCATTGGTCATGCCGCCAAGAGCAGAGTTGCCAAGTTTTTTGGCCAGAGAAACCCACTCGTTGAGGCAGGCGTAGTCTGCCGTATTCATAAACAAAAGCTCGGTTGCGCCAAGGCACAAAAGCTGGTAAATTTTCTGGTGTTTGGCAGGCAAGGGTTTATGCAGCAAGTGCGACAAAATCTGCCTGATGTCGGTCAAGCGGCGAAACGCGGTGGTGGTAAGCATATGCACAAAAGGAGAATCCGGACAGTCAGCCTCAATGGTCAGAAAAGTTTGCTCGTTAAGGCTGCGGCTGAAGTAATGTAACGCGTATTCTCGGGCGTTGGGCATAGGCAGAATCTCCGTTGGTAATCAGAATATGGGGTATTTTAATGCTTTTCGCGTTAATTACAAGTTAAAGTCTCTTGTAATTTTAATCAACTTATTTATAATGAAGCGAAAAGTTTTAGATTTAGAGGATAGATAAATGAAAAAACGTTTAGCTCTTGTTTTGGGCGCGATGTTGTGCTTGAATGCTTGCTCAATGTGGCGCGAGGTTATGCCAACTTGGTTGGGCGGAGAAGAAGAAACGACTTCTCCGGAAGATCAAAATTGGAATTTGGCCGAGGAAAACTCTGAAAATGAAAACAGTGATAAACTCGGAGTTAATCCTTATTTGTGGCAGGCTGCCTTGGACAAGCTATCCTTTATGCCGCTTGCTTCTACCGATGCTAAAGGCGGGGTGATTATTACTGATTGGAAGCAAATGGCCGTCGATGAAGAGTTTAAGGTTAATGTGACGATTTATACGCAGAAACTTACTACTAACGGGCTTAAAGTTGAGGTATTTAAACGCGTGATGAGTAAGGGTATGTGGAAAGATGCTACCCCTGATAAAGCATTGGCCGAAGAATTGGAAAAAGCAATTATTTTGCAAGCCAAAAATTTGTATCACAGAGATGTGGTGACCAGATAAGTTTTGTTGAGAAAATAGGAGTTGTTTGATATGACCGGAAAAGCCAGATATAACGGCAAGGAATCTTTTGCAGAATGGCAGAAAGAATGGGCTTTGGAAGACAGATATAATTTTAGAACCATTGAAGATAAGTGGCAAAAAATTTGGGATGATGAAAAAGCCTATAAGGTAGAAATTGATAAATCAAAAGAAAAATTTTATGCTTTGGTAGAATTTCCGTACCCGTCAGGTGCCGGTTTGCACGTGGGGCATCCGCGCTCGTATACTGCGCTTGATGTTATTGCCCGCAAAAAAAGAATGCAGGGCTTTAATGTGTTGTATCCGATGGGGTTTGATGCATTTGGTCTGCCGGCGGAAAACTATGCAATCAAAACCGGTGTGCATCCGGCTGTATCTACAAAGGCCAATATTGAGACGTTTACCCGCCAGTTGAAGTCACTCGGCTTTAGCTTTGACTGGGACAGATGTATATCTACTTGCGACCCTGAGTATTATAAATGGACGCAATGGATGTTTATTAAGCTGTTTGAAAAAGGGTTGGCTTATAAAGACAAAATCGCCATTAACTGGTGCCCGTCATGCAAAGTGGGCTTGGCTAACGAAGAAGTGGTTAATGGCTGCTGCGAACGCTGTGGAGCCCAAGTGGTACGCAAAGATAAAGAGCAATGGATGGTGGCGATTACCAAATATGCCGATAGATTGATTGATGATTTGGACGACCTTGACTTTATTGATCGAGTTAAGTCGCAACAGGTCAATTGGATTGGACGTTCGGAGGGTGCTGAGCTTGATTTTGAGCTGTGTGGGGAAGATGGAACCGCGCTGAACAAAAAGATGAAGGTGTTTACAACGCGTCCGGATACGGCATTTGGTGTGACTTATATGGTTATGGCGCCGGAGCATAAGTTGGTGAATGAGCTGATGAGCAAGTTCAGCAATGCCGATGAGGTACAGGCTTATGTGGCTGAGACAGCCAAAAAGTCAGACTTGCAGCGTACGATGGATGACAGTAAAACCGGCGTTGAGCTCAAAGGAATTAAGGCGCGGAATCCGTTTAACAATACTTTGATTCCGGTATTTATTTCTGATTATGTATTAACCGGATATGGTACCGGTGCGATTATGGCGGTGCCGGCGCATGATCAACGTGACTATGATTTTGCCAAGAAGTTTAATCTGCCGATTATTCAGGTTTTGGAAGGTGGCGATATCAGCGAAAAAGCTTGGGAAGAAGATGGGGCGCATATTAATTCCGGCTTTATGAACGGGATGAACAAAGAAGACGGTATGCGCGCCGCCATAGATTATGCTACTAAAAACGGTTTTGGTAATTCGAAGATTAATTATAAACTGCGTGATTGGGTATTCTCGCGTCAGCGTTATTGGGGCGAGCCGATACCGATGGTATATTGTGAGCACTGCGGTTGGCAGCCAATACCGGAAAGCGAGTTGCCGTTGACCTTGCCGGAAGTGCCGGATTATCACCCCAATGATGAGGGAGAATCGCCTTTGTCAAAGGCTGGAGCTTGGTTGGAGGCTACTTGCCCGAAGTGTGGCGGAAAAGCGCGCCGCGAAACCGATACTATGCCTAACTGGGCTGGGTCTTCGTGGTATTTCTTGCGCTATTGCGACCCGCATAATGACAAAGAGTTTGCCTCTAAAGAGGCTTTGGAATACTGGATGCCGGTGGATTGGTACAACGGTGGTATGGAGCATACAACCTTGCACTTGTTGTATTCGCGCTTCTGGCACAAGTTTTTGTATGACTGTGGGTTGGTTCCGACCAAAGAGCCGTATCGCAGACGTACATCACATGGTATGATTTTGGCTTCAAATGGTGAAAAAATGTCAAAATCACGCGGAAACGTGGTTAATCCTGATGATATTGTTGCCGCGTATGGGGCGGATACATTCCGTTTATATGAGATGTTTATTGGTCCGTTTGACCAAGTGGCAATGTGGTCGGAAGAAAGCTTGATGGGTGTTTATCGTTTTGTGGGCAAGGTGTTTGCTTTGTTCAAAAAAGTGATGAAAGATGCTAAACCTTCGGACAAAGATTTGCGCGCAATGCACAAATGTATTAAGGAAGTGACCGAGCGTATTGACCAGATGAAGTTTAATACCGCAGTATCAGCTTTGATGTCTTATGTAAACTATTTGAGTGATAAGCAAGAGATTGCTCCGGAGTTGTATGAAACTTTGATTAAGCTGTTGTGTCCGTTTACACCGCATTTGGCTGAAGAAATGTGGGCAAGAATGGGGCATAATACTCTGGCAGTTAAAGAAAGCTGGCCGCAGTTTGTTAAAGAGCTGGCTGAGGACAATGTGGTAACCATTGCCGTACAGCTGAACGGTAAAATGCGCGGGACTATCGAAATGCCCAAAGATGCTGCTAAAGATGAGGTTGAAAAAGCCGCTTTTGCTTTGGAAAACGTACAGCGCCAGACCGAGGGCAAACAAATCCGCAAGGTGATTGTGGTTCCAAACAAAATCGTGAATATTGTGGCAGCTTAAAAGCCAAGAGAGAGGTGTGGATGAAAGGGATTAAAATATCAGCCATAAAGTTTTGCTGCTTGATGTTGGCTTTTGCATGTTGTTTGAGTGCCTGCGGCTTTCAGCCTTTGTATGTGCAACGTGAAAAAGTCGGCGGCTGGTATTTTAATTCCAAATTTGATACTACTATCTTGGGTGAAATGAAACAGGTGAAGGTAGAGCCAATTGCGGATCGTTTTGGGCAATTGATTCGTAACCAGTTGCTCGACTCACTTACACCTACCGGTGTGCCGAAAAAGCCTAAGTATCGCTTGTTTGTGACTTTGAAAAGCAGAGAAGTTTATCAGCAGGCTTTGCGCGAGGATATTACCGCTACTCGTGAAATGATTATATTTAAGGTTGATTATCGGATGATGAAAGGCAGTAAGCAGCTGTTTGTTGGAGATAGTGTGGCTTATGTCAGCTATGATATTTTGAAAAATCCGTATTCAACTACAATCGCTCAGCAGAAGGCGGAGAAGAATGCCGCCAAAATAATTGCCGATGATATTACTTTGCGTATTGGGGCTTATTTCCATTCCGTAGAATCTAAGCAAGGAGCTGTAAGTGATTTATAAAGCGGCACAAGTCGAAAAATATTTGAAAAAGCCTGATAATACCGTCAAATGCTGGTTGGTGTATGGGGCTAATGAAGGTTTGGTCGCAGAATATGTGAAAAAACTGACCGCGGCTATTTGTCCGGATATTTATGATCCGTTCCAAGTGGTGTATTTGGACGGAGATGCCGTCAATGCCGACCCTGGGGCGTTAATCGGCGAGTTTAATGCCCAATCTTTGATGGGCGGGCGCCGCGTGGTGGTGGTCAAAGACGTGGACAATAATCTGACTAAGCATATTAAAGGTATGTTTGACGATGCTAAGTCGGATACTTTAGTGATTCTTTATTCCTTGTCTTTAAACAAAAAGTCTTCTTTAGTAAAACTGGGAGAAGACAGTGCTGATTTTGGTGTGATTGCCTGTTATGAAGACCGCGATGAAGATGTGTTTGCTACCGTGAAGGAGGTGTTGGTGGCGAACTCTATTACTATCGGTAATGAGGCTTTGCAATTGATGTGTGCCAGACTCTCAAATGACCGCAAAAGTAATTTGGGTGAAATTGAAAAGCTGATTACTTATATTGGTGGGCGGCGAAATGTGACGGTAGATGATGTGCAAAAGGTAATCAGTGATACATCGGCTTCATCTATGGATGATGTTTGTTTTGCTGCAGCAGGTGGGCAGAAAGACAAAACAATGCAGGCTTTTGAACGGTTGATTAATGAAGGGACAGAGCCGGCGCTGATTATACGGAGTTTAGTGTATCATTTTTATCGAATCCTGAACTGTTTGGCTTTTATGGAAAATGGAGAATCGGTGGATAAGGCGGTGATGAAGCTGGTGCCAAGGGTGATTTTTTTCCGTGAGAGCAGTTTTAAAAAGCAATTGGCTTTGTGGAATAAAGAGCGTGTATTCAGTGTGTTGGAGCTGCTCGGAAAGTGTGAGCGAG
This sequence comes from uncultured Alphaproteobacteria bacterium, assembly GCA_944390905.1. Taxonomy (GTDB): domain Bacteria; phylum Pseudomonadota; class Alphaproteobacteria; order RF32; family CAG-239; genus HGM16780. Next base: position 54,828 of record CALXRR010000004.1, read on the forward strand.
ATACCAGAAATGCTAATATGCCGGTGGAAGATGTGGTGAGTTATACTTTGATGCAGGTGGCTTCAGCGGCGGCAAATGCGGCGGCTAAGTTGAACCGTGGATATTATTAGGGGTTGATGCCAAAGGTGATTCTTTGATAGGTGGAGGATGTTAAAACGCCTTTGATATGGAATATCTTATAGCCGGATTTGAGCAGACGGCGGGCATAGGCGGTGTTGTACCGGAGTGCGTATATCGGGCAACCAAGCCCTAATGTTGTAATCTCAAGAAAAAGGAGGAACAGTACACCTTTCCAGTCACGGCGATAGAGTGGAACTAAAAAGCTCAAAAAGCAGACGCTCCATGAATAACCTAATGGGGCTACTTTGTAGCTGTTCTTGGCCGGATTTTTGAAGATGATTTCGTTTTTGCTCATGGCGATAGATTCTGTTCTTGATGTTTTATTGTTGTCGGTATAGCACAGATTTGGATTTTGGCAACAAAAAAACATTCTCGGAAAGAGAATGTTTTTTTGGAAGAAGGATACTTTCATTTTTAGGCTTTACGTTTGATGTAATCCAAAATGAGGTATACACCGGAAAGTCCGACCAATGAGTAAACAATACGGCTTAACAAGCTTCCGGCTCCAAATATCATGGCTACCAAATCAAAGTTGAAAACACCTACCAGTCCCCAGTTGAGGGCGCCGATGATAACCAGAAGATAAGCTATTTTAGTTACTATATTCATGGGTTGTCTCCTAAAATATGTTGTTTGTTTACACAACTTATAATATATGTTGTTTGTAATTTTTCAAGGGTGAAAAAATGTATAGTGAAAAGTTTCAGAAGTTTATTGAAATGTGGCAGAAAGATTTTGCTATTGAGCGGACGATTGATGAAAAGGTTTGTGTCGACCGTGATGGAAATCCTATTCCTTGGTATACATATCCGGCGATTGAGTATTTGTCGCAGTTTGATTATGCGGAAAAGACTATCTTTGAGTTTGGATGTGGTTATTCATCTTTGTTTTGGGCCAGACGTGCCAAAAGAGTAGTCAGTATTGAGGATAATCCAAAGTGGTTTGACAAGTGGCGTGGGGAGTTCAACGAGCCTAATTTGGAAGTAAAATGGCGTGATGAGGGTGAGGGGTATTATAATGCTATTTTTGAGGAAGGCCAAAAGTATGATGTGATTGTGGTGGACGGCAAAAGACGGGCCGATTGTGCGCGTTGTGCCGTGCAGGCAATGACTGATGACGGAATGATTATTTTGGATGATAGTGACAGAATTAATACCAGTCAGGAGTACAAAGATGCGGTGGCGGCACTGAGGGCGGCAAATTTGTTGCAAGTGGATTTTTATGGTTTTTGCCCGATGAATAATTATACCAAAACGACGTCGCTGTTTTTATCACGCAAGTTTGATTTTGTATCGCGCTTTGAGGTGCAGCCGATTAATGGGTGGGGAAATTTGTGGAGTATGGAGCGAAAAGCCAGAAAGGCTTTGTTTCAGAAAGATAAAAAAATTCCGGAGTAAAAAACAATCCAATTTATG
>CALXRR010000005.1 GCA_944390905.1 uncultured Alphaproteobacteria bacterium
GAGATTTATATTGTGGATACATATCCATTTTTATATCTCCTTTTAATTAAAAGAATTAACAAAAAAAAGAGCCATGAAAGTCATGGCTCTTTCGGTTAAAATAAATAATGAGAGCGGTGTGTTTGCACTTCGGCTCTCATTATACCCAAATTTATATCAAATCTTATGAAAAATGTCCCCTACTTTTTTGTCCCGACACATGACTTTTTTGTCCCGACACATTTGTCGGGACAAATATGTCCCGACAGATTTTTGTTAAACATATGATTTTATGCGAAATATTTTTTACATCTCTGTTTTTTTAGCTTTTTGGGGCTTAGGGGCGAGGTTATTTCGAGCCGAGTTATCCACAAGCTGTGCCAGCTTGACCCCCTAACCTAGCTGTTGAGAAATTGGGGCAAAGGAGGCGCGTTGCTTAAATTGTGCCGGTGGAGGGGTGAGGATTGGGTGGAGGGGTTAACCTTATTGTGGGACAAGTAAAAAAGGAGAGGTTTTTAGATACCTCTCTTTTCTTCTTATGCTAAAGAATTTAGTTTTATTCCAGAGAATCAAATTCGGCTTTATCATCACATTCAATTCTTGCTTGATAAAGATATTTTTTAACCAAATCCCGAATCCAGAATGATGCTGTTGCAATTGCTTCTGTATTATACATAGTTCCGCCTCGTTCAGAACCATAATCACTATGTTGTACGATATCATGAGCACACGCATAATATGCCTTGACAAGTGTATCAAAATTCTTTTTTACCTTATCGTTGTACTTTTTGTAATTTTTTTCAAAAAGTTTATTGGCTACTGCAATAGAGCAATCACCAACTTGGTAATAAGCCTCGTTCATATCTGCAGTAGAGGGAGCATCAGGCATTTGAACTTTACAATTAGCCAACTCTTCCTCCAAACCTTGAAGAAATGCATCTTCTTCACCGGAACATTTTTCTGATTCATAAGTATAGGTTGATGTTTTTTCTTCCGCTGCAAAAGTCAGTATCGGGAATAATAACATTGTTATTAATGATAAAACAAATTTCATTTTCATATTCCTTGTGATTTTAAATCTTTGATAATTTGAGTGCTCCACATAATTGCAAAGGTAATAAATAACAATTCCAGAATAAGATATTTGGCTATTTTCATTGGTTTAATAGTTTAATCCTTTATCGTTTAATTTTTCCACGATTTATTTAAGTAATACTCTTCAGCTTTTTACCATATTCATTAATAATTACTGGGAGCAATTATAAGTATTGAAAATGTTACCATAAAGAGTGTTTATCCCAAAATTCTGTTCTAGCTTTTGCTGATGCATCTATTTCTTGCTGAATTTCCGGAGGGATAACACAATTTTTATCCTCTAAGCAGTACATTTGATAACTATCATAATCTGAACCCTCAGGCGCGATACTCATCAAATATGTCATACGGCCTGCCAATATTGTGGTTATAAATATGACCATGATAAGACTCCACTTGAGCTTGGGGAAAGGCTTAAATATTTGAGGCTGCCACACCAAAATCATTGCAGCATAAGCGATTATTCTTAATATTAATAGATATAGGGCGACAGCAAAAATCAGCAGCAGAGTACTTTTAGGCAAATAAGTCAAAACGTCTATAGCAAAAAATTCTCCAAGGGCTAAGACCATGTTAAAAACAAATATAATCGGAATTTTCCAGATTAAAGAGTATTTGGGAATATCTTGCCAATTGCCGTTGAAAACAAATTTCCAAATCAAGTAAGGAACAATAAACCCAACATAAACTGGCGGAATAATCAGTATAAAAAGGGCAAACGGCCACGGAAATATAAGTGTTGATAACAGCAAGCCTAAAGTAATAAATGCTTTCTTTTTTGTGGTCATAAATTTCAGCCCATAGTTAATTTTTTATTAGTATACAGGTCGGGTTGGCTACTGTCAAGTGTGTCCTGATGAGGCGGAGGGGTTAACCTTGTTTTCAACTTTTGAGATTATGATTATTATAATTTAATCCAGAGAGGTTGGATATGAGAAAAGTTGTTTTGCTGTTTTTGGGGATGTTATGTTTAAGCTCAAATACTTTTGCACAAGGAACAGAGTATAAAAGTTCTGATAAACCTGATATTACTCATATGGATATTCCAGAATTACGGGCTTACGCTGAAAAAAAAAGCTCAAGAAATTGATGATTATTGCACAAAAAAATGTATGAATGACAAGGATCAAGAAACTACTGCCGGAATGGCTAAAAATGCCTACGCCATGAATGAATGTATGTTTGATGCAGTTAAAGCCGAAATTATCAAAGGTTTTAATGAAGAGCAACAGCAACAAATGCTTGAGGCTGTAAAGCAATTACGGACTTACACTTATAAATTCAGTGAAATTTATTTTAATGCAAACAAATATTGTTACGGACGTTGTGGAACTATGGCATCATTATTCCCTATTGCTGATGAGGGAATAATGATGCGTGATTTGTTAGCCAAATTGCTTTTCTTAAATTGGCATAAAGGAGGGTACTAGTTTGAACTTTAATCTTCATAGCTTCCATGTTAATTTTGCAAAAATTTTAGCAACTGCCAATAACGGTCTATATCAGATATGAACGCATAACAAGCAAGTATTGTTGAAATAAATACTGAACAGATAATGAAGTTTTGGATTTTAGGTAGATTGTTAAATAATGCAGGTTGCCATACCCATAACATTTCTAAATATATAATAACCCTTAAAATGAAAATCATAAAAATGACCGATAAAATACGAATCATTAAATTTGCGGGCAAGTATGGTAAAATATAAAATGTTGATAATTCTCCGATGTTCAGAATTAAAAATAACAAAATAACAGCAGGTATTTTCCACAAAAGAGAATAAACTGAAATATCTTTAATCGTACCGTTAAAAACATTTTTCCAAAGAAAAAATGGCACAATAACTCCGGTGTAAAGCATTGGGAATATTAAAAAATAATAAATAAGAGACCAAGGAAAAACAAGGGTGGATAAAACTAAGCCTAAGGCAATATACACTTTTTTTCGGTTAATGGACATCAACATTTCCTTTTACCATTTTGGGTCTAAAAAAATTATATAAAATACCCAACAAATAGCAGCAAATACAGCATAGCATAAAAAGATGCTGCTTATAATAAGGCGAGATAATATTTTTTTTGCTTTTGAAATCATTATTATATGACAACTCTCAATTTAAACTTATAATGACATAGTAATACGCAGCCAATAATAATTTCAATAAAAATTTTCTGAAACCAGTTAATTTGATTTATTTTTTGAATAATTATTTTGTGCTTGTTCAAGTGCCTTATAATCTGCTGAACGTGAATTTTTGGCCGCTAAAACTATATTATCAAACTCCTTTTTAATCCGATAAACACTATCCAGACTTCCGGCTTTTTGCGTGGTTTTATCAAGACCTTGCGAAATTGCTTGTTTCATCCCCGCTGCGGCATCTCCCGACAACCCCTTATATACTTCCGATACATTCGGCAAACTAGAGTTGACAAATAAGCTGTAATTATTTATTATTTTATTACGAGCAGTGTTAGGAATGGGAGTTTGCCCCGCTTGACCTAACCCTCGGGCCCCTTCAGCAACTTGGAGGTTAGCCCTTTCATTCAAAATTTTTCAAATTCTCTTTTCCCTGACTTATTTTCTCTAGCTATTTTGGTTACCAATTTTCCAGTATCAGAATCTGTAACAATTATATCATAAACGTTCTTATCACTATCTGGATTATAGTAACGTTTCAATTGATAAATTCGATTAAAACCATTATGACTACCCGCAACAATACGTTGAGGATTATTATATGTCGATGGTAAAGTTTCAATATACTGTACCCTCTGAGTATCTTTCAATAAATGAGGATAATCAAAGTTTCCCACCTCATTCTCTCTAAATTTAAAATCTGTATTTGTTTTTTCCATATACTGATTATATAATTTTAAAATGTCATTTTTATAATCCTGTTACTAAACAGATACAATATAATATTAATAAATTTAAAATTTCTGAATGCATTGGAAAAACATATTGCTCAAATTACCATTGGATAGTGGAATTGATTGAATATGATAAAAACAATTTCAGACAAAGTGGTGAAATCTATGGTATAGAATAGGCTGTGTGTTTTACATAACCTATTCTATCAATCCTAAAATATTAGCTTTTACAATTATAGATTGACTTTGTTTAATTTATACACTAAAACTGAAACTACATATCAAAAAGATTATTTGTCAATCTGATATGTTTTTTATATAAGGACAAATCTTATATAAAAAAGAGTGGCTTTGAAGTGCAGAAATAATGCGGCGAGCTGCGAAAGATGACGTATTCATAGACCGATGATGGGGATCGCCGTCCATCCAAAGCCACTTTACCTTTTTACTGAAAAGTAAATATGTATTTAATGTTTTAAGTCAGGATATTTCCTTAAAAGAGTTGAAAGATCCTTTTTCATCGTGCTCCTTATACTCACACCATCAAAAGCATTGTCTTTAGTAATTGCACTCATATTGGGATATTTTTCTCCGGTTTTAATCATAACTTGATTGCGAGATACATTTCCGGGAAACACCTGACTATCTTTACTAAATACACTTTGTTTAACTGAATGAGCAACATCTTTGGGATAAGAGCCTCCTTCATGAATGCGTCTATTCCAAATATGTTGAATATCATTCTTAAGAAGTTTGACCTGTTCTGAAGGAATGGTAGGTTCTCCCAGCCCTTGTCTAATGTTATTAATTTCATTCAGTTTGTTTCTATCAATACGCCCCATATAAATATCTTCGAAGTTATTGCCTCGTTGAAGCTGATTTTCAAGATTTCGGGTTCCTTTATAGATATTATATGCATTGTAGGCTTGTCTTGTAGCAGAAGGAATATTAGCCATTCCATAAAGACCTATTCCATTTCCAGCAAGTTCCGTTGCCTGATTTGCCAGAGCAAAAGCTTGTCCCACACCGGCATTATCCGCTGCCTGTTGCAAATCTTGACGTCTTTCTTTAGCCCCTAATCCATACTTATTATCAAGCCAATCATAACCACCAAATGTTATTCCATTTGCTAAGGTTTCCAAGCCGGAAACAATTCCTTCTCCAAAACCTTTTACTCCTTCCCAAAGGATTTCTCCTGTAGAATAACGTCTGGGATTAGGATTGGTATAAATGGGTTTGGGTTGAGGCAATTGGTTGTTGGCATAATTGCCCACATCACTCGCCGTATTAGGATTAGTGTTTTGGGCGAGGTGGTATGGTTGAGAATAGGTGTTGAATGAATTTTGCTGCGGATAAAGGGCAGCATTGGCATTCAAAGTCAAACTTTGCATATTGTTTGGACTAAAAAGCGAACTGTGGTTTAAATCTGAATTGAAAGTGCTGTTACTATTCCCTAAAGGATTATTCTGATATTGTTGCAACCGGTCTGTTAAATCATATCTTAAGACAATCAATTGCTTATGTATGCTACATAAAAATCAGTATATGAAAAATAAAAAAAGTACAGCGTAAATATGGATAGATAGAGTAAATAGATTAAATAATAAGCTAAAACTTGTTTAAAACGCCATTTCTCTGGAGAAACAAAATTGATGACTAGTTTGCAAATAACTATAAAAAAACAAATGGCCGACAATAGATAAAATAAAAAATTCCAAGATGTATTTATAGGTTCCCCTTTTAATCTGGGCAGCATTTCAGGATTTGAATATCCTATATAAGAGCATTTAATTTGACCATATAAGGTGATTAAGTATAAAAATACTATAAAAGTATAAAATACACCTAAGATTATTTTACTGCTATATTTTTTTAAAAACATATAACATACCTCTAATAAACAAAGTATATATAAAGTACAAATAGATTCGTAAATTGTAAAGCCTATATTTTCATACAGGCTTTACTTCTATAAACAATTACCAACAATTTTTATCGTATTTAACATTAAGTCTCATATCATTACCATGATTTTGAAACATTCTCTTAAAATCATCCATATTGGATGCAAGATCAATACATCCTGCAGAACCATAATTCCAACCACCATGTATTGATAAATCAGTCCTTCCTAGTGCATTTGTTTCTTGAGCAGGCTCAAGCCATACTCTAGAATTACCCCAAGAGGCTTGAACTCCAGGCCAAGGACCTGCAGGGGCTCCAAATAATTTAGTAATGCTACCAATATAACTTTTAGCTTTATCTTTTAATGATAAATCGTCAAAATTTTGAAGATTGGATTGTTTGACAATCCACTGTCCTTCAGGTATAGGGCCTTTATTTGAAACATTTGTAAATTCTTTACATTGATAATCAGGCTGCCCCGACATTGCTTTCCAAGAATTAGTTACCTTATTATTTTGATGCCAACGTAATTCCTTACCATTAAAATCAAGATATGCATTATTATTTTGTGCTAAGGATGTGTTGTCTACACCCCATTGAGTATTGTTACTATTCCCCAAAGAATTGCTTTGAGTTTGGTTCTGCATATTCTCAATATTATTATGAATCTTTGAGGTGCCAAAGCCATAGTTATTGTCCGGTGATGAGCCCCAAAAGTTTGTCCCTGGTTGCGGATAATTTTTTGTTATCCCTTGATTGTTGTAATTTTGAATGAGTTGGTTTTCTTTATTTTGTCTTGCAAATTGATATTCCAACTCATCGCGGGTAGAAAAGCCACTGTGGTCAACACCATAAGCGTCTATTTTATTATCTCCGTTGGCATAGCCTAACGGAGATTTATATTTTGGATACATATCCATATTTTTAACTCCTATAGTTAATGTTTGAAACAAAAAAAGAGCCATGACTTTCATGACTCTTTCGGTTAAAAAAAAATAATGAGAGCGGTGTGTTTGCACTTCGGCTCTCATTATACCCAAATTTATATCAAATCTTATGAAAAATGTCCCCTACTTTTTTGTCCCGACACATGACTTTTTTGTCCCGACACATTTTTGCTAAGTTCCTGATTTTATGCGAAATATTTTTTTGTAACTCTGTTTTTTAGCTTTTAGGGGCTTAGGGGCGAGGTTATTTCGCGCCGAGTTATTCACAGGTGGGATGTTGTTTGGGCGGTAATCAGCGGAGACATCGGCAATTAAAAATATTTAAGCAAGAGGTATATCAGCAACGCCAATCCCCAGACTACCACTAATGAGCTGTTGGCAAAGCGTTTGTCACGGCTATAATTTTTGGGTTTGAGCAGATAGGAAACTTCAGTGGCTGAGGGAAGCTCCAGCGGTGATGGCAAAATTTGACCGTACTCTGTTTGTTGCATTGCGGCGCGGTAGTCTGCCGTAATATCGGGGGCGCTGTGTTCCTCATAGTGTTGAGAAAGTTCTGCGGAATAAACCTGATTAAGCTTAATCTGCGGGCAGGTTTGAGCCAGATGTGCCAAGGCTTGTGTCAGGCGGTATTGCGCATAATTGCGCGGAGCTTCATGATACAATAAAAAGCGCACGGCATAATTCTTGAGGCGGGCGGTGATTTTATGCATAAGGCTAAAATGGTGAAACATTACATTATCTTTTTGTTGGGCGATGTCTTGCCAATTTGATACCAGAATCGACTTTTGAAAAAACAATTCACCCCAAAGTTTTGCCAAATTAAGCTGACCCTTAGAATCGGGAATGACTACGAAATCTGTCTCGGAGGGAAAAGTTTCTGCCAGTTTTTCTTTATCACAGAGGCTCCAGTCAATCTCGCTGTGTAGGACATGGGGGAGATGTTTGGCGGCGTCATAGACTGCCTCTATCTCTGAGGCATAGAGGCGCTTATCCAGCAAAATATCGCTCCGCTGCACAAAAGACCGGTATGCACCCTGATATGACGAATCCGCTTTGACCCAATATTGAAAAATACGCCGAAGTTCTTCCCTTTGCTTATAAAGCATCGCACTGTTGGGTGATGAGCTAAAAATGACTTCCGGCGCAGAATGTTTCCACCCCAGCTCACATACAAAAAGTTTGAATATAGAATCTGCCGTGCCTGACATAAATGCAGACAGGGCTTTATCCGGAGGCAAAGTCGCGGCTCCTTTATATAGGGGCAAAAATATTGAGGCAAACCTAAATGGTGAATCTTCCAGCAAGAATCCAAGCCCGCTGCGCGCCAGAGCTTTTTCAACTTTGATGATTTTCGGGTATTGTAAAATCAGATTATTCATTTATACTCTTTGAGGTTAGGAGGGTTGATATAATGCCGGAATTGCCTGAAGTTGAAACCATAAAAAATGCCATACAAAAGGCTATCGGTTATGCTAATATAACAGATGTTATTATAAAGCAAAACCGCTTTCGTGAAGTTATGCCCGACGACTTTAGAGAAAAGGTTGTCGGAACCAATATCATCAGATATCAGCGGATTGCCAAATATGTGGTGATACATTTGAGCAACGGATATGCAATTATCTGGCATTTGGGCATGAGCGGGAGAATCAAAATCTGTGATAAAATGCCCGAACAACTCGAAAAACATGACCATGTTATTATTAAAACATCTGCCGGAATCCTGATTTATCATGATGCAAGGCGGTTTGGGCTGCTAACCTGTTGGCCTTCTGACAAACTGAAAGAATGCAAGTGTTTGTCGCATTCGGGAATCGACCCTATAAACGATGGCTTGGACGGAGAGTTCCTCCGGCAAAAGTTCAGCAACAAAAAAATCCCGATTAAAGTAGCGTTGCTCGACCAAGCAATAGTCGCTGGAATCGGCAATATTTATGCCTCGGAGGCTCTGTTTGAGGCGGGGATTTCACCTTTGCGGGAAGCTTCTTCGCTATCGGCGAAAGAATATTCTAAGCTGGCTGAGGCGGTGATTGCCACCTTAAAAAAAGCCATTAATGCCGGAGGCTCAACATTGCGAGATTATCGAAAACCTGACGGCAGTGAGGGATATTTTCAGCATTTGCACTGCGTTTATAACAAAACCGGTCAGCAATGTCCTAATTGTACTTGCAATATCAGCCAAACCGGTGGTATAAAAAAAATTGTGCAGGCCGGAAGGTCAACCTTTTATTGTCCGACAAAACAAAAGTGAAAAATATGATGCGTGTATTTTATAAAACAATTTTTATCATTCCTTTACTGGCCTTGTGGCTCGCGGTTAATACAGTTCAAGCGGCTCAATTTATTGAAGGTTTTGAAGACATACCTATTCCGGATGAGATGTCACAGATGTCTGCCGATAATGTGTCTTTCGGGAATGAAGAGGCTCGTTTTGTGGAGGCTTATTTGCAGAGCGATAAAGCATCTTTTGCTGAGGTAGAATCGTTTTATATGTCAACCCTGCCTCAACTTGGCTGGGCTTTTAACGGAAAGCAAAAAGACGTATTGCATTTTTATCGTGACGGAGAGAATCTGGATATTGCTCTGGAAGGTCGTAAGCCTTTAATTGTACGTATAACCATTAAAAGTCGGGATTAAGCAATATGGAATATAAATTTATTCAGACCGAAGCTAAAGGCGAGTTTGCAATCGTTAACATCAACCCGACTCAGGGGTTTAATCTGCTAACCAAAGAAATGATGGCGGAGATTGTCGATGCTATTGAAAATTTTGACCATGATGATGCGGTCAAAGTAATCATTCTTAAAGGCAACGATAAATCATTTTGCTACGGAATCGATATGCAGGAGTTTAATCGCGAGGTAAATTCATTGCCCCAGTTGTGGGACGTGTATCGCGATTTGTTCGTAAGATTAAACCGAATCAAAAAACTGCTTATTGCCGAAGCTGCCGGTTATGCCATTGGATTTGGCGTCGAAATCATGCTTAATTGCGATATTGTGATTGCGGCGGAGAGTTTATGTTTGGCTGTGCCGGAGGCCAGCTTGGGAATCATCCCCGGAATGGGATTAAGTAAAACTCTGGAAAAAGTTATCGGTAAAGGAAAAGCTATGGACATGATGCTCTGCGGGCGCGCCATGATTGCCGAAGAAGCTGAAAGCGTCGGTTTAGTTAGTCGAATCGTTCCGCTTAAAGAGCTGGCTCGCGAAACCGAAAAAACAGCTTCTAAAATTGCAGAGCTGCCACTGTCAACTATTATTGCAATTAAAGAAAATATATCTTCTTTAGCTAAGGCAGAGTACGAATCAGGAATCGATGAGACAGTGGAACGCAAGCGACTCCTCGCCGCAAGCCCTGAATTCCACGAGTATTTGAGCCTTTTGGGGCATGCAAACTCTTAGAATCCGGCTTAATTTAACCAAAATTTAAAAATTTTGTTGACTTTCTGCCCTTTAAGAGTTTATAAAGCTAATCAGAATTTAAATTTGTTTTTAACATAAAATTATAGGATTAAAGATATGGCCAACCATAAATCGGCAAAAACAAGAATTAACAGAAACAATAAAAGAAACGTTATTAATAGTGCTCGTAGAAGCAGAGTTCGCACTTTCGTTAAAAAGGCTTTGGAAGCTATCGCTGCCGGAAATAATGAAAATGCTGTTGCTGCTTGCAGAACCGCTGAAGCTGAATTGGCTCGCGCAGCTCAGAAAGGTGCCGTAGATAAGAGAAAAGCTTCTCGCATTGTTTCTCGTCTTTCTAAGAAAGTTAAAGCTATTCAAGCTTAATTTCTTCTTCTGTTTTATCTATTACAAGACCAAGTCTCCCTTATTTTTAAGGGAACTTGGTTTTGCTGTTTTAGGACCGAATCCCCAAGGAATCCTAGCGACTCTAAAGAGACTCTGTGTCAAGAAATTTAATTTATATGTTCTTGAAAAGTTCTCTTGTAATTATTTTTTTTGATTATACTATTCATCTTGTTTTGATTATTTGATAGTTCAACAACACAAAAAAAAATAATCAATACGAAATGTATTATTTTAGAAAAATTATAAAAGCAGTTCTTTTACACAAATGAATTTAAAACTCAAAAGGGGAAAAGATTTGCTTATTTTTTATCAGAGGTGGTTGAAGGCATTAGGGGTGTCGATACCAAAGAAAATCTGGTAAAAATAAAAAGAGAAGAACTGAAAATATAATTCTTGTTCGAATAACGTGTCAGACAGAAAGAGCACTTTGTTTTGTAATAAGAATGATGCCATCTGGAGGGGTTGACCTGAACTCTGTGTGAGTAGGTTATTTTCTGAGGATGGTAGGTTATTTTCTGGAAATATAATTCTTGTTAAAATCATGAGTTAAGCAAAAGAGCGCTTGGTTTTGTAATAAGAATTACGCTGATTTAATACGGATTGGGGAAAACTGCTTTGAACCTTGTCTGTATAGTGTTGGTGAGTTATTTTCTGAAGATGGGTAGATTATTTTCGGTTCTAATTAACTGTATTTTTATTTATGACTAAAAATGGGGAGTTAAAATGGCTGAAGAAGCATTATTAGAGAGTTCAGTTCAAGACCAATGGGGACAAATTTGCGACCAGTTGAAAGTAGAGTTCGGCGATGTTGCATTTGACAGTTGGTTGAGGCCATTGACCTTAGGGTCGTTCAATGAAGGAACCATTAATATTTGTGTTCCGACCCGCTTTATGCGCAATTGGGTTTTAACCCATTATTCGGAGCAAATCCACCGAATTTGGGAGCGCAAGAATCCGCAGATTAAACAAGTGAACTTTATTGTTCAAGCAGTTCAAGATGATAAAAAATCTGCGTTGGGACTCCATGATTCTTCGTGCCGTTCGCTTTTGAAAAAAATATCTTCCAGTCCGGCTCCTCAAAATATCTACCAGTCCGGAGCTGCAGCCGTAAACAGTGCCGAGTTTGTAAACGGAGAATCTTCTTTATCCGTACCTTTGAACCCTCAATATACTTTTGAGAATTTTGTGGTCGGCAAGACTAATGAGTTTGCTTATGCGGCGGCTCGTAAAGTTGCCGAATCCAGAAATGTTTCGTTCAATCCGTTATTCTTATATTCAGGCGTTGGATTGGGCAAAACCCACTTGATGCACGCTATTGCTTGGCACATCAAAAAACAAGACCCGACCCGCAATATTGTTTATTTATCTGCCGAAAAATTTATGTATAAGTTTGTGCGCGCTTTGCGCTACAAAGACACTGCCGCCTTCAAAGAGCAGTTCCGTTCGGTTGATGTGTTGATGGTAGATGACGTTCAATTTATGGGTGGTAAAGACACTACTCAGGAAGAGTTCTTTTATACCTTTAATTCTTTGATTGAAGAAGGTCGCCAGATTATTATTTCGGCTGACAAATCTCCGTCTGATTTGGAAGGAATCGAGGCTCGTTTGAAATCTCGTCTTGGATGTGGTTTGGTAGCTGATATTCACCCGACCGACTTTGATTTGAGAATCGGAATTTTGAATAACAAGGCTAAGCAGTTGGGTGTTGACTTGCCGTTGCCGGTGGCTGAGTTCTTGGCTCAGAAGATAACCTCTAACATTCGTGAATTGGAAGGGGCTTTGCGCAGAGTTGTAGCTCATTCACAGTTGTTGTCTGATCATGAAATCACTTTGGACATGACCCAAGATGTGTTGAAGGATATGCTCCGCTCTTATGACAGACGTACTACTATTGATGAAATCCAGAAGAAGGTTGCAGAATACTTCAATATCTCAGTCAAAGAAATGCAGTCTTCACGCAGAGCTCGCACGGTGGCTCGTCCGCGCCAAGTTGCAATGTATTTGGCTAAGCAGCTGACATCACGTTCTTTGCCGGAAATCGGACGCAAGTTTGACCGTGACCACACGACGGTTATGCACGCGGTTCGCAAAGTTGAAGAGTTGATTTTGGAAGATTCTTCAGTGGCAGAGAATGTTGACGCTTTAAGACGTCTGTTGGATGCCTAAATATTCCCTAAATGGTTATAAGTAAAAATCAGAGGCTTCTGCACCATGCAGAAGCCTTTTTTGATGCAAAAAATTGTTGACGACTCTTCCTTTTTACTTCTGCTTTTAAGCTGGTGTGATATTATTAGTAATAAAAAAATATGAATAGGATAGATGAAAATGAAATTTACGATTGAACGTGCTAGTTTACTCAAGACTCTGAGCCATGTGCAGAGCATTGTAGAAAAACGCAACACTATTCCGGTGTTGTCAAATGTTAAAATTGAGGCGATGGAAGACGGCATTAGCTTTAAGGCTACCGACATGGATACGGAGATTACCGAAATTGTTGATGCCAAAACATCTGAAACAGGGGCAACTACGGCTCCGGCTCATATGTTGTATGACATTGTGCGCAAGCTCTCTGACGGCTCAGATGTGGAAATTACTTTTCCTGATGAAAAAGGGCAATTGACCATTGCTTCAGGCCGGTCTAAATTTGCGTTGTCAACCATCGGGGTTGAGGACTTTCCGGTTATTTCCGGTGACAAGCTGCCGATTAACTTTACGATGTCTAAGGAAGAGTTGAAAGACGTTATTGACCGCACCAAATTTGCGGTATCAACCGAAGAGACACGCTATTATTTGAATGGTATTTATGTACATGCCAAAAACGAAGGCGAGACTAAAGTTTTGCGCGTGGTTGCCACTGACGGACACCGTTTGGCTTGTGTAGAATCGCCATTGCCGCAGGGCGCCGAAAATATGGCCGGTGTGATTATTCCGCGCAAGACCGTGGGTGAGGCACGCAAGCTCTTAGATGACACTTCGGCTGAAAATATTGCCATCTCTTTGTCGGAAAACAAAATTCGTTTTACGATGGAAGATGTTACGCTGACTTCAAAGTTGATTGATGGTACTTATCCGGATTATGAGAGAGTTATTCCGACGGATAATGATAAAGTTTTGGAGCTGGGGGTTAAACCTTTGGCGGAAGCCGTTGACCGTGTATCGGTTGTGGCAGAAAGGACGCGTGCGATTAAGGTTATTACGGCTCCTAACCACATTACCATTACAACATCAAGTCCGGATTTGGGCAGCGCTCAAGAAGAAGTTGAAGCCAAATATGACAGCGAATCTTTGGAGATTGGTTATAACTTCCGTTATTTGTTGGATATTTTGAATGAGGTTAAGGGGGACACCGTTCGCATTAGTTTTGCTGATGGGTCTTCTCCGTCAGTAATTCATGATACATCTGATGCCAGCGCTATTTATGTTTTGATGCCTATGAGAGTATAACGTGGATAGTGCAGCTCTGGATTTGTCGGCTTTAAGCAGTGAAAAGTCAGGCGTTGTGCGTCTGACTTTAACTGATTTTAGAAACTATGCTCATTTGCGGATTAATACGCATTTGGGGCCGATAATTATTACCGGAGAGAACGGCACCGGAAAAACCAACATTTTGGAGGCATTGTCTTTTTTGACTCCGGGGAGGGGGCTGCGCGGCGCCAGATTGGCGGATATTAAGCGGATTGCTCCGGCTTTGGTGACTGATGAATATTTGCCGACGGAAATTACTAATGCGGCTTGGGCGGTGTCAGCCTTGGTTGTCAAAGGTGATGAAGAGATTGAAATCGGGACGGCGGTGGAGCGGAGCCTGCGAGAAAGCGCCGAAGAAGCTCGGAGCTTTGACAAGAGAATCGTCAAAATCGACGGGCAAAAAATCACCTCTCAGGCGGAGTTGGGGCGCTATATTTCAGCGATATGGATTACGCCGCAGATGGACCGCTTGTTTAGGGGCGGGTCACAGCCGAGGCGGAGTTTTTTGGACAGGTTGGTTTATGCATTTGATATGGAGCATGCCAAGCGGACGGCTAATTTTGAGCATTTATACAAAGAATGGTATCAACTGCTCAAGGCCGGAAAGAGTGATAATCATTGGCTGACATCGTTGGAAGAAAATATGGCGGCCTTAGGAGTTGCGATTGCAGCGGCAAGGCGCGAGCAGATTGCCAAGCTGAATACTTTTATTGAGCATGAGCCGGACGATGTGTTTCCGAATGTGCGGTTGGAGCTGGAAGGGACGATTGAGAAAAAGCTGGACAAGCTCCCTGCGGTTGAGGTGGAAGATTTTTATATTTCTTTATTAAAAAAGCAGCGTCAGAATGTGATGTTTAATGACAATATTGACGGGGTCAATCGCACGGATTTTAAGGTATATTATCGGCGCAAGGGAATGCCGGCGGAGTTGTGCTCTACCGGTGAGCAGAAATCATTATTAATCAGCATTATTTTAGCGCAGACCAAATGCCAGACGCTGAACAAGGGGTTTGCTCCGATTTTGTTATTAGATGAAGTGGTGGCTCATTTGGACGAGGTCAAGCGTGAAGCTTTGCTTGAAAAAATCCGCGAGCTGGGTTTGCAGGCATGGATAACATCGACTGACCCGAGTTTGTTTGCATCGCTTAAAGATGAGGCTTTGTTTTTGGAAGTGAAGAATAATCAGGTAAAGTGAGTAAAGAGGTATTTGGCGGGTGCCGACGTCATAAAGGCTATGCCTGAAAGCGTCGGGGCTATCTTTGAGCAGTCGTTCAACACCCGCGCCTTGGATTTTATGAAGCTCGGTAGGTGATACCGAGCTTTTAGTTATATCAGGTTTGTTTTGGCGGTTGATTTTTAAGTTGAGCTATGTTAGACTGTGGTTTAGCCGATGAAGATTATCGGTCAGGGTTTAGCAGCCCTTCTCAAAGGGTCGTTAAAGCATAACGACTAAAAAATAATATGCTGGCATTTGCATGTCGCTGACTGCGGGTGCCGGCGATTAATAAGGCTCTGCACGAAAGCGTCGGGGCTGTCTTTGAGCAGTCTGCTAACACCCGCTCCTCGGACATTGGCGAGGAGCATTCTTTTAACCATTAAAGAAAGGTGTTGGGAATATGACTAATTATATACTAAACGTGCCGAATTTGAATCAGGGGTTATTATCTTCCAAGGTTATAGCCTTTATGGCGTATTGACATTTTTAATTGCATAATTTAAATACTACTATACGTTTGATTGATGATATAATGGGTCGGTGATATGAAAAAAATATTTTGTGTGCTGTTAGTGCTATGCTTGATGCCCTTTGCAGTCAATGCTAAGGTGGAGGTATATTTTTCTCCGTCAAATAAGTGCGAAAAAGGAATTGTTGAGGCTATTGATGACGCTGATACCGAGATTGAAGCCGCCGTCTATGCTATTAATAATGATAATATCGTGGAGGCGCTTAAAAAAGCTCATGACCGAGGCGTGAAAATCAAAATCTTGACCGACAGACTGCAGGCCGCCAACAAAAGCTCAAAAGTCAGAGAGTTGTATGACTATGGAATTAATATCCGCGTACATTCCAAGCACAAAATCGAGCATAATAAATTTGCCGTATTTGATAATGAATCCGTGGTGACAGGTTCTTATAACTGGACGAATCCGGCGACAAATAAAAACAGCGAAAACTGCGTGTTTTTTATTAGAGATAAAGACGCCGTGGAAGAATATGATAATCGCTTCAAATATCTGTGGCAAATCAATACTAAGAAAAAGTCAGATTTGTGGTTTGAAAAATAAAAAAAAGGCTCTGAAAGGAGCCTTTAAGCTTATTTAGCTTATTTGCGCTCAAGCGCCAAAGTGGTGATTTGCGGCTTGGCATGAGTCAAAATGCTGATGACCCTGACCAAGGTGTCCTTCATCTCTTGGCGGGTGACAACAATATCTACCATACCGTGGTCACGCAGATATTCCGCACGTTGGAAGCCGTCAGGCAGCTTTTCACGGATGGTTTGCTCAATAACACGCGGGCCGGCAAAGCCTATCAGGCAGCCCTTTTCGGCGATATTAACATCACCCAGCATCGCAAACGAGGCCGAGACACCGCCGGTGGTCGGGTCAGCCATAATGGAGATAAACGGAATCCCTTTATCCTTAAGCTGATTGATGGCAGCAGTGGTGCGTGCCATTTGCATCAAAGACAATATACCTTCCTGCATGCGGGCGCCGCCGGAAGAGGCTACCGTAACCAGCGGATAATTGCCCTTGAGGCAGATTTCGGCTGCTTTGACAATCCCCTCGCCTACGGCCATGCCCATAGAGCCGCCCATAAACGAAAAGTCCATTACCGCAATAACGCAGGTGATGCCGCCGACTTCGCCTTTAGCGACGCGAATGGCGTCATCGTGTCCGGTAGACTTGCGATAAGCTTTTAACCGGTCAGGATAGCGCTTGGAATCCTTAAACTTCAAAGGGTCATCTTTTAAGTGAGGAAGTTCTATCTCACTATATTCGCCGTTATCAAACAACAAACGCAGGCGTTTGTCAGCATAAAGGCGCAAGTGATGCCCGCAACGAGTGCAGACGTAAAGGCTTTTTTTGAGCTCCTTGGAAAAGAGCATTTGCCCGCAATCCGGACACTTGACCCAGAGGTTGTCCGCAATCTCTATCGGGGCGGTCTTTTTGATTTTCGGTCTTACAAAATCGGTTAACCAGTTCATTTATTTTACCATTCGTTGTTATTATTTTTCGGATTTGCCAAACAAGCGCGCCAAGCGTTCTTTGATTGTGGGTTTGGGAACTTGGCTTTTGATTTCTTCAGCCTCTTCTTTAAGGTTGACGATATCACCTTGCAGAGAGCTGACTTGTTCGGTCAATTTGACGTGCTCCTTATTGAGCTTTTTATTCTCTTTTTTATGATAGCGGAGCTCGCGGCGCAACGGAGAATAAGACATCCACGAATCTATCTTGCCCAAGATAAAGCCAAGCAAAATCAAAATTACTATCGCAACACTTTGGGTAACCGTGATTTCAATATAAAACGGCCAAAAATTGAATGTTGCCAAATCATTATTCACAAATGCAAATATCAGAATAATTATGATTACGGGCAGTCCTATCAGCATTTTAAGAAAGTTCATGGATATTGCCTTCCGTGGTTAGAGGTTGTTACTTCCGGTTCAAAAGCTCATGAAGTTGTTTGCCGGTCTTAAAGTGCGGAATGTTGCGCTCTTCTACCTTGACCTGCTCACCGGTGCGGGGGTTCTTGGCTACGCGCGGAGAACGTTTGCGTACCGAAAAGGCGCCAAAGCCACGGAACTCTACTCTTTCACCCTTGGCCAGTGAATTGATGATTTTATTGAGAATCACATCAACTATACGGTCGACATCTTTTACCATTAAGTGAGGGTTCTTATTTGCGATTTTTTCGATTAATTCTGATCTTGTCACTTTATGTTCCTCGTTATATTTATGTTTGATGTTTGTAATCTATACGTTTTTGTTTTATAAATCAATATATCAAATCAACAAAAAGCTTAAATTTTATCGTAGACTTATCCCCAAACTACTGTTTTAAGCCGAAAGACTGCCGGTTAAATGCTCTACCTTGACATGCTCTGAGGGGGCGCCGAGCTCGATATCTTCAATCTTTTCAATACGGCGAGAGATTTTGCCTGAGGAGATTTTGATATCACCGATGTCTTTGGAGGCTTGGTCAAAATGCTTGCTCAAACTGTCAATGCGGTCATCCAAACGGCCGATGTCCTCTATCAAAATACCGACTTCTTTTTGGATAACTCCGGCCTGCTCACGCATGCGGGCGTCTTTCAAAACTGCGCGGACGGTGTTTAAGGTGGCCATCAGCGTGGTCGGAGAAACTATCCAGACTTTGGCGCGGTAAGATGCCTCTACCACATCAACAAAATTAGCGTGAAGTTCGGCATAGACCGACTCTGAAGGCAAAAACATTAAGGCGGACTCGGCTGTCTCTCCGGCAATAATGTATTTTTCAGAAATATCTTTGATGTGCTTTAAGACTGAGGCTTTGAAAAAACGCTCAGCCTCAAGCTTTTCACGCTCGCCGGAAGCATTGCGAAGCGCCTGATAGCTCTCAAGCGGAAACTTGGAATCGATGACTATTGTCCCCGGAGGGTTGGGCAAGCGCAGGACACAGTCCGCTCGCTTTTGGTTGCTCAAAACGACTTGAAACTCATAAGCCGAAGGCGGGAGAATCGAGGTAACCAAATCATTGAGCTGAATCTCACCAAAGGCGCCGCGGGCTTGTTTGTTGCTCAAAATCTCTTGCAGAGATACGACCTGCTCCGACAGAGATGAAATTTTTTGCTGAGCGACATCTATCTTAGCCAGTCTTTCTCGCAAATCATGCAAGGTTTGGTTGGTCTTTTCGGTGGATTGCTGCAGCCCCTGCCCTACGCTCTTGGTGACTTCAAGCAGTTTTTCATCAACGATTTTAAGCATGGAGACTTTTTGCTCATTGATTGACTGCGCAAGTTGTGCCTGCTGGCGCGTATTGTTATCATTAAGCTGTGACAAACGGCCGGCAAGCTCCGCCTGTGCGCGAAACAGATTATCGGCAAAGGCGTGGAACTCGGCATTGTTATTCTTGCCGTGAAAAGCAAAATACAAGGTTGTGCCCAGCAAAACTAATGCCAAAACGCAGACTGCTATAAATATGAGCTCAATATTCATAAAGACTACTCTTGCTTAAGCTTAGTTTTCAGGCAGATGACGCCCCATGGCCAAGAATTTGGCGGTACGCTCGCGGCGGAGATCTTCGCCGTTCATCGGCAGGAGCTCTTTCAGATTGCGGAGAATCGCGTTGCCGACAGCATCAATGGTGGCTTTGCGGTCACGGTGTGCGCCGCCCAAAGGCTCTTTGATAATCTCATCAATAACGCCAAAATGTTTCAAATCCTGTGCGGTAAAGCGCAGAGCCTCGGCGGCATCTTTAACTTTGTCGGTAGAGCGCCAGAGAATCGAGCTGCAGGCCTCAGGCGAGATGACTGAATAAATGGAGTTTTCAAGCATCAGAATCCGGTTAGCGGCCGCTATTGCAATGGCTCCGCCGGAGCCGCCCATGCCGATAACCGTGGCGACTATCGGGCTCTTTATTTGGAAACATTTTTCTATTGAAGAAGCAATGGCTTCTGCCTGTCCTCTAGCCTCAGCCTCTACTCCGGGGTAAGCGCCGTCGGTATCAACCAGACTAATGACCGGAAGATTGAACTTGTCAGCCATATCCATCAAGCGCTGCGCCTTGCGGTAACCTTCAGGCTTGGCCATGCCGAAGTTATATTTAATGCGGCTTTCCAAATCGTGGCCTTTTTCCTGACCAATAACAACAACCGATATGCCCTTAAAGCGGCCGATACCGCCGATGATGGTGGCATCATCCGCAAAATTGCGGTCTCCGGCCAAGGGGACAAAGTCCTCTATAAGCGAGTGGACATAGTCCAAGCAATGCGGACGGTCCGGATGGCGGGCTACCTGTGCCTTTTGCCACGGCGAAAGGTTGGAATAAGATATGCGGAGTTGGCGGTTAAGCTTCTCCTGAAGGCGGTTCAGCTCACTGCTGATGTCAACGTCTTCCTCTTGCGCCAGCAGTTTCAAACTCTCGATTTTTGCTTCAACTTCGACTATGGTCTTTTCAAAATCTAAGACCACGCTATTGTGGGTGGTACTCATTTCTTTCCCTTATATTATTAAAACTCTGTTTTGTTCTAACACAAAAATATTCAAATTTCGACTCTTATTTTTGATTATTGTTAATTTTCCTTAAAATTATGAGGATTCTTGAGATTATTTGATTGAAAATTTAGATTAACGGAATACTATATCGTTAATGTTTTGTTTACTTTAGTTAATGCAGGAGTAATAAAGGTGTTGGCTTTGGCTTTTTTTGTATCCGTATTTTCTACCGTGGTGTGGTTGATTTATGCTTTTTTGTTTGTATCTGAAAAGCTGGCCGGCATTCCTCTTAACTCTCTTAGCTTGTTTGACGCCTCAATTTATACTGCGTTTATGATCTTGCCCGTGTTCGTGCTGTGGGCCGTGTTCGGATATATTAACCAATATCTGCAGACCAGAAACCTTAGCTCGAATATGCTGTCTTTGTTCAAGCAAATGAAGAAAAATATGGATTATACCGATTTGGTGGCGCGGATTATGCTTGAGGCTGAACAGGAGATTAAAGACGGATTTATCCTGAATAAGTTTGACATCTTTATCGCCGATATGAATGAGTTGCTCGCCGAAATTATCAGACGCACCGGAATCGCATCTTCTGAGCAAATCGAAAACTTGTGGATTAAGGTGCAAAACGGCGGAAAATGGTCTTTCGGTAGAGTGTTGATTGAAGTATGCCAAAACCAAAATGACTTCCAGAATCGCGTGTTTAACCGTTCTAAGCAAGATGTGGTGTTGTCTGGCTCTTTGTTGGAATTTGTGGCTAGGTACCAAGCGCTTATCGCTTTGCTTGAAAAACATGATAAAGAGCATGTTTTCCTTAACCTGATTGAAACCGGCGTGTTCGGAAAAGTTTATTCGATAATGGCGCCGGTAGCAGATGAAGTGCAGAGAAACAGAGATGCTACCGAAACAACGCAAAAAACTTCTCCTTTAGCTGCTTTTGCAAGCTTCCAAAATGAAGATAAATTTGCTGAGCCTCAGCAAGGGGCTGATTTGTTTGCGGAGAAAAATGCAGATACATCGGCAAAGACGTCTTCGTTGTTGGCTAAATTTAATTTGTTTAAGAAAAAAGATAATGCCAATGCTTCCGATGAAGATGATGCTGATGATGGCTCCAAAGATGATGATCCTTTTACCAAAGCTTTAGAACGGAGTTTTGGGGCTGATAGTTCTTCAACCGCTGAAGAAAAAAAAGAACCCAAATTTGAGGTTATTGAGACTCAAAAAGAAAAAGTTGAAAGCTGGCATGATGATAAGCAGTTTGATATTGAAGATTTTACCGGTCATGTCAATAATATTGAAACACCTAAAGCCAAAGACTTTTTGGAGACTAATAAAACCCTGAAATCTTTGCGTAAAGAATGGGAAAAGATGAAGGCTAATGAGGCTAAAACCGCTGCGGCTTCGCCTAAAAAAGCCGTAAATGAAGATTCTTTGGTGTATCCTTTCAGCAGTTGGGTTGATGAAGTCGGCAGCAAAAAATAAAATCTCGTTATGGGGGTGCATACTGGCTGTTGCTTGGTGGAGCGTGGCTACGGTAGAGGCAAGGTCAATGCCGTCATTGGCGCTGTACGGCGAGCCGAAATACGCTGCTGATTTTATTAATTTTGAATATACGAATCCGAAGGCTCCCAAAGGCGGACGCGTGGTGATGCCCAGTTATGGGAATTTTGACAGCCTAAACCCGTTTATTTTTAAGGGAAATGCCGCAACCGAGGCTGCAGCCCTGACTTTGGATACCTTAGGAATTGTGCCGGTTGATGATTATTCTACCGTGTATCCGTTGTTGGCAAAAAAGTTTGAACTGCCGCAAGACCACTCATTTGTGGGATTTGAGCTTGATGAAAGAGCTAAGTTCAGCAACGGAAAACCTGTTACCGCAGATGATGTAATTTTCAGCTTTAAGGCGATTACCGAGCAAGGCGCACCGATTTATAAGGTGTATTATGCTGATGTGGACAGAGTGGAAAAAGTCAATGACCGGAAGGTGCGTTTCTACTTCAAAAAAAACTCGCAAAACAAAGAGCTGCCGCTGATTTTGGCGCAGTTGAGCGTTTTTTCAGCAGACGACTGGAAAGGCAAAGATTTCAGCAAGCCAACGCTCAAACCTTTTGTGGGGAGCGGGCCTTATGTGATTGATAAAGTGCAGGCAGGAAAGTCAATTACGTTTAAGCGCAACCCTGATTATTGGGCCAAAGATTTGCCCTCAAGGCGCGGATTTTTTAATTTTGATGAAGTGGTGTATGACTATTATCAAGACACAACCGTAACCCTGCAGGCTTTGTTTGCCGGAAATATTGATATGCGCGAAGAATATATCGCCAAAAACTGGGTCACCGGTTATGACAACAAAAAAGTGGCTCAAGGACAAGTCATTAAAGAAGAAATTGAGCACAACAAACCAACTAATCTGCAGATGTTTGTGTTTAACCTCCGCAAAAGCAAATTTGCCGACCGGCGCGTAAGGCAGGCTATCGGCTTGGCATTCGACTTTGACTGGGCTAACGAAAAACTTTTTTACAGCCAGTATAAGAGAATCGAAAGCTACTTTAACAATACCGGTATGGAGGCCAAAGGACTACCCCAAGGCAAGGAGCTGAAGATACTCAACAAATATCGCGCGCAGCTGCCCAAAGAAGTGTTTAGCCAAGCACCCAAACAGCCATCGCATAAAGGCGGAGCTGCCAAGACACGAGAGAATCTGAAACAGGCGGTTAAGCTCTTGAATGCGGCCGGATATGACTTTGTGGACGGCAAAATGACTAACCTTAAAACCGAAGAGCCATTGGAGCTGGAGATTATTGATAATTCTGCTAACGGGAGCTCTTTTACACGGGTGATGCTGCCGTTTATAAATAACCTCAAAAAAATCGGTATTGAAGCGAAATTCAGAACCGTGGAGGTTAACATTTACAAAAATCGCTTGGATAATTTTGATTTTGATATTGCGATTTTAGCTTTTGGTATGAGCCAGATGCCGGGGAACGAGCAAAAGGAAATGTGGGGCAGCAAATCTGCCATGGTTAAAGGCTCGTATAACATCGGCGGAGTGCAGAACAAAATAGTCGATGCGTTGATTGAGGGGCTGATTAAAGCTCAGAAAAAAGACGATTATCAGGCTTATGTAGCTGCCCTAGACCGCGTGATGCTGAATGAGTATTATGTGATTCCCAACTGGTATTCTCCGGCAGACAGAGTGGCTTATCAGAACAAATTTGAGCACCCAAAGACCAAGCTTAAAGTTGGGTTTCAGCCCTTTAGCTGGTGGTTGAAAGAGGAGTTTCGGCAATGAGAAATTATATTATTAAACGACTGCTGTTCATCCCGCTGACTTTGCTTGGCATATTGACCATTAATTTTGTGATTATTCAGATGGCGCCGGGGGGACCGGTAGAGTATATGCTGGCTAAATATCGCGGAATGAATGTGTCGGCAACCGGAAATTTGAGCGCGGCGGCGCAGATGGACGTATCAAAGTCAAGCTCGCAATACCAAGGGGCGCAAGGCGTGCCGGAAGACTTGGTTAAAGAGCTGGAAAAACAGTTTGGCTTTGACAAGCCGGTGCATGAGCGATTTATTAAAATGGTGGCGGATTATGCCCAATTTGACTTCGGCAAAAGCTATTACAAAGACAAAAGCGTGTGGGAGCTGATTAAAGAGCGGATGCCGGTGTCGGTGTCGCTGGGGCTATGGTCAACGCTGATTATTTATTTGGTGGCTATTCCGCTAGGCATAAAAAAAGCCGTACGCGACGGGACAAAGTTTGATGTGTGGACGTCATTTGCGGTGGTGCTCGGTTCGGCAATTCCGGTGTTTTTGTTTGCGGTGTTTTTGATTGTGTTTTTTGCCGGAGGAACATATTGGCAATGGTTTCCGCTCCGAGGGTTGACTTCAGCCAACTGGGAAGAGCTGTCTTGGCCGGCGAAAATTGCTGATTATTTTTGGCATATTACCCTGCCGGTGCTGACCATGGTTATCGGCGGATTTGCCAGCCTGACCATGCTGACTAAAAACTCGTTTATTGATGAAATCAACAAGCCCTATGTGCTGACCGCAAAGGCCAAAGGACTAACCGAGAATCAGGTGCTATATGGGCATGTATTCCGCAATGCGATGCTGATTGTGATTGCGGGGTTTCCGAATATGCTGATTAAAATGCTGTTTACGGGAGCACTGCTGATTGAAGTGATTTTCTCCCTAAACGGGTTGGGCTTGCTGGGGTATGAGGCGATTATGACGCGAGATTATCCGGTGATTTTTGGAACGCTATATATCTTTGCGCTGCTGGGTTTAATTTTGAAGCTGATTAGCGACATTACCTATTCAATCGTCGACCCGAGGATTAATTTTGAGGCGGCGTAAAACCACTATCAATATTTATCAATCATATCTTTAAAAATTTTGATGATAGCGACGTAAGTCGACTTTTTGAAGTCAACTACATGTTGGTCGGCCTCGGTAATATCAGCCCAGCGCCAGGACTTAAATTCAGGCTCGGCGGTGTTGAGGTTGATTTCGGAATCTTCTCCGGTAAAGTAAAATAGCGACCAATACTGCTCGTTGCCGGCATCAGTACGACCGCGGAGTGAATTGCGCTTTACAATCTCGGCCGGAAAGTCATAGATAAAAGCATCAGGTATGGTATAAACCAGCTGTGCCGAACTGACGGAGGTTTCTTCAAAAAGCTCGCGGGCAGCGGCTTGGGCGATGCTCTCGCCTTCATCAATACCGCCTTGCGGAAACTGCCAAGCGTCATGATAATTGCCTTTGCGCTCACAAAGCAGGACTTTTTTGTCTTTATTAAACAGCACTATTCCGGCGTTTTTGCGATAATGTTTCATGCTACCTACCTTAATTGTTATTCTGAAATAACCGATGAAAGCGGAACTAAGGCAAAGGGGCGCTCGACCTCTTTAGAAACAAGATTTTGCTCCTTTAGCTGCTCATAGCTGAGCTGCGGAGAAAATGTCTGTACCCAATTGTAAAGAGCTACCAAAGCCCCTGGCTTGGGCTGGACGGCGATGATGACTTTGCCGTTCTTTTGAGCCAAAATCTCGGCTTTTTCAATTTGCGCGGTAATATTGTCTTTGGAAAAGTCTTCATCTATAACAATATCAGCATAGCTACGAGGAAGTTGTGCGACCTCTGCCGACTTGACGCCATCTTCACCGGTGGCATCAACTGCGGCAAGCCCCATATCGCGAACTCGGGTCAAAAATTCGGCTATACGAGAGCGATTATTCTCATCGGCTATGCCGCGATTGATTACTACTCCGATAATTGCTCCGGTATTGTTGAGGCTTTTTTCAAAACGGGAAAAGTTTTCATCTTGACCGGCGGTCATGCTCATTGATAAAGGTCCGCTATCAGACTTTAAGAAATCTTTAGAAGAAAGGTACAAATCTAAATAGGTCTCGTGACCTTTTTGGCGGGCTTTTTCAACCAATTGCTTGGTTTCTGAGCCATAAGGGGAGAAAGATAGGGCGACCTCTGCCGGAAAACGGTCTATAACGGCGTTGGTTGTGCGGCGGTCTAAGCCTGCACCCTTGACCAAAATTGCTACCTTAAAAAAGTTCGGTGCTACCGATATTGGATCTGATGAATATTCAACCCACGGTTTGCGCCCGTCTTCAGAGATTTTGGGAAGTATCATGCCTTGTTTGTTTTCCTGAAGAGAGGTATCCGCAATAACGTTTTTAAGCGGCTGGAAATTGCTAATTTCAGGGAGTTTGCTTAAATTGGGAGTTGAGGCCATTATCTCTCGCTGATATTCCTGATAGCTTTTAGGTTCAGAAATATTTTTGTTATCTTCTGAGGTGGCTTGTTTGGGTGGGTTCTTTAATATTTTATCAGGGAGAGTCAAGATGTATTTGGGTGAGCGGTTCTTAGAATCATACATTATACGCTCAATTTGGCTCTTGAACTCCGGCGTGCTGCTAACCTCTGCAAAATAAAGGCCGCTGCCTACGATTAGCGCTATAATCGCCAGGCTGATAAGCAACAGCATTAATTTTTCTTTGATGTTTTTGAGCACGCCGGTCACCTTTTGTTGAGTTATTTGTTTTCTTGTCCTTGTTTATAAATGCCAAGTGCCTTTACTAATGACAGAGCTTGAGAAAGCTGGTAGTCTTTGGCGAGTTCTTCTTTTTCAGCCTTAGCGGCTTCAAGCTTTTTGGCATCGGATTTATCTTCGCTGTCATTTTTGAGGGCGTTATTATACTCGCCTTCGCTGAGCTCGAAGTTGTTCTCAATCTCTTCAACCTTGGCCGGCTTTACGATAATGTCAGGCACAATGCCTTTGACCTGAATTGAGCGGCCGGACGGAGTATAATAACGAGCTGTGGTCAAGCGCATAGCACCGTGCTTATCCAGCGGAATAACCGTTTGAACCGAGCCTTTGCCGAAGGTTTTTTCACCCAGAATTACGGCGCGGTGATGGTCTTGCAAAGCTCCGGCCACAATCTCAGAAGCGGAGGCCGAGCCATCATTAACCAGAACAACTATCGGCAGGCCGTTCAAAATATCACCTTTTTTGGCGGTGTATTTTACGGTGTCTTCTTCATTGCGGGAGCGGGTGGAAACTATCTCTCCTTGTTCCAAAAATAAATCTGAAACCGCTACAGCTTGGTCAAGCAGACCTCCGGGGTTGTTGCGGACATCCAAAATGACGCCTTTTAAGTTGCCTTTTAGCTGTTTTTGAGCGTCTTTTACGGCTTTGGTGATATTGGTATCAACATCCTCGGTAAAAGAGGTGACGCGGATGTAGAGGACATCGCCACCCTTGATATTGCTCTTGACCGAGCGAATCTTGATTTCTTCACGTTTAATTGTAACGTCAAAGGGTTTTTCATTAAAACGGCGAATGGTTAATTTGATTTTGGAGCCTATCTTACCACGCATTTTTTCAACCGCTTCATTTAGGGTCATACCGACAACCGACTGGTCATCAATACTAACAATATAGTCTCCGGATTTTAAGCCGGCTTTATACGCCGGTGTATCATCCATCGGAGAGATGATTTTGACAACGCCGCTCTCCATAGTGACTTCTATGCCTAAGCCGCCGAACTTGCCTTTGGTTTGCTCGCTCATATACTTGAAATCGCGGCCATCCATATAGCTGGAGTGCGGGTCAAGTGAAGTCAGCATGCCGTTGATGGCGGCTTCAATCAACTGCTTGTCTGAGACTTCTTCAACATAAGAAGATTTGGCGCGCTCCAAAACATCGCCAAACAAATTAAGCAGCTCATAAGTATCGGCATCTTCAGCGGCGGCTTTTTTGTCGGTCTTGGCGGCTTGAGCAACCGTGCTCATTAAAAGCATGATGAAAAAAACGGAGGTATATTTGGTAAATTTTACTGACATCGGTGTTGCACCCCTTTGTTATCCTTTTATCCATGTCAACGGATTTATCGGATGATTATCTTTGCGTATTTCTATATAAAGTTTAGATTCTGACGAATCCGGCATTTGTCCTACCGGCTCTCCGGCAAGCAGCATCTGACCGAGTTCACAATCTATGCTGTCTAGTCCGGCAAGCAAGCTCAGGTAGCCTGCGCCATGTTCTATAATAATCAGGTTGCCATAGCCCCTGAACGGACCGGCAAAAATGACATTGCCGTCAAAAGGCGATATTACCTGCGCCTGCGGACGGGTCTTTACAATAATTCCTTTAGAGCTGACGCCTTTAGAGGTTTCTTCTCCATAACGGGTGACTATCCTACCGCGGGCAGGCATCGGCAGCTTGCCTTTGGCTTGGATAAAGCCTTCACCTAGTTCTTTTATAGCCTGCGGTTTTAATTTAATCAAGTCAGCTCTTTGACTTTCCTCTTGTTTTTTGCGGCGTTCTTCTGCCAAGCGTTTTTTCTCGGCCTCTTGCTCTTGGCGGCGTTTTTGAGCCAAGCGCTCTTTTTCAAGCTTATTCAGCAAGTCTCGCAAATCTTGCGCCTGTGATGCCAGTTGGGCGACTTTTTTCTTGGCGGCGGCAGACTGCTTTTCGATACTCTTGCGGAGGGCTGACTTCTTTTGAGCCAGAGATTTAAGCTCTGCGTGCTCGTTCTCTAAGGTTTGTTTGCGCTTTTTGATTTGATTAAACTGGTTTTCAACCTTTTGTTTTTGTTTTTCGATTTGCTCAAGCTTGCCTTTAATGCGTTGGGCGTTTTGCTCCAGATACGGAACAGTCTCACGCAGGAGCATGGCGCTGCGAATGATTTCAACCGGCGTTAAGGGCTGAACAAACAATGACTCTGTTGGTTTTAAGGCCAGATTTTGCAGAGCTGAAAGGGTTTTGATTAAGTTTTCATCTTCTATGGAAAATTCAGCCTCGGCAGAGCTCAATTCGGTTTGGAGCTGTTGAAGCTCAGTTTCCATGGAGGAAATCTTTTCCTCATTATTCTGAATGAGGTTGGCATAATTGACCATTTTGCGGCTAATGCTATCAATCTCTTGATTGATTTGCTTGGCCTCTTGAGCTAAGCGCTCGCTCTCGGCGGTTTGCTTAGCGACCTGCTCCTCCATGCGGCGCAAATCTTTGGACGAAGGCTCAGCCGCAGCCGACAAGCAAGGTGCCAGCAACATTAGCGCTGCCAGCAAAAACTTGCTGATATCGGCTGTGGACAAAGCTTTCATTATATCTATTTCTCCAGTAGAGAGTGGCCGCTCATCTCTTTAGGTTGAGCTATACCCAACAAGTCAAGCAATGTGGGCGAGACATCAGCCAAGCGACCATCGCGCAAGCCTTTTATCGGGGTTTGGCAATTAATCAGAACTGCACGGACTTTACCAACTGTGTGAGCGGTGTAGGGCTCACCAGTAACCTCGTCAACCATTTTTTCAACATTGCCGTGGTCTGCCGTAACAAACAGTACACCGCCAACCTTTTTGATGGCTTCAACCACACGACCCAAGCATTCATCAACAGCGGCGACAGCTTTTAAGGCGGCTTCCATTATGCCGGTATGGCCGACCATATCGCCGTTGGCAAAGTTGCAGATGATAACATCAAAACGTTGGTTTTCAATGGCGTCTACCAGCTTGTCGGTAACCTCATAGACTGACATCTCAGGCTTGAGGTCATAAGTGGCAACCTTAGGACTCGGTACCAAAATGCGCTCCTCGCCTTTGAACTCGCGCTCCTCACCGCCGTTAAAGAAGAAAGTAACGTGGGCGTACTTCTCGGTTTCAGCAATACGAAGCTGAGTCAAGCCGTGCTCAGATACAACCTCGCCAAAAATCTTGGTTAAAGATTCCGGCGGGAAAACGGTCTGCATAAAGCGGCGATGGTCAACTGAATATTCGGTCATGCCGACGCAAGCGGCAAAGGCAATCTCTTTAGAGCGAGCGAATCCGTTAAAGTCTTTATCACCTAAAGCATAAAGAATCTCACGGGCGCGGTCGGCGCGGAAGTTGCACATAAAGACAACATCACCGTCTGAGGCACCGTGATAATCACCAATAACGCAAGGAACAACAAATTCATCAGTCTTGCCGGCAGCATAAGAATTTGCAATAGCCTCATCAGCAGTGGCGGCATGAGCGCCCTCGCCTAACGCAATGGCGTTATAAGCGGCCTCAACTCGGTCCCAACGTTTGTCACGGTCCATAGCATAAAAACGGCCGGCAACCGTGGCGATTTTGACATTGGAGTAAGACTTCATATTTTGTTCAAACTCTTTGACATATTCAGCACCGGAAGACGGAGGAGTGTCACGTCCGTCAAGGAAAGCGTGAACAGCAACTTTAATCCCCTGCTCAGAGAGAAGCTTGCACATAGCCTCAATATGAGCCTGTGAAGAGTGGACGCCGCCAGGGGACATCAGCCCCATTACATGGCAGGTTTTGCCGCTTTGCTTTAAAGTAGCTATCATATCACAAAGGATTTGGTTTTGCTTAATAGAACCGTCTTTGATGGCCTGGTCAATCATCGGCAGATCCTGCATAACTACACGACCGGCACCAAGGTTCATGTGGCCGACTTCAGAGTTGCCCATTTGACCTTCGGGTAAGCCCACAGCCAAGCCCGAAGTCTCAACAAAGCAAGTCGGATATTCACTGATGTATTTGTGCCAGTTGGGAGTATGCCCCATTTCTATCGCGTTGTCTTTGGTTGTCTTTTCACGATAGCCCCAGCCATCAAGTACTAGTAACATTACGGGTTTTTGTGTCATTATTTTTACCTCTTTTACATTCTTAAAATTTTGCTGCGTATATTATATATAATTATTTCAAACATAAAAGCACTATTTTATGTTGCGGATAAAATTATATGCGTTCGGCCTCTACCATTATCTTTTTCCAGATATCAGCCGGAAGACCGCCGCCGGTGACGCCTTGCATCGGGGTATTATCATCATTACCGACCCAGACAGCGGCAATATATTTGTCCGTAAAGCCGACAAACCATGCATCGCGATAATCTTGCGAGGTGCCGGTTTTGCCCGCGGCAAAAAACGGGACTTTGGCTCGCTTGCCGGTGCCGGTGCGAATCACTCCCTCAAGCATGGAGGTTATGTCTTCAACCGTGCGCTCTTCCAAAATGCGGTTAGGTTCATCAGGAGTGCGCATATATAATTGGTACCCGTCTTTGGTATAAACCTCTTCAATAGCATAAGGCCAAACCGCATAGCCACTGTTGGCAATAGAAGCATAGGCAGTTGCCATATCAATAATTTTGACCTCGGAAGTACCAAGCGCCATGGAGGGGTTGTTGTCTATCGGCGTGGTAATGCCCATGCGGCGTGCGTATTTGATGACATTGCCGCGGCCGACAGCGGAAGACAGATTTATAGCCGCCAGATTAAGCGAAAGACGCAGGGCTTCTCGAAGAGAAACCTCGCCATGGACCTGCTTGTCAAAGTTTTCAGGCTTCCAACCACGAATGTTTATCGGCGTATCGTTAACGACATCATCAGGATAAAAGCCCTGCTCTAAGGCCGTAATATAAATGAATGGTTTGAATGAAGAACCCGGTTGGCGCAGAGCCTGAACCGCGCGGTTGAACTGGCTCTTATTATAATTAACGCCGCCGACCATGGCCTTAATGGCGCCGTTTTTATCCAACACAACGACAGCACCGTCGGTGACATTGCGATTTTTGGCCGAGGCAACCGAATCCTGCAAGATTTTTTCGGCCTTTTGCTGGAGGGTTTGGTCAAGCGTGGTGGCAACATAAATATCGCTGTCGCGCTCGCCGATATAAGAGTTGACATCGTTATAAACCCAATCGGCAAAATGGCGGCCGCCGCGGACGGTATAAACTTTTTCGGGGCCAAGGCGCATATTTAAGGCATTTTGGCGTTGAGAATCGGAGATTTTGTCATTCTTGACCATATTATCAAGCACAACGGCAGCTCGCTCGCGGGAGCGCTCTTCTCCGGCGGCGGGGTTATAGCGAGATGGAGCTTTAAGCATACCGGCGATAACAGCGGCCTCAAGCAAATTCAAATCTCGTGAAGATTTTTGAAAATATTTTTGGGAGGCTGCCTCTATACCATAAGTGCCGGCCCCCAAATAAACTCGGTTGATATAGAGGGTTAAAATTTGTTCCTTGGTAAATTTATGCTCCAACCAAAAGGCCAACAGCAGCTCCTGAACCTTGCGCTTGATGGTTTTGTTGGAAGTCAAAAACAGGTTTTTGGCAACTTGCTGGGTAATGGTGGAGGCACCCTGGACATAGCGGCGGTGCCAGAGGTTGACCAGCATTGCCCGCGTGAAGCTGATGATGTCGAATCCGAAGTGGGAATAAAAGCGCCTATCTTCAGTAGAAATAATGGCATCAGCAACATAAGGCGGGAGCTCGTCCAAAGTAATAACCTCAGAATAAACACTGCCGAAGTTATAAATCTCGTTACCATTCTCGGCAATAATCATGGTTGAGGGCTGGCGGGTTTTGGATACGGCGGCGTCAATATCGGGCAAAGTGACAATGCACCAGCCAATCCAGAGGGCAAAAGTTATCACCAACAGAGCTAAAACCTTAAATAAGAGGCGGCGCAAAGTAAATCTTTGTTTTGACCCTCTTTTTTTGGTTTTCTTTTGGTTTTTCTTAATCTTAGTTTGCTTTGCCATGGAAAACGCCTTGCCTCCTTTGCTTTGGTATTGTATATATATTATATTAAATAAGTTAAGGAAAATTTTATGCCGTATGTTTCTTTTGCTTGATTTATTATGTGTTTTATATATACGGCGTTGCAGGTTAATTACAGCAGGTGTCACGTGGGAAAAAAAGTTTGTTTGATTGATGGCTCCGGATATATTTTCAGAGCCTTTTATGGGTTACCGATGATGACGAATCCGGAAAATGTTCCGGTCAATGCGGTGTATGGCTTTACTAATATGTTTTTGAAGCTTACAGCCCGAATCCGTTGTGATTATTGCTTGGTGCTGTTTGATGCCAAAAGAAAAAATTATCGCAATGAAATATTCCCTGATTATAAAGGGACGCGTAAAGAAATTCCCGAGGAGCTAATCCCCCAGTTTCCGATTATCCGCGAGGCGGTGGACGCGCTCAACATCAACCATTTGGAGATGGAAGGATATGAGGCCGACGACCTGATTGCCACTTATGCCAAGCAGGCTACCGATAAAGGGTTTGAGGCGGTAGTGGTGTCTGCCGACAAAGATTTGATGCAGCTAATCCGCCCAGGGGTAGAATATTTTGACCCGATGAAAGACAAGTTCTTTACCCCCGAAGATGTAAAAGAAAAGTTTGGCGTCTATCCCGACAAAGTGGTTGATGTGCAGGCGTTGGCCGGAGATTCAATCGACAATGTTCCGGGGGTGCCTGGAATCGGCATTAAAACCGCGGCCGAGTTGGTAAACCAGTTTGGCTCGTTGGAGCAGATTTTAGACCGTGCGGCCGAAATAAAACAAAACAAGCGGCGCGAATCTTTGATTGAGCACCGGCAAGATGCCGAGGTTTCGCTCCAATTGGTAACGCTGAAAAATGATGTGCCGGTAGAGCACGATATTGAATATTATCAATGCCAAAAGCCCAAGCTCAATACGTTGTTGGAGTTTGCTGACAAGCACGCTTTCCGCACCCTGAAACCGCGTTTTGAAAAATGGGTGGAAGAAATGTGTTGTACCTCCACCACCGACAACTGCGCAACTCCTCCGGCAGATGATGCCGCTGCCAGCAAAGAAGAGAATCCAGCAACGCAAGCTCCGATTAAAGATGAGGTTATTGCCCATTATGAATTGGTGCAAGATGAGGAGGCTTTGCGCCGCTGGGTGGCGATGATTAAGCAAAAAAGAATGGTAGCGCTGGATACCGAAACCACAGGGCTTAACCCGTTTTTTGATAAAATTGTGGGAATGTCGTTAGCGGTTGATGACGGGGTGGCGTGTTATATTCCGTTGGCGCACAAAAACCCCGCCGGACACGGAGATTTGTTCAGCGATAAGGCGGCTATACCCGAAATCAAGCAGCTTTCTGCCGAGGTCATCAAAAAGTATTTGGCGCCGATTATGGAAAGCAAGTCGATTTTGAAAATCGGTCACAACATTAAATTCGATTTGCACTTTTTGACCCAAGTATTCGGCAAAGAATTGCCAATTGCTCCGCTGGAAGATACAGCCGTAATGTCGTATGACTTAGACTCATCAGAACACGGGCATGGCTTGGACGAGTTGGCACCGTTGTTCCTCGGGCATAAGATGATTGCTTATGAAGAGGTTTGCGGC
Source organism: uncultured Alphaproteobacteria bacterium (assembly GCA_944390905.1). Classification (GTDB taxonomy): domain Bacteria; phylum Pseudomonadota; class Alphaproteobacteria; order RF32; family CAG-239; genus HGM16780. The sequence continues at coordinate 33,947 of CALXRR010000005.1, forward strand.
TCAGGCAAAAATAAAATCACTTTTGACCAAGTGCCGCTTGAAAAAGCCGTGAACTATGCCGCCGAAGATGCCGACATCACCTTGCGGCTGTATAAAAAGTTTAAGCCTCGTATTATTGATGAGAAAAAGGCGTTTATTTATGAGCAATTTGACCGTCCGCTGATTGCTGTACTCAAGCAAATGGAAGAAAACGGGATTATGGTAAACGCCACCGCGCTAAAACTCCTGAGCTCCGATTTTGCTGAGAATATTCGCGCCTTGGAGCAAGAAATTTATCAGCTGGCGGGGGAAGAATTCAACCTTGGCTCGCCAAAGCAAATCGGTTATATTTTGTTTGAAAAAAACAATATCAAAGGCAAAAAGACACCTACCGGCGCGTGGCAGACCGGAGCCGATGTGTTGGAAGATTTGGCAGATGAGGGCTGTGAGCTGGCGCAGAAAATTTTGGACTGGAGATGTTTTTCAAAGCTAAAAAGCACTTATACGGACTCGTTGTTAGAGTTGTTGGACAACGAATCAAGAGTGCACACAACATTCTCGCAGACGGTGGTAAATACCGGAAGGTTGGCGTCTTCTAACCCGAACTTGCAAAATATTCCCATTCGGAGTGAAGAGGGTAAAAAAATCCGCCAATGTTTTGGGGCGCCCAAGGGGTATAAAATCATTGCCGCGGACTACTCGCAAGTGGAACTGCGCCTGATGGCATCAGTGGCCGATGTAAAAGCGCTCAAAGAGGCCTTTGCCCATGGGGCTGATATTCATGCAGCTACCGCGGCGCACGTGTTTGGGGTGCCAAGAGAGCGGGTTACACCTGATTTGCGCCGCCAGGCCAAGGCGATTAATTTCGGCATTGTATACGGCATATCGCAATTTGGGTTGTCAAAGCAGCTCAATGTATCTCGCGAGGAGGCAAAGGCTTATATTGATGCTTATTTCAAAAAAATGCCGGAAATCAAGCAATATATGAATGATACGATTTTGTTTGCCCGCGAGCACGGTTTTGTGCTGACGCCGTTTGGCCGCAAGTGCTATATTCACGGGATTAATGACCGCAACAAGCGCAATGCAGCCAATGCCGAAAGAGCCGCGATAAATGCCCCGATACAGGGCGGAGCGGCCGACATCATCAAACTGGCGATGAATAAAGTCGGCGATGAGCTGGCCGCAGCAGGGCTGAAGACCAGAATGCTGCTCCAAGTGCATGACGAGTTGGTGTTTGAGGCACCGGAAAGCGAAGTTGAGCAAGCTGCCGCCATTATCAAAAAAGTGATGGAGACCGTGGTAAATTATGCGGTGCCGCTGATTGCCGAAGTGGGTGTCGGCGACAACTGGACCGAGGCTCATTAGAAATCAAGAAAACCGCAGAGAGGTAAGCCCTGCGGTTTGATGTCTGATAATGACGAGGATAAAAATTTTTTTTAATTCTGAGACAATAAGGAAAAGAGATACAGTTCTTGTGCTTTCTATCCTCGTCATAGCTCCATTATAACCTATTTTTGAGGATTTGTGTGTGAACTTTATGTTACAAATTATGAGGTTTTTTATTGAATATCTGTCATTTTGTGCTTGGTTTTGCAAAGGTTTTGGTGTATGCTCAAGGCAATTAATTTGAAAGGACATGAAACATTATGACTCATGAAATGACACAAGAGGAAATTGCTAAAGAAGAAAAAGAATATAGCGCTGATTCCATTAAGGTTTTGAAAGGTTTGGACGCCGTACGCAAACGCCCGGGAATGTATATCGGTGATACGGATGACGGGTCAGGCCTGCACCATATGATTTATGAGGTTTTGGATAATGCCATTGATGAGGCTTTAGCCGGTTATTGCGATAAAACCGAAGTTATTTTGAATGCCGATGGCTCAGCAACCATTCGCGATAACGGGCGCGGAATTCCGGTCGATATTCACAAAGAAGAAGGCGTGTCTGCCGCAGAGGTTATTATGACCGAGCTGCACTCCGGCGGTAAGTTTGACAATAACTCTTATAAAGTATCCGGTGGTTTGCACGGTGTGGGCGTGTCGGTGGTTAATGCTTTGTCGACTTGGCTGCATTTGCGAATTTGGCGCAACGGAAAAGAGCATTTTGCCTCTTTTGCCAATGGTAATGTGACTGAGCATTTGAAGGTTGTGGCCGATGCTCCGGGCAGACATGGCACCGAGGTTACGTTCCTTCCGTCTCCGGAGACGTTTACGCAGACTGAGTTTAGTTTTGAAACTTTGGAGCGTGCTATCAGAGAAAAGGCTTTCCTTAACTCCGGTGTGTACCTCAAATTGATTGATAACCGCGGGCAAGAACCCAAAGAAGTGGACTTTCACTATGAAGGCGGCTTAAAAGCTTTTGTTACACACATCAACAAATCAAAAGCTCCGCTGCATGAGGAAATTATTTCAATATCCGGCGAAGCTAATGACATTCAGGTTGAAGCCGGTATTCAATGGACCAATGCTTATAACGAAAGCATGTTGTGTTACACCAACAATATTCCGCAGAAAGACGGCGGTACCCATTTGGCCGGTTTTAGAGGTGCTTTGACCAGAACTCTTAACAATTATGTGGTTGAAAACGGCTTGCTCAAAAAAGAAAAAGTCAGCCTGACCGGTGATGATATGCGTGAAGGGTTGACCTGCGTATTGTCGGTTAAGGTACCTGATCCGAAGTTTTCATCCCAAACCAAAGACAAATTGGTTTCATCTGAAGTGCGGCCGGTAGTAGAAAGCATTATCGGCGACAAACTCAAAGAATGGTTGGATGAGCACCCTGCTGAAGCTCGCATTATTGTCGGCAAAATCGTTGAGGCAGCTACGGCGCGTGAGGCGGCTCGTAAAGCCCGTGAATTGACGCGACGCAAAGGTGTGTTGGATGTAGCATCTCTGCCGGGAAAACTGGCCGACTGCTCGGAAAAAGACCCAGCCTTATCTGAAATATTCATCGTGGAGGGAGACTCTGCGGGTGGTTCAGCCAAGCAAGGCCGCGACCGTAAAACACAGGCAATTATGCCTCTGCGTGGTAAAATTTTGAACGTGGAACGTGCTCGCTTTGATAAAATGCTGAACTCGGCTGAAATCGGAACCATTATTACCGCATTGGGCACGGGAATCGGGCGTGATGATTTTAATGCAGATAAATGCCGTTACCACAAAATCATCATCATGGCCGATGCCGATGTCGATGGAAGCCATATCAGAACCTTGTTGTTGACATTTTTCTATCGTCAGATGCCGGAGCTGATTGAGCGCGGATATATTTATATTGCTCAGCCGCCTTTGTATAAGGTAAAGAAAGGAAACTCCATCCTCTATATCAAAAACGAGAGAGAAATGGACAACTACTTAAACCGCGGCGGTTGTGATGATGCAACATTAATCAGAGCTGACGGCGAGCAGATTATGGGTGAAGACTTAATCTCTGTCGTAGAGCAAAACCGCAAAGCTCACAGCTTGATTGTGGATTTGAGCAAAAACGTGCCGGAAAAGATTATTGAGCAGATGGCGATTGTCGGCTTGTTCAAAAATGAAGTTCGGGCAGATGCGGGGGCCTTTGAGGCTAAGGTTAAAGCTTTGGCGGAGCGTTTGAACTCTCTGGAGCCGGAATACAGCAAAGGCTGGATGTCCGAAAAAACAGCTGAAAACGGAGTTAAAGTTTCAAGGACTTTGCGTGGAGTAACCGAGGAGCATACCGTAGAGCTTAAGGTTTTTGAAAGCCAAGAGGCGCAGATGCTAAGCTCAATGAGCGACTTTTTGGCGGAGAGTTTTGGTGAGCCAAGCCGTTTGGTTTCTAAACAAGGTTTAGAGAAGGTTATCTCGGGACCGGTAGACTTGGTTAATGCGATTGTTGCCGCCGGAAAGAAAGGTATTACCATCAACCGCTATAAAGGGTTGGGTGAAATGAACCCCGAGCAGTTGTGGGAAACAACCCTCGACCCAGAGGCACGCTCTTTGCTGCAGGTAAAAATCAACCAGATGGAAGAGGCTGATGAGACCTTTGCGACCTTGATGGGCGATGTGGTTGAGCCGCGTAAAGAGTTTATTCAAGATAACGCTTTGAATGTGGTGAACTTGGATATTTAATACACAAAGACATAAAAAAAGGAGGCACTCGCCTCCTTTTTTTGTGAGCTGATTGGAAGCGGGTGCCGCTTCACCCACTAACTTTGCTGTTTGGGGATTGAGGCAGAGAAGACGCGATGCTCGCATCCTGCCACTGTTGAGTTCTTGGCACTGGATCCCCGGGTCAAGCCCGAGGATGACAGTGCCGGTAGTGGTATAAAAACCTAGAAAGCGAGCACCGGGCGAACGGAGTAGCTGCTGTTGTAGTCGTTCTTATTGCTGTAGCCCATATCGAACGAGCCACTCCTATCGGCGCGGAAGATCCACGCGCCGCCGTAGGAGGACTCAGACGACGACCAAACGCGCTCAGGTCCACTGGATACATTTCCTAGGATTGTTGCTGTACTGGTACCAGCTCCTGCCTGAATTTCCAAAATAGCAGCGTTGAATTTAGTAAAATTAGCTGAATTATCTAAGGCATTTTTTAATAATCCGCCTGAAGGCAGGCACCATGTTTTCCCTCCTTCTTTATAATTCTTAGCCGCCCATGCTGCCGGATATTTACTGCTATTACCTTGAGCTGTGATTTTATCTGTATTGGTACAGCTAGCTTGTATATCGGTTAATTTTGATTCTGATGAAGTTGTTAAAACTCCGGAAATATCTACATATTCCGTAGACCAATAAATATTGGTAGCAACCGGCTTATGCGCCATTACCCAGCCATTCTGGCTAGCCGATTTTTCATAGATTACAATACCAAGCAATTTCTTACTGGAAATATAGTCATTTGAGCAAGTGCCATCGACATAATACAATGCGCCGACGGTGCAGTTGGCGGTGGCATCTTCACATTTTTGAGACGAATCGTTCCAGATATAACCTGTGGCACAAGTACATTCAGAATATTTCCCATTGCAGGCTTGTCCGACTCCTCCAGAATATCCGGTGCCGGTGCAGGAGAGGGTGAAGCCAAGGTCATTACAGATTTCTGACTCGGATTTGAAGCATGCCCATTTGTTGCCGAAGGGGCATTTGACGCCGGTGCCGCCGGAGCAAGAGGTTTCGGTATAGCCCAAAGTCGCGCAATCCTGCGTTGCTACGCACTGGGCAAAGGTTAAATGAGGGATTAAGGACAGAGATGTCCCGATGAGTAGAAAAAGTTTAGTATTAGTCATTTCACAACACCCTTTGTCTTAGTAGTTAAAAACAACGTCCACTCTTTGATGACAAAGGGCGGACGGGTGTTGAGAACCGTAACTGTATATACGGCCCGGCATTTTCAAGCCAAGGCTCTTATCATACCGGCACCCGCCCCAAGAGGCATATAAGCACCGGTAATCATTATTTTAAGTCGTTATACCTAAACGACTATACAGTAAAGGGTTCTCACGCCCTGACGGACAAACTTTGCCCGCTGAATAAAATTCTAGCATAATAGAGCTTAAAAATCAATGAATAACTCTTGAGAGGTATAAATATGTTGGAATGGTGGCGGTAAAGAGTAAATCTGGCTAATTTTGTCTAGCGGGTTTTGAGGGAGGAAAGGCAGAAGGGAGAGGCAAGGATTGGAGGGAGGAGGGGTTGGATTGGAGGTAAGGCGTAAAGGAATGAGTAAAGAGGAAGGTAGGCAAGTGTTGAGAAAAATAAATTAGTACGGGGATGTGTGAAGTTAATTGCTCCGGCATGGACGAAGCCACAAGCTTGCAGCTTGTGTGTGAGTGTAAGCATAACCAGAAGATAAAGTGTTGTATTGCTGCTTGAAGTTAGGTTGTATAGTTGAAGTAGATATTATGGCTATTAAGTTTTGTCTTTTTTATAGTTCTTTGTTGAAAATAGTAATTGAAATAAATAAAAGGCTGTGGTATAGTACTCTTATGCAGTAATATATTAGGGAGATTTTAAATGAAAATAATATATTTATTTTTAGGGGTCGGTTTAGCTTTAATACCAGAGATGACTTTTGCTCAATGTGTCGCGACACAGGACTGCTCTACTCTTGGATACACAGAATCTTCTTGCTCTGGTGGAAATGGTGTCAAATGCCCATTTGGTAACAAATGGGCTTGCTTTAAGTCTGAAAATGAAATAAGGCAACAATTATGCTCGGAGCTAGGGTTTAAATATTCTTGTTCCGGTGCCGGTTATGTTGGTGGTGAGGGGTCAACATGTGAAGGAAAATATGCCGTTTGTAAATGTATTTCCAGATATAAATGGAAAGAAGGCGAATGTAAAGAATGGTGTCCGTACGTTACCAAATGTGGTTTTAGAAATGGTGTAAAGTGTTGTTCCTTTTGTAATTTTGAAACGTATCAAGGAGAGCTATCTTGTGTTTGTGTAGAAACTTGTGGAAGTCAATGTGAAACAGCGTATTCTGAATAAAAAAACTTTTTTATTAAGCTGTGTAAATAAATGCCGGCGCTTTGTTTGGCGCCGGTAGCTGCCCTCTCCCGACGGCGCAGCCGCCACCCTCTCCCTGCACGGGAGAGGTAGCTATTGGGATGGACTTGCAAAAACACGGGAGAAGAAGATTGGCTTAAATATCGAGATCGTCGACAAATTTGGCGCGCTCGATAATAAACTTAAAGCGGGTTTCAGGATTTTTACCCATTAAGCGATCTACCTGTCGGCGGGTTTCAAAGGCTTCTTCCTTGCCCTCTTTGGTTGAGGTATTAGGCAGAACAACGCGCAGCAAAACGCGGTTCTTTTTATCCATAGTGGTTTCTTTGAGCTGCATAGCGCTCATCTCTCCCAGACCCTTAAAACGGCTGATATCAGGTTTTTGATTGCCTTTTAAGATTTTGGCCAAGAGCTTGTCTTTTTCATCATCATCGAGGGCATAATAGTTCTTGCCACCGACAACGATTTTATACAACGGCGGAGTGGCGATATAGAGGTGGCCGTTTTCTATCAACTTCGGCATTTGTTGGTAGAAAAAGGTCATTAGCAGCGAGGCAATATGGGCGCCGTCGACATCAGCATCGGTCATGATGATGATTTTTTCATAACGGAGGTTTTCCTCCTTATAATTCTCTTTAACGCCGCAGCCAAGAGCCTCACACATATCTTTGATTTCTTGGTTTTGCAAAATCTTGTCCAGAGAGGCGCTGGCGACGTTCAAAATCTTACCACGCAGAGGCAGAATAGCCTGGGTGACACGGTCGCGCCCCATTTTGGCTGAACCGCCCGCGGAATCTCCCTCAACGATGAAAATTTCGGTATTTTCAGCGGCAGCTTGCGAACAGTCGGCCAGTTTGCCGGGGAGGCGGAGTTTTTTGGTCGGAGCTTTGCGGTTGAGGACTTTCTCCTCCTTCTTCTTTTTACGAGCCTCGGCGCGCTCAATCACATATTCAAGCAGGGCGGTGGCGTTTTCAACATCAGAAGTAAGCCAGTGGTCAAAAGAATCTTTAACCGCCTGCTCTACCAAGCGAATGGCTTTGGTAGAGGTCAGCTTGTCTTTGGTTTGACCTTGGAACTGCGGGTCGCGGATGAACACCGAAAGCATTATGCAAGCGTTGCTCAAAAAGTCTTCAGCGGTAATGGAGGCGGCTTTTTTGACGTTAGCCATTTCACCATATTCCTTCAAGCCGCGGATAAGAGCAGTTTTGAAGCCTAATTCATGAGTACCGCCTTGCGGAGTTACTACCGTATTGCAGTAAGAGTTGCAGAAGCCGTTTTCATCCTCGGGCCAGGTAATCGCCCATTCAACGCGGCCTTCGTCATTAGCCAGTTCAGCATCGCCGGAAAACATGGTGCGGTTGATGGTGGGGCGCGCCCCGATTTGATAGTTCAAAAAGTCTTTAAGCCCGTTGGGGAAGTGGAGCTCCATCTCTTGTGGGGTGGGGTCGCCTTCTGACAAAACGGAGGGATCGCACTTCCACAAAATGCGAATGCCCTTAAACAAAAAGGCTTTGGAACGAGCCATACGGTAAATGCGGTTAGGAACAAACACGCGCGAGCCAAAAATCTCAGGGTCAGCGTGGAAAGTAATCGATGTACCGCGGCGGTTGGGGGCATTGCCGATAAGCTCTAAAGATGTGACAGGTTTGCCCTTTGAATATTCTTGGCGATAAAGTTTTTTATCACGGGCGATTTCAACCACCAATTTGTCTGACAAAGCATTGACTACCGACAAGCCGACACCGTGCAAACCGCCGGAAACCTTATAAGCTCCGCCGCCAAATTTACCACCAGAGTGCAAAACGGTTAAAATAACTTCCAACGCCGATTTATTGGGGTACTTAGGGTGTGGGTCAACCGGAATACCGCGTCCGTTATCCGTAATGGTTACGGACAAATCAGCATTGACTTTAATCTCAATATGATTAGCAAAACCGGCAACTGCCTCGTCCATAGAGTTATCAAGAATCTCGGCAACAAGGTGATGCAGGGCTTGCTCATCAGTGCCGCCAATATACATTCCGGGACGGTGACGAACCGGCTCCAAGCCTTCCAATACTTCAATATCCTGCGCAGAATAGGTGGTAACCGCAGGGGCTGTAGAATCAAACAAATCGGACATTTTTTACCTTATATATTCACTTCAAATTGATTGCAAAATAACCTAAAACCCTTTATTTTTCAAGCATTAAAAGCGTTTCGACAACAAATTTTTTGAATCAATATGTAAAAAAGACGTTGTACGATTAAAAAATGCTTGATTTTTTAATAAATTAAGTGTAAATAATCTCTTTGAAAGAGCGAGGGCGCTCTTTTGAGGGATATAGTAAAATCCCTTTGTTTTTTTTAATTCACACGCAGGCAAGGCGGGACAGGCTTTTTAGTTGGCTTGGGTTCGCTCCGGTGCTTAGGAATACGTCAGAAGAGCTCTGATACTTAGATAGGGCACTTCGGGCTCAGGAATAAGCCAAACGTCTGCGGAGGTACAACCGGAAAAAAGGAATATAAAATATGACTCTTCCTACTTTTACTATGCGTCAGATGATTGAAGCTGGCGTACACTTCGGACACCACGCTCGTCGCTGGAATCCGCAAATGGCTCCGTATATCTACGGCAAAAAAGATAATGTTCATATCATTGATTTGCGCAAAACTTATCCGATGCTCTATACTGCTTTGGCTACGGCTCGCGATGTGGCTGCTAACGGTGGTCGCGTTTTGTTTGTCGGAACCAAAAGACAGGCTCAGGACATTATTAAAGAAAACGCTGAGAGATGCGGTCAGTTCTATGTGAACTATCGTTGGTTGGGTGGTATGCTCACCAACTGGAAAACCGTTCATAAATCTATTTCTCGTTTGGTTAAGCTCAACGAAATGGCTGAAAAAAATGCTTATGAAGGCTACACCAAAAAAGAAATGCTCAATATGAAAAAAGAGCAAGAGAAACTGGCTCAGGAATTGAGCGGTATTATGAATATGGGCGGTCAGCCGGATTTGTTGTTCGTAGTTGATACAACTAAAGAAACTCTGGCTATCAAAGAAGCCAAAAAGCTCGGTATTCCGGTTATCGGTATTACCGATACTAATGCTAACCCCAATGATGTTGATTTGCCGGTTCCGGGCAACGATGACGCTATTCGCGCTATTCAGCTCTATTGCGAACTGATGTCTTCTGCCATCATTGACGGTATGCAGGCTGAAATCGCTTCTCAGGGCTTGAAAGTTGAAGAAATCGTTGACGGTGAGGCTGATGCCAAACCGGCTAAAAAGAAATCTTCTCGCAAAGCTAAAGAAGAAAGCGCTGAAGCTTAAATCTGAATAGCTAAAGAGTTAGCTGCTTGCTAGGGCGGCGCGCATCTCGTGCCGCCGCCTGATTTATATAAAACATCTTAAAAACAGGAAAATCAAAAAATGACAGATATTACCGCCGCAATGGTTAAAGAATTGAGAGAAACTACTGGAGCCGGTATGCTTGATTGCAAAAAGGCTTTGACTGAAACCGCCGGAGATATGGAAAAGGCTGTTGACTGGTTGCGCAAAAAAGGTTTGGCTTCTGCCGCTAAAAAAGCCAGCCGTATTGCAGCTGAAGGATTGGTCGCTGTGGCCGTTGAAGGAAATAAAGGCGCGGTTGTCGAAGTAAACTCTGAAACCGACTTCGTTGCTAAAAATGAAATTTTCCAAGAATATGTTGAAGATGCCGCTAAAGTTGCTTTGATGAGCAATGGCGATGTTGAGGCTATGAAAGCCGTTACCTGCCCCAAAGCCGGAAAAGCTTTTGGTGAGCGTTTGACTGATATGATTGCTAAAATCGGTGAAAATATGAACCTTCGCCGTGCAAAAGTATTAGAAGTAAAAGATGGTGTTGTGGCTTCTTACATTCACAGTGCTGCTCGTCCGGGTTTGGGCAAAATCGGCGTTTTGGTGGCTTTAGAGTCAACTGCTGATAAAGCTAAATTACAAGAACTCGGTAAGCATATTGCTATGCACATTGCTGCTTCTAACCCGTTGTTCCACACCATTGCCGATGTAGCTCCGGAAGCTTTGGAACGTGAAAAAGCTATCTTCTCTGAGCAGGCTGCTGCTTCTGGAAAGCCGGCTAATATCATCGAGAAAATGGTTGAAGGTCGTATTCGTAAATATTACGAAGAAGTTGTTTTGGAAGAACAGGCTTATATTATGGATCCTGACAAAAAGGTGAAAGATATTATTGCCAATGCTGAAAAAGAGTTGGGCGCTCCGGTAAAATTGGCCGGATATGTTTGCTTCAAACTCGGTGAAGGCCTCCAGAAAAAAGAAGAGGACTTTGCCGCTGAAGTGGCTGCCCAATTGGCTCACTAATCGCAAGTGTTCACATAAACAAAACCGCTCTCAACTGAGGGCGGTTTTTTTGATGTTAAACGGAGATTTACCAAGCGATGTTGTCGGCCAAAATCTGCTCTATCAACTGCTCAGCATAGTCAAGTGACGTAATACAATGACGCCCCTCTCCTTGTGATGATAAAAAATCTGCCTGACGATAGTCCGGAGAATTGCGAAGGTTATGGATATGATATTTCAGCATTTGCAATGCTTTCAAATCATCAAACCTTTTGAGCACTGATGCTGACTGGCAAGAAATCAGCAGCGATGACAGAATTTGGTAGTTTTGAAAATTGAGAGACTTGAAACAAACCGCCCTTTTAGACTTTTGCATATCAGCAATAGTCAGGTTACGGGCAACGGCTAGCTTGGCAATCTCATTTGATAAAATAATTTTTTTATTTTCCATAATTTTAAATTATAAATTAGACATAATGATATTTAAGTATGGCTATGTGTAGCATACTTTAAGCGTTTGTCAATAGACAAAAAGCAAATTCTACTCAAAAATGATGCTGACGATTTCGGGCTTGGTATTAAAACGCAGCGGCAAAAGGCTGGTGCCCAGCCCTTTGCTGACTATCATTTGTTTGCCGCCTTCCTCAATAAAGCCCTTAGCATAGCGCTGACCATAGCGTGAGGGGACTATCGGTGAGCCGATTAGCGGCAGGGTAACTTGTCCGCCGTGAGTATGGCCGGCCAAAGTAAGCAAAACACGCGGTGGAACATCTGGAAAAATATCCGGTGAGTGAGTTATGAGAATCGTATCACTGTGGCAATGTTTGAGTGCTTTAGAGATATTGGGGCGACGGGTGATGAGGTCTTCTACTCCGGATAAGCACAATGAGTGGCCTTTATAATCAATATCAACACTATTATCGGCTAAAACAGTAATACCGGCTTGGCGAAGCGCGTCGGCGACTTCTTCTCCGCCATACATCCAATCGTGATTACCCAGAACAGAATAAACCCCGTAATGAGCCTTTAAACGCGATAATTCCGAGGCAATATCTGATATCGGCATGGAGGATTTTTGCTGGTGTCCTTTTACAAAATCACCGCCTAAAATAACGATGTCAGGATGTTGCCGGTTAATGGTTGTGACTATATTATGCAAGCGTTTGTGATGTTTTGGGGCAATATGAAAATCACTGGCAAAGACAATCTTGAGCCCGCGAAACTTATCGGATTTAATCTTATAGCGTTTAACCTCAAGGGTATTCGGCTCAATAAATATTGACCAAACTCCCAGTAAAATGCCAAGCAACAATATTAAAACAAAAAAAATCGGTCTCATGCTTGTGAGTTTATATAAACTATTGAGTGAGGTCAACAACAACTTAATTTATTTGCTTAATGTTGACCAATTTTTAATAATCATATTCATAGAATCCCAACAAAATAAATTTTAATTTAGGGACAAGTTGATATGAGGCCGTTGTATCCGGTTTTGCTTTTGATAATTTCAAACGTGTTTATGACTTTTGCTTGGTATGGACATTTGAAGTTTAAGTCTACGGCATTGTGGGTTGTGATTTTGGCGAGTTGGGGAATCGCATTTTTGGAGTATTGTTTTCAGGTGCCGGCCAACCGTATCGGGCATGATTATTTTGACGCGGCTCAGCTGAAAATTATGCAGGAGGCTATTACCGTTGTTGTATTTTGCATCTTTTCAGTATTATACCTGAAAGAAGAGCTGAAATGGAACTATCTTATCGGCTTTGCTTTGATTTTGCTGGCGGTGTTTTTTGTATTCAAAAAATGGGATTAGATATTATAAAAGCCCTCTTAAAGAGGGCTTTAGAAACTGGCGCACTCGGCGGGATTCGAACTCACAACCTTCTGATCCGTAGTCAGATGCTCTATCCAATTGAGCTACGAGTGCATCGTAACAACGTTATGTTTAATACATCGATTCATTTTATTTTGCAAGCAAAATTTTCATTAAATTTAAAAGAATTTTAATCTATTGCGTTTAGAGTGGTGAGCAATGATAATAAAAATCGGGAATATCGCGATTTTTTTATAAAATTGCCTTTACAAAATTTTATAAAAGTGTAAAACAGAGTTGTTATATAACAGAATTTATTAAAAGGTACTCTAATGAAAAACATTGCAACAAAATTGTCTTTGGTATCGCTGTCTTTTATGATGTTAAGCGGATGTACTTTCAGTTCAGATGCTTTATTCCCTTCTATCAGCGGGAGTTCCGGACAGGAAATGAATATCTCTGATGATAATTCAGGAGAGATTGTGCCTGTTTTAGGGACTACCGATTTTAAACCGATTGAGGTTTCTGACGGTGATAATACCGGTACCTTTGTCGGGCAAAAAGTGATTTCTTTCAGAAATGAGCTGACTCAGTTGCAGAAATCTATTCAGCAATATAATGAGGAATTACAGAAGATTAGAGCTTCCGTCATCAATAATGCTTTGCAGTACCACAAGGCTATCGGCGGAATCGAGGCTAAGCTCCAAGTCGGAACGACTCCGGGTAACCCTCATATGTATGCTATGCTTCAACAAGCTCAGCTCAATATTCAGACCATGAATGCTAATACAGACGCTCTTAACCAGTTGTCTGCCAGAGTATCTTCTGATGCGGCGATGACCGGATATTTGTTAGATTCGATTCGGGCTGCTTATGGGGTGTCTGGTGCCGTTGATGAGGACCATCGCCAATTGCGAATCCTTGAAAACGAAACAAATCAGACTTCTATCCTTATCAACAGTCTGTTATCTGAGGTGAACTCTGATGTGGCGCGTCAGGCTCAATATGTGGAGACAGCCAGAAATTATATCGTTGATTTGAATGATGCGATTAAAGTCGGAAGCTATGGTGTGAATAATGCGCCACTCCCATCGACACAAGCGTCTGCCGGAAGCCCGCTGTTGGTCAACAGTGCCGCAAGTATGGATTTGAACAACAGCAAGCCTTTGTTTGTGGCTAAGTTCAACAAGTCTAATGTAAACTACAAAGATGGTTTGCGCCGTGCCGTAAGTAATGCTGTGGCTAAGAAACCTTCTGTAATGTTTGATATTGTTGCGATTAGTCCGGCAAGCGGGTCTCAGTTGGCTAAAAATAATGTTCAGAAAAATGCTACCGAGATTTTCAGCGAGATTATAAATCTGGGTGTGGGAGCTGACAAAATCAGCATCTCTTCCAAGACCAGTAGCGATACAAACACTCCTGAAGTGCGTATCTATGTGAAATAGTCTGCTTGGCGAAAGATTTAAGCCTGCTTTTCAGCAGGCTTTTTTTATATGATATTTATTTTACAAAAAAAACCTTCCTTTGATAAGGAAGGTAGCAAAAAAAATGGTGGAGCTAAGGAGGATCGAACTCCTGACCTACTGATTGCGAACCAGTCGCTCTCCCAACTGAGCTATAGCCCCGGTGAAACAAAACCGCCTCAAAGGGCGGTCTTAAAAAATTGGTGGAGGTAAGCGGGATCGAACCGCTGACCTTTTGAATGCCATTCAAACGCTCTCCCAACTGAGCTATACCCCCAACGGCAAATCAGAATATAATTAAACAAAAATAAAAAGTCAAACATTTTTATAAAAAAAACTACAATATTTGAGTTTTGAGGCAAAAAAATATGCTTTTTTAGCATTGCAAAAAAAATTATATTGTGCTTAATATCCTCATATGTGAACTATTTTTATTTGTTATAATTAAATAATACTTAATTTATATGGAAAAAATTATTATAGCTATTTTAGGGGCTCCGGGAAGCGGAAAAAGTACGGTTCGTAAGATGATTTATAGGGAGCTGGTGAATTTTTATAAAATACCTCAAAACGAAATACAGACTTTTTCGGTTGGGGAATTAATTCGCAAAAGAATTAATGAAGATGGTGAATATGCTCTGCGAAATGCTCAAATCATTCGTGACGGTTTGTTCATTCCTACGAGCGAATGGGAAAGCATGTTGGCTGAAATGTTGAGCAATAAATTTCAGATTACGGTCTTTGATGGATATTTGGTCAATGTTGAAGCTATTAAATGTTTTATAAAGCTAACACATGCTATAAAAACTTTTATTTTTTGTTGCGAAACTTCAGTGGTTGAGATTTTGCGGAGAATCAAACATCGCGTGGTGTGTCCGTCGTGCTCTTTTTGCGGGAATGACTGCTTTAGCCTCTGCCCGAATTGCGGAAAGACTTTAGTCCGCAGGCCTGATGATAAAAATATTTTGGAAAGGCTGGAAAAATATACTCAGACAGCTCAAGTCCAAAAGAATTTGCTGATGAGCGAATATGGTGATAATTTTAGGATTATTCCTTATGAAGTTCCTTATAGGGTTTCGGTTTCGTTGCTGTGTTCGCAACTCATCGGTAGATATATATAAAACTCAGCCGCCTTTCATTGATGTAATGAAAGGCGGTTTGGCTTTTTTAAGAATCTCCGGCAAAGACTTTGCTATATCCGGAAAAACAACCTTGTGCCCATGCCATCAGGAGCTCTGATGAACGGGTGAAAGTATCATAATGTTCAGAAACAGCCTTAAAACCCTGACTTTGGTAAAAGCGCAAAGCATTTTTGTTTTGGGCAAAAACACGCAGCGACATATTAGGACGGCGGCGGCGAACATAGCGCAAAAGTTTGGTTCCTATTCGGCTGCGCTGCCATAGCGGATGCACAAAAAGAGCCCCGATAAAATTGTTATCCATCAGAGATATAAAGCCTTTGATTTGGCGTTTGTCCTCATAAACATAGGTATTTGACTGTGGCAGATAATGGTCTCGAATGGTGGGTAACATTTGCCCCCAATATTCTGATGGTATAAAACTATGAGCTTTGACACTGGATTCAAGCCATAATTTCAGGATTTTTTCAAAATCGGCAGTGTTTGCTTTTCTTATCATAGACCCTCTCACTTCTGTGGTTGAAGGTTTATAACATACTTATTATTAATTAAACCTAAAGATTAAATAAATTGTCAATCTCTGATGCAATTTTAGCGGCCGGATTAAGTGTCAACCGAGGTTTGAAATCGGACGAATCAGTCTCAAGAGCGGCAGCGTAGCCTTCTGAAACCAGCGAATCAACAAAGCGATGATGCTTGGGCGTGAGCCAATCTCGCCTGCTGAAAATATATACAGGTTTGCCGGTACCGCATGCCTCACAGCACATGCTGACAGAATCGCCACTGACTAAAATATAGTCCGCACAGGCTAAATAGCCCATATAAGGATTGGCCTTGTTATCACCGATTAAATAAGTATAAGCCGGAATCGATGAGAGCTGTTGCAAAATAATTTGCTCGCCCTCAATACCGGTGCGGCGGGAATCGGTAATCAGCAGGCTGCCGCCACGGGATTGATGAAAGTTTTTAATTGCGGCGCCAAAGGCCAAAGCATCATCTGAAGAAAAGCCTTTACCTTTAATTTTGCCGCCGATAATGACCGCGGTCAGTGGCCTTGGCAATGAGGCAAATGTGTCTTGCCATTGGGCTTGAGCGGCGGATAAGCTTTCAGGCGTGATGCGATGCGGTGAGCCGGTGATAAAAAGGACATTGTCTCCACTGATTTTGCCGCGGTCGTGCTCGGGTATAACTATCAAGTCAAAATCTTTATGCCCAAACATTCCGGGATAGAGGAGCTGGACTATTTTACTGTGATTATGAGAGTGTTTTTTTATCCAGCGGACAACAGGTGCCGAGCGGCGGCTGCCTGACAAAACGACATCAGGAAAATCTGAGCTTATACCGGCTTTTGATGATTGGCTGATACCGATGAGCGAGCGCCCCCTAAAGCAGTTAGGCAAAGCTGAAAAAGGGGTATATTCAATCTTTTTTTCAATAATCTGATAGCCTTTATCGGCCAGATACATGCCCACTCCGCGGATTTGTCCCGCGCTGCCTTTGCGGTCATCAATTAACAGCCATGCAACTTTTTTCATGCAATACTAACCTAATATTAAATCTTTATATGTCTATACTTTATAATCATTAATCCTTTTACTCAAGGAGAAAAAAAATGAAATTCCCGTTTTTTATGGTTGTTATGGTTTTGGCTCTGTGCTCCCAAACGGCTAATGCGCAATATTCGGCGCAAAATGATGCTATGTATTTGGCGACAATTAAAGCTGTGGCTAATTATAAAATTAATGACGAAGAAACTCTTCAGCAGGTCGAATCTTTACGGCAAAACAAGATGTTTAATGCAAAATTGCAACGGATGTTAAACAAGCTCAGCAACAAACGCAGCAAAGATACAACCAACCAAAAGGTATTGGATATTTTAGAAAAAGCCGGAAAAGATATTTATAACCTGTTGGATTAAACTTTGATTAATAAAATTTGTATATACTTAATCCAGAAACAGCTCTGAATAAGGAGGACGGTCATGAATAATTTGCCGAAAGATATGAAGTCTTTGCTCGAAGAAATCGAAAACTTAAGAGTTTCGCTGTTTAAAGGAGATTTCTTTGGTGCCGAAAACGATGATATGAATACGGTTGCCGGAGAGTAACATTCTTGTTGTGAAGAGATTGCCATGAAAAAATTTTTGCTGATGTTGGTATTGATGTTTGCCGTAAGCGGATGCAGCTTGATGAATAATGCTCGCGTTGCCAATGACGAGAAAGAACAGGCTGAAAATGAGGCTTATGAAAAAAGTATGAGCGTTTGGCAAAAAGACAATAAAGAAATTCATATCAAAAAAGTTGAAAATAATGTAGAGGTGCTGCCCCTAATCAAAGGACGCGTCAGCAAGTTTAAAACCCCTAAACGCCAAGAAATGACTGTGGCCGAGCTGGAAGAGCAAATCAAGTTCGACTTGTATCGTGACAAATATCAGCGGTTGGTTGAAAATGTGGTCGTAAAAAATCAAAGCGAAAACAGCGTAACTTATGAATATAAAGATGCTCGGGTCGATGAATTGGCTTTTTTGGCAGTTGAGTATTGCAGAGAGCAAAACAAAAAAACTGCCTTTTTGCAAAAAATAAGCTTGTATAAAAATCGCGCAAGGTTAGCAACTTTTGACTGCAAAAGCTTGTAAGCGGGCTTAAGATTCACTATATGAATCATAAGAAGGTAAAAAATTTTTAAGGTCAAAAGCTATGAACAAGGATTTATATGCCGTTTTGGGTGTTGCTAAAACTGCCAGTGAAGCTGAAATTAAGTCGGCTTATCGTAAACTGGCGCGTAAATATCATCCAGATTTGAACAAAGATAATAAAGAAGCTGCCGAAAAGTTCAAAGAAGTATCGGCCGCTTATGATATTATCGGCGATAAAGAAAAACGCCAGAAGTATGATAATAACGAAATCGACGCTGATGGGCGTCCAACCGGTTTTGGGGCAGGATTTGGCGGCGGAGAAGGCTTTGGCGGTGCTCAAGGCTTTGGTAATGACGGAAGGTTCTATACATATACCAGACGCGGCGGAACTCAAGGGAATCCATTCGGAGGTGACGGAGGATTTGATTTTTCATCAATCTTCGGAGATGACATTTTTTCACAATTCGGCGGCAATGGCGGGCAGACTTTTCGCGGCGGTACGAGAAGGCCTCGCAAAGGTGAGGATATTGCCTATAATATGCCGATTGACTTTTTAGATGCCGTGCGCGGGAGTGAGCAGAAAGTATTTATCGGAGGCAAAACCGTTAACGTTAAAGTGCCGGCAGGCTCAACCGATGGTCAGACCTTGCGGCTTAAAGGCTTAGGACAGCCAAGCCTGAACGGCGGAGAAAACGGTGATGTGCTGATTACACTTAAAGTCAGGGCTCACCCCTATTTTAAGTTGGAAGGAAATAATATTCTGATTGAGCTGCCTATTTCTTTGAAAGAAGCTGTCCTCGGCGGGAAAGTAACCGTCCCGACCATTAACGGAAAAGTCGCGGTTAGTATTCCGCCTTATTCCGACTCAGGAAATAAGCTCCGTCTGAAAGGCAAAGGTATTAAAAGCAAAGGCGTGACCGGTGATGAGATAATCACTCTTAAAGTGGTAACTTCAGCAAGCAAGAATCCAGAGCTTGATAAAGTGCTGCAAAGTTTGCCTGACGTAAATGTTCGGAGTTTCTGATGCTGCTGGAGCAACTGCTGGAATTTGAATGGCTGAATGAACCGGAAGATGTTGATTTTCAAGATGCCGGAATGAAGGTTACCGCCAGAAAAGGAACTGACTTTTGGCAAAATAAAAAGCACAATGTCCACATGGACAACGGGCATTTCTTTTTCACACGCAAATGCGGTAACTTTACACTGACGACTCATTGGGAGTTTGATAATATTGAGGGGCTTAACCAATGCGGAATTATGGTGCGAGCCGATGAACAAAATTGGGTGAAAGCCTCTATTTTGACCGAAAGCTTGCAATACCCCAAATTGGGAAGTTGTGTGACCAATAACGGATATACGGATTGGGCCGCGCAGAATATATCAAACGATATCAAAGAAATTTGGTTCAGAATTAAGCGCCAAAACGGAGATTATTTGTTGTTTTATTCCGAAGATGGGGAAAAATTTTGCCAGATACGCTTGTTTAATTTGTATCAAGAAGATGTTGAGGTTAAAGCAGGGGCTTATATTTGTGCTCCGAAAAATGAAGGGTATCAGGCGGTGTTGAAAGGTATAAGTATTGAGGCTATCTAAAAAATAAGGAGAAAAAAATGAGAAAATTACTGTTTTTGGTTTTAGGAGGGATTTTTATGTTATCAAATCCGGTTAAGGCTGAAGATAAGATTGAGACAGAAATTGCTTTGCCTACTCCTGATTATGAATCCGGACGACCGCTGATGCAAACCTTAAAAGAGCGTCAGACTTATCGGGAATTTGGCCCGAGAATTATTAACGACCAAAACTTGGCGGAGCTGCTTTGGGCGGCTAACGGAGTTAATCGTCCGGACGGAAGGCGCACTATTCCGACGGCAAGAGATTCTCGGGATTTGGATGTATATGTTTTGAAACAGGGCGGCGCTTATCGCTATAACCCTGACCGGCATATGTTGGAGTTGGTTAATCCGGCGGCTTTGCGATATACGGCAGCTAAGCAAGATTTTGTAAAGCAGGCTGATGTGTTGTTGGTTTATGTTTCAAACAACAAAAACCGTGAATATGCTGCGATGCATGCGGGCTCGGCTTATCAAGATGTGGGGCTGTATTGCGCATCTGTGGGAATGCATAATGTGGTGCTGGGCATGATTGACAAAGATATGCTGCACAAAGAGCTGCATCTTAACGATGATGATTATGTGATTATTGCGCAGGCTTTGGGCTGGCCTAAAAAGAAATAGCTAAATAATAAAGATTTTTGTTGCAAAATAAATCAGGATATTATAAGAAATATCTTGATTTGGATAGATGGCCGAGTGGTCGAAGGCGCACGATTGGAAATCGTGTGTACCCCCAAAGGGTACCGTGGGTTCGAATCCCACTCTATCCGCCATTTACAAGAAAACCCTGCCTTGTGCGGGGTTTTGTTGTATATGATGAGGATAGGCGGATGAGAACCCACGGAAAAGTGGGGCGACGACAAGCGAAAGGCGGGCGATAGAACGCCGGTGAGCCATAGCGAATGAGCGCGGAGGAACGAGCAAGCGAAGTGCCGTCGAGGACAATCCCACGACTGGCCGCCATTTACAACAAAGCCCTCCTTGTGCGGGGTTTTGCTGTATATGATGAGGATAGGCGGATGAGTGTATAATATTTTACCGGTTTTGAAAAATTAGTATTTACATAGATGAAAAATTGTGATAGTATGAGACTCGTAGGAAAGAGGTTTGCGAGGAGATATTATCATGAAACG
>CALXRR010000006.1 GCA_944390905.1 uncultured Alphaproteobacteria bacterium
CCTCTCTGGAGAGAGAGGGTGGCGGCTGAGCCGTCGGGAGAGTTGATTAACAAACGCTCAGCGTTTGCAAAATTGGATAAGGAAAGAAGTTTGGTTTGAGAAACAAGGTGTATATTATGTGTGTGTGAAGATAAATCTGTTTCTGATGGGAGAATATCAGCCTGGGCAGATAAAACACCACCTAAGCTTAGACAAGATACGGAAATCAATAAGTAAACATGCCGTTTCATGATAATTCTCCTCGCAAACCTCTTTCCTACGAGTCTCATACTATCACAATTTTTCGTTATTGTAAATACTAATTTTTCAAAACCGGTAAAATATTGCACAACTCACCACCGGCACCCTGCGAGCATCGCGCCTCATTTAGCACCGCACAAGCCACCGCTAACTAATGCCCGCGGGAGCTCCCCGCCTCCACCTGCACAATCCAAGCATCGCGACTTCTTGGCACGGAGCAAGCAACCGCTAACCTAGTGGGTGAAGCGGCACCCGCTTCCAACCGCTTCCAGCTTGAGTTTAAAAAAATTGTTGACAAAATATTTTTTTGTGCTAGAAGAAAACCACTAACTCTATTTTTCTGCTAATTTATTATGTTAATGATCTCAAAGACCTTATGCAAATAAGGCTTAAGATTGTTTCAGATAATCCCATAACGCATTCTTGATATTTGCCATAATGTTAAAGTAATGCTATCTGAAACGGTCTTAATAAAAATTCATGCTCTGTCGCTTTTTCAAAGTTTTCCATAATTATTACATATATGGCAGAGTTTGACTTTTTGAGCGGGTTTTGTTTCTTGTGATAAGAAGCACCCGCTTTTTTTGTTGCAATTATTGACAAAATGTATATAATGACTGCGCAAATGTATTATTAATCTCAAAATGTTATAATTATGAAACTTGTTAATTTTAGTGAGCAAGAAGTCGCAAGGCACTTCCGTCGCAGTACTTATTGGCAGCTTATCGGCCGCCCGAAGTTAAAAACTTTGGTTTGTCAAGAAGACTACCAGCCCAACGGGAATATTGAAGAGAAGATTTTTGTCAAAAACAAAATTTATACCGCTTGGATTTGTGATGTCAAAAATATCCGCACCGGCTCGTTTTGGCATGGTGTCGCCATTCCCGCCGCCACAGATAATGAGCATAATCATCGCTACCTTGTTCCGGTGTCGGTGTTTGGCAAACAAAATGATGAGGTTAAAAAGCAGGAGGTTGATATTCCCAACCACGGCAAATACCTTCTGACTAAGGCCTTTGATGGTCATTTTTACCTTATTCCGGATTGGCATTTCCGTAAGGATAAGGTCGCCGAATTTATCCGCCAAGTTGATAAAAAATCTGAGGTCGAGGTTAAAGAATACAATTTCTTCCCTCGTATTATCGGAGTAGGAAAAAACAAGCTCTTCATGGCTTATGAAATCAACCGCCGCATTTCGGATAAAGTAGTGTTGCGCAGCTTTTTCAATGTGTTTAATGGTAAAGAGGTGCAAGTTCATCCTGATACGATGATATCGCTGGTCGGCAACGTCA
Source organism: uncultured Alphaproteobacteria bacterium (assembly GCA_944390905.1). Taxonomy (GTDB): domain Bacteria; phylum Pseudomonadota; class Alphaproteobacteria; order RF32; family CAG-239; genus HGM16780. Next base: position 1,533 of record CALXRR010000006.1, read on the forward strand.
AAATGACAGTTATTGCCGGTGTTACGGCTAAATATATCAGCCGGTTTCAAAAGATATCAATGAATTTTCACTAAAATAAGCAAGAAAAGACCGAGGTTTAATTGCCTCGGTCTTTTTCATTACATCTCCTCTCTGGTGAAAGGTGTATTTTGCAGAATTCGCTGCGGCTTATATAAAAAGATGTTGGTCGTGCTAGGTTGGTTATAGCGACGATGCCAATAACCGCGTTTTTCCATACAATCGCGATAATCATTAGGGTCAATTACAGAGTCGTCTCGCAGAGAGTTTACCACAATCGGCTGAGCCCCGGGGTATGGGATATAAGAAGCCCAAATCCCTTTATCACTATGCCAATCTGCCCGCACATCAAGTTTGACTTCCTCAGAATAGAACCAAGACTTAACATCGGGAATAAGAGTAAAATACTCAGCTTTTCTAAGACATTCAGAGTGGTCACGAGCAAACTTTTCAACGCCGGTATTTTCTTTTTCCCAATGAAAGATTACCTGTCCTCTTCCGGTTACCATCCACGAACAAGAGGCCAATATCCACGAACACAAGATTAACAACAGGGCGTTTGGTTTCATATTTTCATCCTAAAAGTCCAGATTAGCATAATGCTTTGCCGGCAAAATGCCTCGGATATTATCATGCAAAATATCCTTAAAGCTTGGCCGTGATTTGATTTTTGAGTACCATAACTTGGCATTTCGATACCCGTCCCAAGGAATATCTCCCAAGTAATCAATGATTGATAAGTGAGCAGCCCCGGCAATATCGGCCATTGAAAACTCATCTCCGGCCAGATAATTTCTTCTTTCCGCCAACCAGTCAATATATTCCAAATGAAAAGCGAGATTATTGAGCCCGATTTTCAAGATTTTAGAGTCCGGAGCATCTCCGGTAGTAAAACGACGAAAGACTTTTTCGGTTATAATATTTTTATATACTTCGCGATAAAACTTATCATCAAACCACTCGACCAAACGCCTAACCTCAGCGCGTTGCTTTGGGTCTGAAGGCAAAGTTTTTACATCTGGAGAAATTTCTTCCAAGAACTCAGATATAGCATAATTCCCAGCGACCACATTACCGTCAAAAACGAACACCGGCAAGCTCCCGGCCGGGTTAATTTTATAGACATCTTTAGAGAGATTCCATGGCTCTTCTTCTTTCAGCACAAACAACATCTTTTTTTCGCTCATAAGCATTCTGATTTTACGAGAGAAAGGCGACACCGGATGATGAATTAACAGAACCATAGATACAAACCTCCACAAAATTTTACCAAATTCTACCAGCAAGAAACAATAAGGTCAAGTTTTAGCACCAAGAATTTTTTTATTTGTTGATGAAATCAGGCGCCACCACCCCTGCATTTTGGATTTCAATTTTATTCACATACTCGGCAATGGCTTTGTTTACGCTTTCTCTAGCCTCAGGCTGAGCCAGCATGACGCTTAAACCGTTAAAAATCTGCTTCCGGTAAGGAGACATTTTGGATACGGCTAAGAATAGCGGCATATTCCATAATGGCTCTTTTGATATAGCTACTTGTTTGGCAATTCCCATTTTGGCAAGCATTACTTTATTATAATATTCAGATGTCAGAATGTAATCAATTTCTTTATTAAACAGTTTTTTGTAAAGGGTGTACTCGTCATCAATAACTTCCACGTTAAGGGCATCAATTTCTTTTTGTACAAAGTCGCTCAAGTGTTCATTGGCACTGATAGCACCTTTTAGAGCTTTAAGATTATCTTTGCTTTTTACTTCATTAATTCTGTTAGGGAGCATTACCAACACGATTGGATTGTTGACCAAAGCAGGATATACGATATCTAAGCCTTTATACATCTCGGTATCATGATATACTCCGCAAATAATATCAATTTTTCCGCCTCTGACCATGCGCACCAACTGAGGATATTGATAATGAGTGGTGTAGTCAGCAATAAAGTTGGCAAATTTGGTGTATTTGGCAATGATTTTTTGAAACGGATTAAAATAAGAATTATTAAAAGCCGGATCTTGAACAATGCCGAAAGGAGGATAATCAATAAAGCCCGTAACCTTAATTTGCTTTACGTCGCGATTCCTAGTGGTGTCAAATTCTACCTGAGCGTTGGCAGGGCAAGCCCAACCAATTATAAACAAAATCACAAGCCATATTTTCATGCGATACAGCCTCCCCACTTTCCATAAAAAAATCTTTTAATATACAATAAACCAAAAATATCATATAATAATTAAATCAATATTAACCAAAGCAGAATAACATATATCAAAACAATGATAACAGTTTAAGGAAAGCAATGGACTCATCTCAAAAATATGCCAGTGTAGAGATTTCCGGCATGACGGAAAACGAGCTGGAAAGCCGAGCATTGATAAGAACGGCTTCAGCACTAAATATCATCAAAGAAAATTGGGAAGAGAAGAAATCTGAACTCCCGCAAGCCTTAGAAAAAGATCGCCGTTTGTGGACAATCATAGCAGCAGCCATGGGTGAGCCTGATTGCCCGCAAAGCCGAGAAGTAAAAATTAATATAATTAACTTATCAATATTTATTTTTAAGAGAATAAATAATATTTTGGCAGACCCTAATCCCAAGCCTGAGAGTTTGAATATTTTGATAGATATAAATATGAATATTGCTCGTGGCTTAACGGAGCGCCCTCCTGCTCAGGGTGAAAACTCGCCCCAAGCACAGGAAGCAGCCCAGTCTTAATTTAACTCTGATTTTTATAAAAACCGTAATCTTAGCAATAAGGTTGCGGTTTTTTTGTGTGGTGTTTGTAAAGTGGCACGTTTTTTGCATAGTAAAAAGGAGGATAACTATTTAGAGGACCTGACAATGGAAATAAAAGATGTAAATAAGCTGACCAATATGTTTTTTAACCAAAGCAGTTCAGCTTCATCTATTGAAGGAGCTTTGCAAAACCTTGCCTCTCCCCAAAAAAACTCTTCTATAAAAGACGAGTTTATGGCAATGTTGCAGCAAACTTCCGGCGGAATAAGCTTTTCATCAATTAATGAAGATGAAAAAAATTCCGTTGCATCCGTTTCCTCAACCCCAATAAGTAGAACCCCTAAAAAAATTGTCTCAGATAAATCAGATACTGATTGGAGCACGGATAAAAATATAACTGCAGATAAATCAGATAAAACTACATCATCAGATAAAGCTGCAACAGACAAAGATATCTCATCATCAACCGCAACAAAAGACGATTCTTCAAAAGATTCCGCCGCTTCTGCCGACAAGGCTGACGCTTCAAGTCAAGATAACTCAAGTGCCAGTCAAGAAACCTCTGAAAGTCCTTCTAAAGAAGCCTCTCAAGGCGATTCTTCAAGCAATGCTTCAAACACCAATACTGAAGCCAAAGATAGCACTGCCTCTGGAGAAGTTTCAAACGATGGCACTTTGGCAGATGAAGGTGATATCAGCGATTCTATCAGCAGTGAAGTTATTGATGAGTTGCTCGGCATGTTAGCTTCGTTAGGGGTTAATGTTGCTGATTTAAACAGCTTAAACGGAGAGCTTACAATAGTAAATGCCGCCACCAATGAAAGCATGACAATTAATGCCGCAGATTTATTGACAGCTCTGAATAATCAGTCCGAAATAATGGTCCCACTGGTTAATACCGATAATCAGGTTGATGCAGATATTGTTTTAATGCCCCTGTCAGAAGTCAGTGCATCACTTCAGGATACAGGTGTTGATATATCGTCACTGGAACCGGTACTGAACAAACTTTCAAACAGCCTGAAACCCCAAACTGATTTGGAGCAAACATCAGACATTATAGCCGATGCCGATATAGATGTTTCCTTGCAAAATGTTCAAGGAGAAGCCTTGAGCAAAAAAATCAGTCCTGATAAAAAGGTAGAAGTATCAGTAAAAGTACAAGAGGAAAATTTTTCCTACAAGAAAGCAGAAGATAGTATTTCAACTCTGCTTAACAGTATTGTTAGCGATAAAAGCACCAGTCAGGAAGCTCAACCGCAAACTACTTTAACCCCAACGGCAAATTCTGCCGCGCAGTTGCAGGGGGGCATGGCCGCTAATACCCAAGTAATGACCGGTACAGTTAATACCGTAGCGGCTGACAAAGTTGCAGATGCACAATTAAGCGGCATAAAAGATATAGCAAACGGTAGCAATAGCAATACTTTGCAACATGCTGGCAGTGAAGCCGCTCAACTGGCCAAAACCGAACAAACTTTGGCTTCAGAAACCAAAAATAGCACAATACGTGATGTTTATAAAGGCATGAGCAAAGACGCCATAGAGCAAATCAAAGTAAATATCACCAAATCAGCGGTTAAAGGCGTTGATAAAATCGAGATACAATTAAAGCCTGAAGATTTGGGACATATTGAAATCAAAATGCAAATCAGCAAAGACGGCAAGTTGCAGGCACATATCATTTCCAGCCGAGCCGAAACCATGGATATGCTGCAAAAAGATATGTCAAGTCTTGAAAAAGCCTTTAACGATGCCGGCTTTAATACCGATGAAGGAAGCTTTAGCTTCAGCTTCAGAGAAAAGAATAACGAGCAAAACAACCAAGAAGCATTGAGAAATTTTCTTGGAGAGATATTGGAGCAAGATACCGCCAACAGTGACATTTTAACAGATATGGCATCTGGAGAACACTGGGACGGCAAATCAGCTCTCAATATAAGAGTATAAAGAAAGGAGGTCTGTTATGGCTGATATTAATTCCATAAACGGCTACGTAAGCAGCAGCGGAAGCTCATCATCAAGTGATGCCTCCAAGCAGCTTTCAGCAGATATGAACACGTTTTTGACTCTGTTGACCACGCAGCTCAAATATCAAGATCCCCTGGATCCGATGGATACGGCAGAATTTACCAACCAGTTGGTTCAGTATTCAAGCGTAGAACAAGCCATCCAAACCAATGAGAAATTGGACTCATTGTTAAGCATGAATATCGCCAACCTCGGAGCACAAGCCGTTTCCTATATAGGCAAGGTAGCCCAGGTTTTGGGTGACGTAATGCCTTTGGACGGAGGCGTCGGTAAAGCCACCTATACACTTGATAAAGATGTAAGTACGGCAGTTATTACCGTAAAAGATTTGCAAGGTAATATAGTCTATTCGGAAGAAGCCGAAACCACAGCCGGAACTCACGAGTTCACTTGGGATGGTAAAGACAAAGATGGCAACCAGCTAGAAGATGGCGCTTATGTCATTTCGGTAAGTACCACCGTTCCGACCGGAGAAACCAAGGCCAATGTAACCACTACCATTTTTGGTAAAGTAACAGGTGTAGCGAGTGATAGCAACGGAGTTTACATTGGTTTGGGCGATAAAGTTACCGCTAATCTTGAAGATATTCTTACCATTCGTAATGATGATTATTTTGATAAAGACGAAGTTCCCGGAGACGGAGATGTCGATGGAGAAACACCTCCCGAAGGAGGCGACGGCGATAGTTCCACAGAGCCAGAAGAGCCAGACGCCGAAGGCAGCATAACAGATGTTCTGTACAGCGCAGCCAAAACAGCAGTAAGCGCAGCTGCCTGGGGTATAATTTAGTAAAACTTTAGGAGATAAAACAATGAGTATTTTTGGAGCAATGCAGTCCGGTATATCTGGTTTGGCAGCTCAGTCCACAGCGATGGGCGCGATTTCAGATAATATCGTGAACATAAACACTGTAGGTTATAAAAATAACAATACGGCCTTCCAGACTTTGGTCACCAAACAAGTCACAAGCAGCCGTTATTCATCAGGTGGTGTTCAGCCTGTAAGCAAGCAGGGGATTAACGTCCAAGGTTTGTTGTCCTCAACATCATCATCAACCGACGTGGCAATCAGTGGCGATGGCTTCTTTGTCGTCAACCAAGCAGCCAACCCCGGAGAAGGCGACTTGTGGGCCTATACCCGAGCCGGTAGCTTTGATATTGATAATAACGGCTATTTGGTTAATACGGGTGGCTTTTATGCTCAGGGCTGGTCGTTGCTTCCGTGGGACGGCAATCCGCAAGCCGCAACCGTTAATATCAACGGCGTTACCTACATGAAAGCTTATTATAACAGCGCCGGAGAAACGGTTTATATCAATGATAACATTATTGATAACCGCAACTTAAAGCCGATTAACTTAGCGACGATAGGCGGAACAGCCACGCCGACTCAGCAGATTAGCTTTGGTGCAAACTTGCCGAGTTCAGATAAAATCGGAGCCACCCAAAAAGTTTCAGCATTGATTTATGATAGCTTGGGTAATGCCAGCAACTTGAGCCTTGATTTCACCAAGACCAGCTCTAATGGTTGGACTATGTCAAGCTCTGTTCCTTCAGGGGCAGCCACCTCAATTTTGTACGGCAGCAATAATAACTTGGATGCATCACCAGATGTTTATGCCGCTTCCGGACTTTTGGAATTTACCTCTATTCCTGAAAATGGTTCATCCATTACCATTACTGATGAAGGAACCGGTACAGAATATGAGTTTGTATTTACCAATAATCCGGCAGGTGTAGTCGGCCCCAATCAAGTAGCCGTAGATTTGTCAACCGGTGTAGCTTCCTTGAGTGACTTTATAGATAAATTTGCTAACATTTTGCAAAACACCATGCCCGGAGGCGATCGCTTCCAAGCCGGTAGTAATTGCATCAACATTACTCAGTCCACCATGGGCGCAGCCATGTCAATTGATGCCAGCAGCTGCTTATCTTGCGTTCAAAATGCGGTTAATCCTGATTTTAATACCGGCTTGCCGACAGGTATATTCAATATTCCGCAAATTGATAATGACATCAAGAATGGTGCCCGAATTGACTTTACCTCTACCACCGATACCGATTATTTGAATAAAAATATTGTTATTGACGGTATCACCTATACCTTTACAAATAACGATACAGATTTGGGAACAAACAATATCAATATTAATATTTCCAGCTATATCAGTGTTAATACCGTCGATGTTGCAAGTGTTCTTGACGCTTTGCAGTCAGCAATTAATGCTAACGGCGTAGAGCCGAGTCGCTTTATTGTCAGCGGTACCAGCTTAGAGATTTTGCCAAGCGCGACCGGCGGCGATATCTCCTTAAATCTTACCAGTATAGGCAATGCCGTCACCGGCACCATCAGAAACGGTGGCAGCGGAGCATGGCAGGATGTCACCAACTTCAATGGCACCATCAGCAACGAGTTTTCTGTTGGCGAAAATGAAGTAGAGCAGGGCTCATTGGTTCCGGCAGTTCGTTTTAATGCCGACGGTACACCAAAATATTTCAATGTTGATGAAATGTCTATTGTTTGGGCTAACGGTGCTGAAAATATGGACGGTTCCGCCAATGAAGGTACCACCATCAAATTGAGCATGGGTAATACCGGTACTAATGATGGCTTGACCAGCTTGTCAGGAGATTTTACCACCAACTATATTCGCCAAGACGGAGCTAAGTTTGGTAGCTACTCCGGCGTCTATATTGATGAAAGCGGTGTTGTTACAGCATTGTTTGATAACGGTGAAACCCGCCCGATAGCTATTCTTCCGTTGGCTACGTTCTCTAACCCGAACGGCATGGAAGCCTTAACCGGTAATGCATGGATAGAGACCGATGCTTCAGGTCAAGCCTTGCTGAAAAGAGCCGGAACCAACGGCGCCGGAGAGATTTCATCCAGCTCTCTCGAAAGCTCAACCGTTGATTTGGCAACCGAGTTCTCAAACATGATTGTTACTCAGCGAGCCTATTCAGCCGCCACCAAGATTATTACGACCGCGGATGAAATGCTTGATGAACTTACCAGAATGACTTAGTTCTAAAGGTTATTATTATAAATTTCATCCTAAAGTTCAACACCCCGCATCAAGCGGGGTGTTTTATTATGCATCAAAAAACAAGCTGAAATTATTTAGCCAATAAAAATTCAATCATCTGAGCAGCATCTTGAGCTTCACTCACCATTCCAACCAATCTTTCCATCGGTACAGATGTTAACGATGACAGAGTACGGATTTTCTCCTGAGATACATTAGAAGAAAAAGCCTCTTCTTTTAAAGCCGCAAAATTACGATAAACATATTCTTTAGCTTGTTGAGATAACTCACGTTGCATTGACGGTAACGGATGCTGTTTAGCTAAAATATCTTCAGTCAATACGGCATCAATTTTTTCATAAGACCACATTGACCCAGTATAATAATCCACCCCTAGCATGGTTAAGCCAATAGGCGGGATAATACACATAATCAAATCAGTCTCAACTTCTTTATCAGTTTTGGGTTCCAACTTTTTTTGATAAGGACGATAGCCGTCTTTTTGTAAAGAAACTTCAAAAATTTCATTTCTTGCACCGGTAATATCATGCTTGCATGGAGTATCACAAACATATTCGCCGTTGACCCAAACCTCAGCTCCTTCCGGATGAGAATTAATATCCAAAAACTTCTGGTTTCCGGTTTTAACGGAAGCGCAGGCCTGCAACAAAATTAAAGTTGACAGCATTAGTAGTTTTTTCATCGTTAGTCCTTTCCATAAGCTCAATAAAAAAAAGCATAAAAGGGATAAGGTTAATATTTTGTAAATAAAAAAAGAGGCTCCGTGAAGAGCCTCTTAAAAAAGCCTAGATTAGCTTAAAACTTTTCTTGCAATTCAAAGAAATAAGCTTGTGGATGGTCACATACCGGACAAACTTCCGGAGCCTTCGGGCTTTCAACTCTGTGACCGCAGTTAGCGCATTCCCAAATAACTTTAGTTGGGCGTTCAAATACCTTACCATCAACCAAAGCATTGAGCAGAGCCTGATATCTTTCTTCGTGACCTTTTTCAATTTTAGCAACCGATTCAAACAAGAATGCAATTTTGGTAAAACCTTCTTCGCGGGCCTCTTCAGCCATACGTTTATACATATCGGTCCACTCATAGTTTTCACCGGCAGCAGCATCTTTAAGGTTGGTCATAGTGTCAGCAACAGCACCGCCGTGTAACAATTTGAACCAAATTTTAGCATGCTCTTTTTCGTTGTTGGCAGTCTGCTCAAACTTTTCGGCAATAATATTGTATCCTTCTTTGCGAGCTTTTGAAGCATAATAAGTATATTTATTACGAGCCATAGATTCGCCGGCAAAAGCTTCCTGTAAGTTTTTCTCAGTTTTAGAACCTTTTAATTCCATTCTTTTTCTCCTTAATGGGTTAATGTTTACAATGATTACAGATTCCCTTGAACAACACGTCGGCGGCCAAAGCGTCCAAGCCAGTATGTTCTCGCAGTGCTTCCGTTATATTGGGAGCAACATCGTAAGGCACATCATACACTTTTTTACATTTAATGCAAATAAAATGATAATGAGATTCCAAATTATGATCAAAATGGACTTTATCATCAAGAGCGCATATCTTTCGAATCATACCTAGCTCAGCCAGTTGATTTAGGTTTCGATATACAGTTGCCAAGCTCACATTAGGCAGCTCATCGCGCACCAAATCATACAGCGTATCAGCCGTTGGATGTATAGGATTCTCCTTCAGAATACGGAGTATTATTTCGCGTTGTTTAGAGTAGTTCATGGTTTATAAAAATGATAATGATTACTATTGTTGAATATAACTTTTATTTTCTATTGTCAAGAAGAGTTTTTGATATTATCAATAAAGATGAATTTTTATTAATTTAATGGAGAGTCCGATGAACGGCATAGAAATCAAAAAAGACGTCTATTGGGTTGGTGTAAAAGATTGGAACTTGAAAGAATTCCACGGCTATACCACACCTTATGGTTCCACCTACAACTCTTACCTGATAATGGATGAAAAAATTACGCTGGTTGATGGTGTAAAGCATTATCTGGCACACGAACAGATTGAAAGGATTAAAAGCTTAACTGACTTTTCAAAAATCGCATATATTGTGGTTAACCACGTTGAGATGGACCATTCCGGTAGCATTCCTGAGTTGATGAAACTTGCTCCGCAGGCCAAAATCATCACCAACAGTGCCGGCAAAATGGCACTTGAAGCTCATTTTGATACGACAGGGTGGCAATATGAAATTATTAAGACCGGAGATAGCGTATCAATCGGCAAACGGACTTTGACTTTTATGACCACACCGATGCTCCATTGGCCGGATTCGATGATGACCTATGTTAAAGAAGACAAGTTGCTGCTGCCTAATGATGGATTCGGTCAACACTATTGCAGCGGCGAGCTGTTTTTCAAGGATGCTAAGAAAGACATTGTATTGCAAGAGGCACAGAGCTATTTTGCCAATATTTTGTATCCTTATTGCGCACAGGCTGAAAAAGCTTTGCAAACTGCCGGAGATTTAGGCCTTGATATTGAGATGATAGCTCCGTCACATGGTTTGATTTGGTCCGGCAAAGAAGAAGTCAACCTTATTCTGGGGTTGTATGCTCGTTGGGCATCAGGGCAACACAAAGGCGAGGCCATTATTGTTTATGATACGATGTGGGGCGCCACCGAGAAGTTGGCAGAAACGGCGATGGGTGTTTTCCAAGATGCAGGGATTCCGGTTCGCAAATGCTGCTTGAGATATAAGGATGTATCAGAGATTATTGCTCATTTCCCTGATGCCGAATATGTCTTGATTGGCAATCCGACCCTGAACAACCAGTTATTCCCGCGGGTAGCAGGCTTTGTGACTTATATGAAAGGCCTTGCTCCCAAAGGTAAAAAAGGCTTAGCCTTTGGCTCTTATGGATGGAGAGCGGGCGTAGTAAATCAGATTCAAGAAGTCTTTGAAGGTCTGGGCTGGCAAACGGTCACCCCGTTTGATGAAAAATATACCCCGAAATCAGACGTATTGGAACGCTTCAAGGAACGAGTTAAGGAATTGATAGCACTGAAGTAAAAAAAATAAGGCTCCGAACGGAGCCTTATTTTTTTTTAGATAAACCTAATAAGACGTCAGTACCGGTCGCACATAGAAGTTAAAATATCCACCACCCCAACTAGGATATGCTACGCTGCCGGTAGACATATTTACGTAGTAGTGATTATTACTTATATATGTAGATGACCAATAAGATTCTTCTGTTAAATTTGTACCGCCATTTGCAGAAAGAAGATTGTTAAGTGAAGATTTATTTTGATACATAGTAAGTAAATGCTCTTTTGTGGGTAAAGTACCTTTTAAGTTGCCACAGAAACTATAAGCGGCACATCCGTCACTGGCGTCATACCAAGTCATCTCCCCCAAATCTTGCATAGCAACATAAAAGTCAGTTCCCGGAGCTTTGACAGCCATAACCACTCCATCACAATAATACAAATCACCAACAGCCCCATTCTGTTTTTGTTGCTGACAGCTATCATCTTTCCATTCATATCCATCAGCACAATAGCAAGCCTCATATTTACCATTACAAGTTTTACCATTTCCGGCAGTTTGATTTGTTCCTGTACAGGTTTGAGTAAATCCTAGTTCAGTACAAAGCTGGTCTTTTATTTCCGATTCTGATTTACAGCAAGCCCATTTGTTGCCAAAAGGGCATCTTACACCGCCACCCGAGCAGCTTGTTTCGGTATAGCCCAAAGTTTCGCAATCTTGAGTGGCAATGCATTGGGCAAAAGTTAAACTCGGGATTAAGGACAGACTAGTTCCGATAAGTAAATATTGTAATTTCATAATCAAAGCTCCCTTATATATCTTTACATAAGGATATTATACTATAAATTTATGTGAGGTTCAATTATAATTTTTAAGTAAGGACAATAAAATTTTATTGTGACATATTTTTTTCATCAAGCTACCTAGCGGTTAGGTGCCACATGCAATGTGGTGTGGATATTGTTGTAATAATCGTTCACTTATGTAAAAAAGTGTTTTAATAAAGAGGAAAAGGGGAAAGTATTTTTATATAGATTGGGGAAATCGGTGAATAATTTTATTCAAAGCATAAAAAACATGTCACCCGGCAGACTAGTATCGCTGGGCGGCGTTATATTGTTTCTGATAAGCTTTTTTGTATATCTTGCCACACAGTTCAGCAGCAAGGAATACGCAGTTTTGTATACTGATTTGGAGCTTGAAGACGCCAAACAAATCGTCATGCAGCTTGAAAGTTCCAATGTCCAATATAAGCTTACCAAAAACGGTACTGAGATATTAGTCCCCGCCGACGTTGTTAATAAAATGCGAGTAGAGACCGCCGAGTTGGCACTGGCCTCCAAAGGTTCTAACGTCGGTTATGAAATTTTTGATAACAGTGACGCCTTGGGTTCCACCAATTTTATGCAAAATGTCAACTTGCTCCGCGCCCTTGAAGGAGAGCTCGCACGCTCGGTTCGTAGCGTTGATAATATCAAAAGCGCCCGAGTCCACTTGGTTATGCCGAAAAGAGAAATGTTTTCAAAGGAGCAAGAGCCACCTTCAGCTTCGGTAGTAATCAAAACCATAAACGGCAATCTTAGCCCGCAAAGTGTTCAGGCTATTCAAAAGTTGATAGCAGCGTCGGTTCCCAAGCTTGATGTCAAAGATGTCGCAATTGTTGACAGTTCTGGCAATTTGCTGACCGCCACCGAAAATAATGAAGTTGTAACCGCCAATCGTAACGAAAAGATGCGCCTCCAGCTTGAAGAGCAGATGACGGACAATGTGCAAAAGCTCCTTGAGAAAGCTATCGGCGCCAATAAGGTCAGAGCCCAAGTTAATGTTGAGATGGACTTTGATCAAGTTGTCACGAATGAAGAGATTTTTGACCCAGACAGTCAGGTAGTCCGCTCCCAAGCCAGTTTGAGCGACAATTCCACCACGACAGAACAGAATGCTCCGGTTACGGTATCGCAAAATATTCCTAACGGCGACAGCGTATTACAAGGCAACGGCAGTCAAACCCAAAATGCCAAGTCAGAAGAGACGGTTAATTATGAAATCTCTAAAGTCGTAAGGAACAAAGTCAAAAACAGCGGTACGATAAAGCGCTTGACTGCAGCGGTAGTCGTTGACGGCTTTTACGAAAGAGATGCCGAAGGCAAAAGAGTCTACAAGAGCCGCTCTGAAGAAGAAATGCGTCAGCTGACCGAGCTTGTCAAATCAGCAGTTGGCTATAATCCAGAACGTGGTGATATGGTAGAGGTCGAAAACATCCGTTTCGCCTCAGTAGAGCCCGAGGCAGAAAAAACTGAGGAGCCTTTGATTATGGGCTTTACGAAAGAAGAGCTGATTCGTATAGCCGAAGGTCTGGGTGTCGCTATTGTTGCAATATTAGTAATAGTATTAGTCATCCGTCCGTTAATCAACAACGCATTTGAAGCCGGACCTCGCAGCTCAGAAACCCGCTTGCTTGGAGAGAATGCAGACGAAGACAATCTCCTCTTGTCTAATTTCTTAGGAGATGAAAGCGACAGCGTTGATGACATGATTAACATGAGCAAGGTTGACGGCCGAGTAAAAGCATCGTCGTTGAAACGCGTCAACGATATTGTCGAAAAGAACCCCGATATGGCGGTCAATATTATCCGCAGTTGGCTTTACCAAAATGATAACAATGGTTAGGGAGAAGAGTTATGAAGCAGAATGTTATAGACGATTATAATCTTCTTTCAGGTCAGCAAAAAGCGGCAATATTAATGATGTCACTGGATGAAGAAAAATCAGCAGCGATTTTTGCCCTTATGGATGATGAAGAAATCAAAGAACTTTCAGTAATCATGGCAAACTTAGGCAAGGTTAATTCCAATGTTGTTGAACAACTTTTTGCCGAGTTTAGTGACAAGCTTTCAAGTGCTGGCACTTTGATAGGTACCTATGAGTCAACCGAACGCTTGCTTTCAAAGACATTGGATAAAGAGCGTGTAGCCTCCATTATGGAAGAGATAAGAGGCCCTGCCGGTCGTACGATGTGGGATAAGTTGGGCAATGTCAACGAGCACGTTTTGGCCAATTACCTTAAGAACGAATACCCGCAAACGATAGCGGTAATTTTATCAAAGATTAAGCCGGAGCACGCCGCAAAGGTTATAGCCTTGCTGCCTGAAAATTTTGCCATGGAAATCGTGATGAGAATGCTGCGAATGGATTCGGTTCAAAAAGAAGTCTTAGACGGCTTGGAACAAACTTTAAGAAAAGAGTTCATGAGCAACCTTTCCAAATCTACCCGCCGCGATTCGCACGAGCTTATCGCCGACATTTTCAACTCCTTGGACAGAGGCACGGAGACACGCTTTATGGATGCTTTGGAAGACCGCAATCCGGAGTCAGCCGAGCGCGTCAAATCACTTATGTTTACATTTGAAGATTTGGTCAGAGTCGATTCTCAAGGTATTCAAATTTTGCTTCGTAATATAGATAAAGACAAGCTTGCAATCGCGTTGAAAGGCGCTTCAGAGACTATTAAAGAGCTGTTCTTTAACAATATGTCGTCTCGTGCTGGCAAAATTATTAAAGAAGATATGGAAGCCATGGGTCCGGTACGCTTACGCGATGTAGAAGAAGCCCAGTTGTATATTGTTAATACGACCAAAGAGCTGTCAAATTCAGGTGAAATCGTCATCAGTGAAGGCAAAGACAGTGATGAGATGGTCTACTAAGGTGCAAATATAAATGGGCGGATATACAAAATTTATGTTTGATAATTTTGTTCTTGATGACGAAGAAAACAAGTCATCGGAAGAAGTAGCTGACGCTCAGCCCGAAGAATGGGAAAGCATGCCCCAAGCAGAGCCGGAAGAAGACCATATAGAGGAAGATACCGAAGTCGCAACTCCGGATGTATTAACAGCTGATGCTGAAAACAATTCAGAACTCTATGAAGAAACAGAGCCCGAACCGGAAGAGCCTGAAATCATAACCTTTAATGAGGAAGAAGTCGCTCAAAAAGTCCAAGAAGCCGAAAGCCAAGCCTATCAAAAAGGCTTTTCAGAAGGCAAACAAACCGAAGAAGCAGCTTCCGGCCAGTTGCTGCAAAAGATAGAAGAAAATTTGGGCCTACTCATTTCTAAGCAAGAAGAAATGCGCTCAGCCATGACAGAAGAGTTTAGAAAAATGGCGTTGAGTATCGTAACAGAATTAGTACCCACCCTTCAGAATGAGCAAGCCGAGCCGTTGATTAAGAAGTTTTTGGAAGACAATTTTAAGAATTTTAGTCAGGAATCCAAGCTCTCATTCTATTTCAATTCGGCCGTAATTGCGCAAGCGCAGCAGATTTTGGCGAATTTAGCGCGCAAATATGACTTTGAAGGCAAAATCACCTTGCATAAAGATGATAGCTTAGGTAAAAGTGATTGTAGAGTAGAATGGGAAAACGGCGGAGTAGAAAGGAACAGTTCTGGGCTGCAAGCTGAAGTAAAAGAATTATTAGAAGCAGATTCAAGCAAATAACGGAGACAGTAGAGCATGAGTGAAAACTTAAATTTAGATGAAATGCATGACGGACAGGTCGAAACAGATGACCCCGTCTTGAAAAAAGACGCCAACTTGGATAACTTTGATATCCCAAGTTCGGTAGCTGATTTAGAGCCTGTTTATGAAATACCGGTTAAAGTCTCGGCGATTCTGGGCAAGACCCACATGACGGTAAGCCAGCTTTTGAAGTTAAACAAGGGCGCTATAATAGAGCTTGATAAAAAGGTTGGAGAGGCAATAGATATTTATGTAAACAATAATCTCGTCGCCAGAGGAGAGGTTGTTGTCGTTGATGACAAACTTGGTATCACCATGACCGAGGTTGTAAAATCAGCTAATAAATAATAAAATAAGAGTAAAAGAGGTTTTGAAAGCATGGAGTTATTAATAATCGGCACATTAGAAGGTCAAATCGGCGCTGCCAGTAAAATCGCCTTATCCCAAGGCGGTCATGTTTCGCTTGCCGATGACATAGAGCCGGCATTAAAAATTCTGCGCGACGGCAAGGCAATAGAACTGGTAATGATAGATGTCAAACTTGATATCTATAAATTTATCCAAAGCCTCGAAAACGAAAGAATTAACGTTCCGGTAGTAGCTTGCGGTGTTTCAACCGACACCAAACTTGCAGTTCAGGCCATTAAAGCCGGAGCAAAAGAATATATTCCTCTTCCGCCTGATGCTGAATTGATAGGTGCGGTTTTGGCTGCAGCCACCAGAGAAAATCATGCTCTTATCTATGGTGACAAAAAGACCGAAGCCGTCCTAAAAATGGCCAAACAAGTAGCTCCCTCCGAAGCAAATATCTTACTGACCGGAGAGTCCGGAACCGGTAAAGAGATTTTTTCTCGCTTTATTCATGATAATTCCAAGCGCGCCAATAAAAAGTTTGTAGCCGTCAACTGCGCCGCCATTCCGGAAACCCTTTTGGAATCAGAGCTTTTCGGCTATGAAAAAGGCGCCTTTACCGGAGCCGTAGCGCGCCGTATCGGCAAGTTTGAAGAAGCTTCCGACGGAACATTGTTGCTTGATGAAATCTCCGAGATGGATATCAAAATCCAGTCCAAATTGCTCCGCGCTATACAAGAAAAAGAGATTGACCGCATCGGCGGCAAAGCCCCGATAAAAGTCAATACCCGTATTATTGCGACCTCTAACCGCAATTTGGCCGAGGCCGTCAAAAACGGAACCTTCCGTCAGGATTTATACTACCGCTTGAATGTCATAAATATCAACATTCCACCGTTGAGAGAGCGTCCGGCCGATATCAAGGTTTTGGCCGAACACTTTGCAAAAAAATACTCTGAACTCAATGACATAGCGTTAAAACCACTTTCGCAAGAAGCTATCGCTAAGCTTGAAAATTATCGTTGGCCGGGCAATGTCCGCGAGCTTGAAAACACTATCCACCGTGCAGTTTTAATCAGCAGCGGCGAAGAGATTGACGCAGACGCAATTATTTTAAATGATCCCGATTCGGTTATTAATAAACCGGAGATAGGCGAGGAGATGAGCGGCGGAGAATTTATTGGCCGTACAGTTGCCAACATGGAAAGAGACTTGATAATCGATACCTTAAAACACACTTTTGGCAACCGCAGTACGGCAGCCAACATTTTGGGTATATCGATTCGCACTTTAAGGAATAAACTCAAACAATATGAGAGTGAAGGTTATGACCTTCCGGCCGGCAAATAAGGGAAATAGAAAATAATGGCCAAACAACCGCAAAATAACGCCAGACTTTTCGGCGGCAAATCTTTTAAGGATTTGATAGTTTCATCGACCCGACGCGGCGATATTTTCTTTGCGCTGTCGATTATCTTAATGCTGGTTATTTTGATAATGCCCTTACCGGCATGGCTGTTGGATATAGCTTTGGCTTTATCTATCACCATAGCCTGCCTAGTTTTGATGACTGCTATTTTCATAGAAAAGCCCAATGAGTTTAATGCATTTCCGTTGGTATTGTTAATAACCACGATGTACCGCTTATCACTAAACTTGGCTTCAACGCGTTTGATTTTGGCCGATGGCTATAAAGGCCCCGATGCCGCCGGTGAGGTTATTAAAGCTTTTGGCGGCTTTATTATGGGCAACAACTTTGTGATTGGTGTTATTGTATTTGCGATTTTGGTCATCGTAAATTTTGTGGTTATTACCAAGGGTTCCGGCCGAATTGCCGAAGTAGCCGCCCGCTTTGCCTTGGATGCAATGCCCGGAAAGCAAATGGCAATAGACGCAGATTTGTCTTCGGGCTTGATTAATGAGGACGAGGCAAGGGCGCGCCGAGAGGATTTATCCAAAGAGAGCGCTTTTTACGGAGCCATGGATGGTGCCTCCAAGTTCGTCCGCGGAGATGCCATAGCCGGTTTGCTGATTACGTTTATTAATATTATAGCCGGTATTATTATCGGTATGGTTCAAAATGACATGAGCTTTAGCGCCGCAGCCGAAACCTATACCCGCTTAACAGTAGGTGATGGTTTGGTATCCCAAGTTCCGGCGTTGATTATATCCGTAGCCGCCGGTATCTTGGTATCCAAAGCCGGTATGACCGATGCTACGGACAAGGTATTGTTTGCCCAAGTTTCTAACTATCCGAAGGCTCTGGGTATGAGCTCATTTTTGGCGGTCTGCCTAGGCATGCTCCCCGGCACTCCGGCGATTCCGTTTTTGCTGTTGGCAGCATTGACCGGAGCTACGGCATATTATATGAACAAGCAACATCTTGAGGCGCAGGCCAAGATGGCCGAGATGAAGGCTCAGGAACAAAAGCAAGGCAAGCTTACCAAAGCTGCGGATGAGCCAATATCTAATGCCCTTAAGATAGATCTGATACGCCTTGAAATCGGCTATGGCTTGCTGCCTTTAATCAATGAAGAAAACAACCGCAAGCTTACTGACCAAATCAAAGCTTTAAGGCGCTCTCTGGCCATTGAGTTGGGGTTTGTTATGCCTTCGATTCGCATACAAGACAACATGCAGCTTGAGCCTAATGAATATAATATTTATATCAAAGAGGTCAAATCCGGCCGAGGAGAGTTGCGCCCAACCCAGCTTTTGGTAATGGATCCCCGCGGTGAAAACATCAACCTCCCCGGAGAAAATACTTTTGAGCCGACCTTTGGCCTTAAAGCAATGTGGATAGACCCCTCCTACAGGGAAGAAGCCATGTTCCGCGGCTATACCGTTGTTGATCCGGCCACTGTAGTAACGACACATATTACCGAGCTGGTTAAGGAGAACATGCCGGAGCTTTTGTCTTACTCTGAGACGCAGAAACTCCTTGATGAACTTGATAAAGACCAACAAAAATTGGTCAAAGAGCTTGTCCCGAGCAAGGTTACGATTGGCGCCATCCAAAGAGTTCTGCAAAATCTGCTTCAAGAGCGTATCTCCATCCGCGATTTGCCCACCATTTTGGAAGGCATTTCCGAGGCTGTTGCATCGACCCGCAGCCTGATGATGATAACCGAGCATGTCCGTACCCGTTTAGCGCGGCAGATTTCCAATGCCAATACTAACGAGATGGGCATAATTCCGTTAGTCACCTTATCGCCTGAGTGGGAGCAAGCTTTTGCCGAAGCTCTGGTCGGAGAAGGTGATGACAAGCAACTGGCCATGGCACCATCCGCATTGCAGGCTTTTATATCCAAAGTCAGAACCACCCTTGAGGATTTGGCAATCAAAGGAGAGACGGCAGTTTTGCTGACCAGTCCCGGAATCCGTCCGTTTGTAAGGTCGATTATTGAGCGTTTTCGTCCTATGACGGTCGTTATGTCACAAAATGAGATTTACCCGAAAGCCAAAATCAAGACTGTCGGCCAAATTTAGATTGAGGTGGTATAACGCATGCAGCAACAAAGTTTTATCGCCCCCAACATTTCAGCAGCGCTCCTCTTGGTTAAAGAGACGTTAGGCGCCGATGCAGTTATTTTATCAACCGAAAGGCAACCCGGAGGTAATATCAAAATTACAGCCGGTATTGACGATGGTGTTTCCGTTTTGCCCGCAACCAAGCCCAAAGCGCAAACCGAGCAGATTCGTCCTCAGTCAAAACCTTTGGATATAGAGCTTATCCGCAAAGGTCTGGAATATCATGGTATTTTACCGTTTGTTAGCAATAAGATTCTCACTGAGGTTCAAAAAGAGGCCGCAAAAAATCAGTTTGAAGAAGCCGATAAAATCTTGATAAAAGTCTTTGATAAGTTATTCCGTTATTATGATATTCTGGAAGCATCTACGCCGTTTAAGCTTTTTATGGGCATATGCGGCAGCGGCAAATCAGCTTGCATAGCCAAGGTAGCCACCCAAAGCAAGTTAAAAAACAAACAATCCTGTATTATCAGTACCGACAATCGTCGCGCCGGAGCCAATATCCAGCTCAAAGCTTTTGCTGATATTCTGAAGACCCCGTTTTATGTCGTTGAAAACGCGCGCTCTCTTTATAGCAAATTGCAAGAGCTCAGGACCAGCTATGATTTTGTTTTAATAGACACTCCGGGGATTAACCCTTTTGTAAAAAAAGATATTGAGTTGCTGCAAACTTATGCCGAAGTTGTCAGTGCCCAAATGATAATGACTCTTGATGCCGGCAAAAACGCGGCCGATGCTGTTGAAATCGCAGATATTTTTGCCAATTTGGGTGCTAATTGCCTTTTCCCGACGCGTATGGATTTGAGCCGCCGCATGGGTAGCATTTTTTCAATAGCCGGCAGTGTAGGTTTTAAGCTTGGCGCTGGCGGCACCGGCATATCCATAGCTGAAGGCATAGGTAAGATTAATTCGTCAACATTATCCCGTTTAATAATTTCTCCCTATAATGATAAAAGGAGATAATTATGGAAAACCCAAATAACGCTAATCATTTTGCAGTGCAAGCCAATCACCCTGAAAACAAAATTATAGCGATTACTTCAGGTAAAGAAGGCATAGGCAAAACATGGCTTTCCATCACTCTGGCGCAAGCATTGAGCGGCCTCAAGCAAAAAACACTCTTTTTTGACGGCGATTTGGGTCCATCCAATATAGATGCACAGTTGGGGCTTATGATCGAGGCTGATTTAGCAAGTGTTATCCACGGGCACAAGACCTTGAATCAAATAGTCAGACATAGCGATAAAGGTCATTTTGATGTTATAGCCGGCCGTTCAGGATCATCAGGCTTATTAAGTATTCCCATAGGGCGCTTGCAGATTTTAGGTGAAGACCTTAAAATACTGTCATCTAATTATGATAAAATTATATTAGATATGGGGTCCGGTATTGAAAATGGAGTAAAGATATTATCAGGCATGTCCGGACATATTGTTGTTTTGTGTACTGAAGAAGCTCATTCATTAACCGAGGCATATGCTTTTATCAAAACCATAACGCAAGAATATCCATCTGAGCGTAAAATAAGTATTGTAGTCAATCAGGCTAATTCTAAAGAAGAGGGGTATCGTACCTATGACACTTTAATGAAAGCCTGCCGCAATTTTTTAGGACTAATGCCTCCGCTTTTAGGAGTAATCCGTCGCGACACTCGGATTCGCGACGCCATTCGCAACCAATCCCCGTTAATTAGCCGTTATCCGACTTCAGAAGCCTCTGAAGATGTTATATCAATAGCTCGAAGGATATTGAAAGATGAATAATCCGCTCCCCGCCATAAATATCGGTGATATAAGCCAAATTCAAGGCAGTAAACCCTTAACCGGAAGTATAGAAAACATATCATCCTTGACCAACAGTGTTTTGCAAGTCAACGATGTTTTGACTCTACAATTTATAGAAGCCATAGATACCGCCACCTCGACAGCCACGGTACGGGTCAGTATTAATGGTCAAAACGTCGATATTCCGCTTAATATTAAGCTTGATGCCCCGTTAAAGAATATAGATAATACTTCGCTGCAAGGCGTTGAGGTCAAAATCACCTCTGTAACTGAAGGTAAAGTGGCTTTTAGGGTAGTAAATAATATTAATACCGATAATCTTCGCCCCCAGACAGCGCCAGTATCCACAACCAATGCAGCCCCTCTGCAAATCAATAGTAATGGCAGCTTTCCGGCAACAATCACCCCGCTGGACATCAAGCAAGTTGTTGAGTATATCGGCAAGCAACTCAATCTTAGCCCCCAAAGCCTCAGCGCAGTTATATCAGAGCTTCCGGATGCTGAGCTGGTATTCAACCAGCCGGCACTCAATTCCACTTCCACAACCGCAGTAGGGAGTAATATTTCACCAAATTCGGATGCTCTGGCACAGTTTGTAAAGAATATCCAGACAGTTTTAAGCTCGACTCAAGCCCCAAAGGAACAAGCTCAAGCCTTGATGAAGGTGTTTTCTTCGTTGCCGGAGCTATCCGTTCCCTTGCGCAGCATATCTTATCCGCAAAGCAGTGTCTTAGAGAGCCCTTTAGGCAATTTTTACCCTGAGCAAGCCGTAAAAGTAGCGGATAATTTGCAGTTTAATGCGGTTTTTAAAGAGCTTCGCCTCAAACCGACAGACAGCCTCCAAGAGCTGTTCAATGTCAAACTCTGGCAAGATTTGGCCGATATTCCGGACGAACTCCTTTCCCCGCAGCCAACGGTTAATCCGGATAGAATGACAGCTAAAAACATAAGTCAAGATAGCGTTGAAACTTTGCTTAAATGGCTATCAGATAATTCGCCTAAAGGGGCAGAAATCTTGCAAAACAGGCTGCCAAATCCGTCAAATGAGCGCTTTATCGCTAATTTGGTAAGCTTTGTAAAAGCCTCTCGCCATCAAGATTTAAGTGATTGGCTGGGTAAGGGGTTGGTTTCAGAGCTCAAGACTACCACGGCAGACGGGCTTGAAACCCTTGAAAGACTGAATACGGTTTTAACCCAAAGCAGTAGGGAGGCCGGCGCTTGGAGAATAATTGAAGTCCCGATATTGAACGAAGCCGGCATTGCCAACATCCGCTTAGCGGTTAAAAGGCGAGAACAAGAGGAAGAAGATAGTACTGACCCCGAGGTCAATAAACAGCAAGGCGGGCTCCGCTTTTTAATCGAAAGCTCGTTCAGCCGTCTGGGCAAGTTCCAGCTTGACGGCATAGCTTTTGAGGACAAGCGCCGTTTTGACTTGATTATCCGTACTGAAAAATACCTTCCGGATGACTTATGCTCACAACTTATGCAGCTTTTCCATCATACATTGCAAGAGCAAGACTACGCCGGAGTTATCCAAATCAACCGTAAAGAAAGGTTTATTTCACCGTGGAAAGAAGCCGATACCGGTTCAGACGTCAAGGGAGGGATTCTGGTATGAAATCCGCATATTCAAGAGATTCTTTAGGATATTACAGTATATTGGAAGCAGATGTTAATGCAAGTGCTGAGGATATAAAGCTAAGATACAGAAATAAAGCAAAAGAATGGCACCCTGACCACAATAAGTCACCCAACGCGATGGAAATATTTCAGAAAATCTCCGTCGCTTATGATGTTTTGAGTGATGACAAAAAACGCCTTACTTATGATTTGGCCTGCCTGTCGCATCATAGCGAAAATTTCCCTGATATCTTTGCCTTAAAGATATATACTAACCAAAAAGGTGAAGAAGATGCCTCCGTCCGCATCCTTTCTCAACAGCAAATTACCGGACAGATTATCAAGTATAAACAGGAAGATAAAAGCATTATTTGCAATTATTCCGAAGCGCTGAAATCAGTTTTAAAAATCTCTTTGCACAATTGGCTGCTGGGCTGGTGGTCTTTAAAAAGCTTTTTCAAAACCCCGCGAGTTTTGATTGATAATTATAAAAATATTAATAAGAATCAAGAAGATATTAAAGCAACCTTAATCCACAATGCTCTGGCTTATGAGCAGGAGCATAAGTACCAGACAGCCTACGCCTGCGCCGCTCAGGCTTGGGATTATGCCTCTCCTTGGCAAAAGGAGCTCTTAGACAAGTTTATCAAAGGCTTGCCGCAAGGTGCAGCAGTGCCGAGCAAGCGCTGGAATTATCGCAATTTGAAGCTCATTCAGCTGGTTATACCATTTATTGCAGGTTTAGGTTTAATATTTTACCTTTTATCGGCGTTTAGTGAACACTACCAGTTGTTTAATAAAAACAATGATATAGCATATTATCAAGAGGTCAAACATTGGAAAGGCGGCAGCGGAGTAGATGACGTTGTCGTTGCTAAGATTATAGAAATCAGAACTGATTCTAATAGCACGGATATGCTCTATCATGTAAAAGAGGCTTATACCGCCAAAGTCATGTACGGCCCCTCAGATAAATTTGATGAACTCACCACTTTGCCTGAGGGTACAACAGTCCGCGTAACCGGCATTAGTCCGGATAGCGTTTGGTTAAGGGTTATGCTTGATAACGGCGATATGGGCTTTACTCATAAGGAGAATCTTGAAAAAGGTATCGGCCTTCCGGTTCCCGCCGGCAGCCAAGTATATACCGGTAATCAATAAAAAAACGGCACGTCATAAAGTATAGACGCGCCGTTTGGTGCTCTTTTTAGCTATTTTTTCAACATTACTTCCGGAGCTTTAATCCCGAGCAAGTCTAAAAGCAGCTTTAATGCATCGCGCGTTAATACAGCCAAACGCAGCCTTGAGGCGGCCAACTCCGGCTTTTCAGCGCTCATAATCGGAGACGCGTTATAAAAAGAGCTGAAAGCCTGCGCCAAAGTATATGCATAATCAGAGATAATGCTTGGCTCTTTTTCTTCATGAGTACGCATAATAATCTGATTAATCTGCGCAATTTTAAGCGCCAGCTCGCGCTCTTCGCGGTTGGTAATGATGATGTCTCCAGCCTTAATTCCGGCAGCCTGAGCTTTGCGCATGATTGAGTTTATACGTGCTACGGCATACTGAATATAAGGTCCGGTTTTGCCTTCAAACTTAGCAAAATCATCAATTTCAAAAACATATCCGGAGGCGATATTGTTTTTTAGATCTTGGAATTTAATCGCGGCCACAGCAATATCTTCAACCATAGTGTCAATATATTTCTGAGCCTCATCAATAGAAGCAAAACCTTCCAAATCTTTGGCTTCGGGCATAGATTCTCTGACTTTGTCCTTAGACATCTCAATCAAGTCTTCAAGCTTCATGACGCCCCCGTCACGAGTTTTGAAAGGCTTTCCGTCAGCACCGTTTACGGTTCCAAATCCAATGTGAATAAGCTTTGTGTTCGGAGCCAAACCGAGTTTCTCTGCAGCTTCAAACACTTGCTCAAAATGCAAAGATTGACGCTTGTCTACAACATAGATAATTTCTTCGGCTTTAAGGTCATCTACGCGCATTTTAATAGTGGCAATATCAGTTACCTGATAACCGATTCCGCCGTTGCTTTT
Organism: uncultured Alphaproteobacteria bacterium; assembly: GCA_944390905.1. Lineage (GTDB taxonomy): Bacteria > Pseudomonadota > Alphaproteobacteria > RF32 > CAG-239 > HGM16780. Next base: position 26,224 of record CALXRR010000006.1, read on the forward strand.
TAACAATATGACCGGAGGTTTAGGCTTGTTTGACTCTTCCAGACGGATAATGGTAGCGCCATCATCAATTTCAGAGATGTGTTTGTCTTTGGCAATTTTAATTACTTCCAGACTAGCGTTGTGAGCGTCGCTTTCACCGAGCCACAAATCAAAATGGGCGCCTAAGATGTCATAGTTCTTTTTTACGGCATCAACGGATACTTTTCGCAAATGCTGCCAAGCTTTATAATATTCCTGATTGCCGTTTTGGAGTTCTGCGGTAATCTGGCTTGCTTTTTCTTTTTCGGCATCATTTTCTTTGCATCTGGCATTTGCACGTTTATAGAAGTCGGATATTTGCTCAATATTATAAGTATTGGTTTTGGACAGATTGCCGTCTTGAAGCATGATTTCGCTGAGAATCATACCCATAGGGGTTCCGTAGTCGCCGAAATGTACATCAGAAATAATATCATTACCGACAAATTTTTCGATTCTGCGGATAGATTCGCCGATAACGGCCGAGCGCAGATGCCCCACATGCAAAGCCTTAGCAACATTAGGCCCGCCGGAATCGAGAATAATTTTCTTAGGTTGATCCACTTTCTCGCATCCGAGGCGAGGGTCACCGGCCATAGCGCACAACACGCGAGAAATAAATTCGTCACTCAAAGACAGGTTAATAAACCCCGGCCCATCGACAGATACTTTAGTAAAATCAGGGTCTTTAGAGAGTTCACCGGCAATATTGGTAGCAATTTCGCGTGGATTTTTGTGCTGAGACTTAGCCAAAGCCAACGCCCCGTTGCATTGAAAGTCGCTTAAATCAGGGCGGTCAGAAGGCTTAACAAAAGCCAGTTTTGTATCAAAGCCCAAATTTTGAAAGCATAGGGCAATTTTTTGATTAATAATCTTTTCAAGAGACAAAGTCATACTTTTCTACCTTAGTTTTTAACACATTTAAAATTAATTCTGGCGGGAATAAGCACGCGGCAACTGAAAGCCTCTTGGCTGACAGGTACGGCATAATCTCCGGTTTTATATTTTTTACACTCTTCATCGGCCATAGTTTTAACCGTTTTATAATCAGTCGTCAATATATTATAACAAATCGAAGGTTTTTCCGGAGTGGATTCGCCGACATAGAGCTCGTTTTTTGGCGCACCGGCATTTCGTCGTCGGTCCACAAACGGCGGCAGGATTGAACAAGCATTGATGCCCAAAGCGAGCAAAATCAAGATTAACAAATTATTTCTTGCCAAATTAAAAAACTCCATTAAATTAAACATACATAACCTTTATATATGAAGAAAGTTAAAATGAAAAGTCAAAAAGCAGAGAAAGAAGCATATATCGGAGACGAGCATTTTGTAAAGATGCTTGAGCATTACCGTTGCCCGACACCGTTGAATGTAATTAAAATGAGGTTTTTGGGTGCGATATGCAGCCCGAATTTGAGCTTGAGGCCGAGTGATGTTATATCGTCTTTCTGGCCAGAGGGAGAAGCGCCCCGTTTGCAAACCAAACAAGAGGCGGAGCTGTTTTTCAAATTTTTTATGGGTTTGTGGGATAATATTTTTAATGACATCAAGCTCAACCACTTCCGTTTTGACGCAATAGAGGCGGAGACGGCCGCAGATTTGTCATTAAAATTGCAACAACGCTATGAAGCAGTTGAGTATGGTTATGTAGAAGGCTTCTGGGGCGGTAAAGAAAATTTAAAACTTCCGGCATATATAGCTGAGATTATAGATTCGATAGGTGATTTGGGAGAGGTCTACCTCAAATTACAAAAGAAGTCAGAAACGGTTGAAGACATAAGCGTTGTCTTGGAAGCGGTGCACCATACGGATAGAATGGTTGAAAAAGCTATAGAGTTTATTATAGAGAACTCGGTTTTGCCGCGCATAGATGAGCTCCAACGCAGCGTAAATTAAACAAAAGGAGATATGGTAATGGAATTAATGGAAGGTTTGTTGAGCCGACGCTCTGTCCGCAAATATCAAGATAAAGCGATAAGCAAAGATGTGCTGGAACAAATCATCAAAGCCGGGCAGTATGCCCCTTCGGCACATAATACCCAACCATGGGAATTTTTGGTAGTTGAGGACAAAGAGGCGCTTAAACATTTTAGAGTTATGCAGCGCTCTGCACTTTTTGCGGAAAATGCGGCCGCGGTTATTATCGTCTGCGGTAGGGAGGATTTGTCATATAGCCGCGAAAAGGAACATTGGAGCTATATAGACATAGATTGTTCAGCCGCTACGGAGAATATTTTGTTGGCAGCTCATGCCTTGGGGTTAGGAGCTTGCTGGTGCGGCATATCCCCGATGACCGGCCCGATTTCAGCTGTTAAGGAATACTTTAAGCTTCCTGACAATGTAAAACCTTTTTCAATAGTTGTATTGGGCTATCCTGCAGATGATTCCAAACAGCCGGAGCGATATAATCCGGAGCGTATACACTGGGAAAAATGGTAAAAAACCACAAGTTCAGCATAGGTATAAAAAAGCTGTGACTTAGGCTTGACAGACGATAAAAAAAGAGTATTACTTTCACCTCGTAAAATAAAAGAATTTATTTCAAGAGGGATTAGAAATGGTAAATATCGTCAAAAAAGGCTTAGATTTTTATGAGAAAAACTTTGCCCCCAAACTTTGGGAAATCATCAAGCGCCAAGGATACAGCTTTTCACGTTTTAAGCAGGACACATCGGCCGGCTTGACTGTGGCGGTAATATCGATTCCTCTGTCAATGGCTTTGGCCATAGCCTCCGGAGTAACCCCTGCACAAGGGTTGTATACGGCAATTGTCGCCGGATTCTTTATAGCCCTGTTTGCCGGCGGCCGGTATCAGATTGGCGGCCCGACCGGAGCCTTTGCGGTTTTAATTTTTACGGTTTTGCAAAATTATGGTTATCAAGGCTTGCTCATGAGCATGCTGATAACCGGCAGCGCTCTGATAATTGCCGGTTTGCTGAAATTAGGCACTTATATCAAATATATTCCGTATCCGGTTGTTTTGGGCTTCACCGGAGGTATCGGATTATTGCTTATAACCACCCAGTTTAAAGATTTATTGGGCTTGCAGATTGATAATGTTCCGGTAGAGGTCTTTCCGCGTTGGAATGCCTATCTGCATAACCTTGATAAATTGAGTGTCGCCTCAACGCTGATTGCGTTGGTTTCATTTGGCATAATTTTGTATCTCCAGCATCGCCGTCCCAAAATGCCGGCATATTTGATAAGCGTTCTGGCTTCGATTGTCTTGGTATTTATTCTTAAAATATTTGGCGTTGAGGTTGATACGATAGGCAACCGTTTTGGCGGCATACCGCACTTTTTGCCGGCCCCGCAATTGCCTGAGTTCAGCTTTGATTTGTTTGTAAAAGTGCTGCCGAGCGGTTTGACAATAGCCTTTTTGGCGGCGATAGAGTCGCTCTTGTGTGCCACGGTAGCCGACGGCATGAGCGGTGATAACCACAACCCGAACGCCGAGCTGATCGGTGAAGGCGCCGCCAACTTGATTTGTAGCCTTTTTGCAGGCATACCGGCCACGAGTGCGATTGCGCGAACCGCCACCAACTTCAAGTCAGGAGCTTATTCGCCGGTTTCGGGTTTAATGAATGCCGTATTTATCTTTTTGTTTATGCTGATTTTGTCACCGGTAGCTCAGTATATTCCACTTGCCTGCTTATCGGCGGTTTTGACTATAGTCGGCTGGAACATGCTCGGCTTAGATAAGATGATAAAGATAATCCAAGGCCCGAAAGGCGACCGCTTTACCTTGATAGTCACCTTGCTGCTGACATTAGTTGCTGATTTGAATACTGCTATCAGCGTTGGCTTTATCTTATCAAGCATAATTTTCATGCATAGAATGAGCCGCGAAATGGAGATAGCCACCGATGAGACTGTTTTGACGGAGCAGGGCGGCGGCCGTGATTTGAGTAATATTTTGACTCGTGACGGCGTCATGTCATTGCGTTTGTCAGGCCCTCTGTTCTTTGGTGCGGCGTCGCAGGTTTCCAATTATCTTAAAACCTTGCCGGCAGCCCCGAAGGTATTAATACTGCGTATGGGCTATGTTCCGGTTGTCGATGCTACCGGTGCGCATATTATTGTTGAGTTTCTGAAGAAACTTCAGCACGAAGATACCAAAATTATCTTCTCTAATGTCAAAAAACAACCGCGCCGAGTCTTGCATGAGGCATTTTTAAGAGAGGGCATAAGCGGACATAACATCTCTACAGCCTCAACTTTTGAAAACGCCATTAAAATGACCAAACGTTACTTGCGAGAAATGCGAGAGAATAAAGATGCTGAGTTCCCGACCGAACAAAGTATTAATAATAAGTCAGAGAATTAAGTTGATTTTTTGCAACTGGCATACAATAATAACCCAGTAGATAAAATAAACTATATGGAGACCTAAAAAATGACTTTAAGCATAATCCTTGGTTTAGCCCTGCTGTTGTCAATCACTCCGGCCTATGCCAATCCAGCGTGCGCGGTATGTACGGTAGCGGTTGGCGCCTCGCTTGAAATTGCCCGCAGCTTAGGGGTTGATGATGCCGTTGTCGGCGTATGGGCCGGAGGATTTTTGGCCTTGCTCGGCTATTGGTTGATACTTTGGTTTGATAAAAAAGGCTGGCAATTCTGGGGGCGTGATTTCTTGCTTATGGCCGTTAGCGTAGGCTCCATAGGCTTTATGTACATGGGTGATTTTGTATATTCACCGCGAGTCTTGGGTTATATTTTTTATATGGACCCACTCTTGTTCAGCACGATTCTGGGAGCCTTGGTTTTGATATATTCTTCAATGTTCTACCAGTGGATGAAAGTCCAAAACGGCGGACACGCTCATTTCCCGTTTGAAAAGGTTGTCGTACCGGTAGTATCGCTGGGCTTGGTTAGCTTGTATTTTTATTATTACCCGATATCCGGCATGGCAGATGACCTTTTAACCGGATTTTAGTTTTGATATACGGAGCATATAGATATGAAAAAGATAGAAAACGTTAAAGAGTTTGTAGAAAAGATAGACGCCACCAAAAAAGTCAACCCCAAAGACCTGTCCTCGGATCAAGACTTGACCATCGCGTTAATGAACTTGATAAGCATTGAAGAACATCTGGTCTTTTCCGGCGCTAAGACAGGCAAAACATCTTTTTATGATTTGGTTGAGAACATCCGCGAACTCCGCAAAACCCTAATGCAAAAAGTAATCCCCGCTTATGAGGGGGAAGTCTGGTGCATATCCAAGCACTTGCTTGCCTCGTCCATGAGGTTGATAGAAGTAGGCACCAAGCAGCAGTCGCTTGGCCATAAGGAAGAGGCCTATAACCTGTTTAATCAGGCTTATGAGCTTTATTGCTTGTTCTGGGGCTTGAATATGAACATGATAAATGTCGATGACGTCAAATGGGTAGAAGACAAGATGGACGACATCAAAAAGTTGAGCACCAAGATTTCAGCATCGGAAGCCGCGCCGCAAAGCGCCGCCAAGACGGAAGCCCCGCAAGGAGCCATGGCCAAAATGAAGGCCTTTGTCCGCAAAGCCGTAGATTGCTGCATTGAGTAAAATATGCTTGAAACAATAACCAAAAGGCTCTGTATTTACAGAGCCTTTTATATATAATGACTATAAATTAACTTATTAGATATCAGCGATAATTTGCATACTGATTATTTCATCAGGAGCAGACACCGCGCCGTTGGGGCCGTCGCCTTTTTTGATGTTGTCAACATATTCCATACCGGAAGTCACTTCACCCCACACGGTGTATTGTCCGTTGAGCCAGTCGCAGTCGCCAAAACAAATAAAAAATTGACTATCGGCAGAATCCGGCATCATGGAGCGTGCCATAGATACCGTGCCGCGTTTGTGCGGACGCTTGTTAAACTCGGCTTTAAGCTTTTTGCCGGAGCCTCCGGTTCCGGTGCCGTAAGGGCATCCGGTCTGCGCCATAAATCCGTCAATCACACGATGGAATTTTAATCCGTTATAAAATCCGGCACGAACCAATTCCTTTATACGCGCTACATGGTTGGGAGCATCGTCAGGAAACATCTCAATCACAACATCGCCGTCTTTTAATTTCAGCAAAATAGCGTTTTCTTTGTCTTTAACCTTATAAGAATGTTTGATTTTCTTAGCCCGAGTCGCGCTAATCCCCAGCTTTTTGGTGTCAGCGGCTTTAAGGCCTTTAGTCTCACTTTTACCTAAAGATTTGGTTTCAGACTTTGCCAACTTCGGAGTTCTTTCCTTAGCCGGAGTTGCAGATTTTTTAACTGCTTTCATAATATTACCCCCAATCATTAAACCTTTAACTAAAGATAATATAGTGTCCACAGATTAAAATTGCACTAATATCAGATTATTTTTTTCGCCCATTAAGCACAAAATCCACTCTCTCTTCAGGGGCGAGGTTCTTAGGATAATACTTATCAACTCTTTTCAGTGCTTTGTATAGCCCCAAACCGTTAGCAATCTGCACCGCCAACCCCGGACGTGCATTTAGCTCCAGCATCATAGGTCCTTTGTTGGCATCAAGGACAATATCCGCCCCCAAATAACCAAGTCCGGTCATTTCAAAAGCCTTAGCTCCGATAAGCAGATGCTCGCGCCAAAAGGGCACTTCAATCTTTGACAAATCAGCTCCGGTGTCCGGATGATGAGAGATAGGCTTGTTGCGCATTACGGCTTTAAGCGTCTTTCCGGTTTTGATATCCAAACCGACGCCGACCGCCCCTTGATGCAGATTAGCTCTTCCGCCGGAAGCAGCCGTTGCCAAACGAGTCATAGCCATAACCGGATAACCTTTATATACAATCAAGCGCACATCAGGAATCCCCTGATAGCTATAATCATCAAAGATGTGGCTGAAGTTTACCATTTCCTCAATCACGGCCGTATCATACTGCCCGCCCAGACTATAAAGCCCGCTTAGTGTGTTGGAGATATGCTGATAAAGGTCTTTGTATAACAGCTGCTTTCCTGACGGTGTAACAAACACATGCCCATCATGAGCCGCAATCACCAGCACCCCTTTACCGCCGCTTCCGTGAGATGGCTTAATCACAAAGGCAGGCCAGTCCTTAACCAAATCTAAGAGCTTTCCGACTTCGTGCTGATATTCAATGGTTCCGATAAGCCGTGGTGTGGTAATGCCAAACTGTTGAGCCAGTTTTTTGGTTTGAACTTTGTCATCCACCAAAGGGTAGAGGCAACGCCGATTATGCTTTGAGATGATTTTGAAGTTTCGATTGTTCATCCCCATAATACCGGCTTCACGCAAGGCCTTAGGAGAAGCAAAGTACTTAGACAACCATTTAAACATGCTTCCGGCTCCTTTATTTTACCAATGGGCGGAAACGTTTGAGCTCGGTAAGGCGATAACCGGTATAAGTTCCCAACAGCATCACCAAGAACAATACCACCAAATTCAGCTCGTTGAAAGCAAACATAATGTAGCGAATGGTCTCATTGCAAATCACGGCATAAGTCGCCAGAGCTGCAATCAAGCTGAAAATAATCTCACGGCAGGAGTTAAACGCCCCTTCTTCTTCCCAAGTTATGGAAGCGCGCTCAATAATCCACGCCATAATGATAATCGGGAAGAAAGTCGCCGATGAAGCAATTGATGAATCAAAACGATACCCGATGATAGTCATAAGTTGAATAATCAAAATTACGCAGATTACCACGGCGGAGATTCTCGGCACCAACAACAGGTTGAGTCGTGTAAACAAAGCTCTGATGAGCAACCCGACCACCATGATAATGGCAAAGCAAACAATTCCGGGAATAAGACCGGTTTTCACCAAAGCCATAGCTAATAACATCGGCGTAAAAGTCCCCATGGTTGACAGCCCGACAAAGTTTCTGATAACAGCAATGACTAAAATCGCCAGCGGAAAAATCATCAACCACTTCAAATTGTTCTGCTGATTTACCGGTAGGTTATAGATGGAATAATCAAAGGCATCTTTGTCATTGGCGAGCTTAGCGCGTTTTCCGGCCAAACTGAAAGAAGATGTGACCGATTTCAAGACCGAGAACTTCACAACGGAGTCGGTTCCTCCTTCAATATCCAATAAAGAAGTCCCGCCTCGTTGGATAATCACAAAATCCTTAGGCAGACCGATTTGCCCTGTCGAAAGGTTATAGAGTTTCCACCTTCCATCAACATAAGCCTCCAACATCAAATCCGGAGCAAAAGATTGCTTGTCTTCAACCAGCTTGATACCTCTGGCCAATCGAGACGGAATCTTTTTATATGCCAATAAGGAAGATATGATTTCCGCCACATCTTTAGGAGTTTTCTTTAGTGGCATAAAAGCAGTAACGGTCGGCTCGGGAGGAGTCTGATTAAAGATTCTGATAATCTGCTGCGGCAAATCCCCCGGTTGAGTTTTAGCTAAAGCTATAATTTCATCAGCAACGGCCTTTTGCTTTTCTTCCCAGACCGGAGCCTCCGGAGCCGGTGGAGTAGGGGCCGTTACTTTACCCTTAGCAGCTTCATTATCAAATAACAAAATACGATAATATACGTTTTGGATTCCCTCTTTACCGTCCGCTTCCAGAATCAAACGTCCGTTTTCGATTTTCGAAGCATAACCCGGAGCAACAATATCCTGGTCCAGCACTTTGTACTCATTGCTGGATTTAGGCGTGGCTAAAGAAATTTTTATCGGGTTCCCGTCCGCTTCAAAAGATACATCAGCTTCCACGGTCCACACATTTGTTTTGGTTTTAGGGAATAGCGAAAACCCCCAGTAATTGATTTTGTAATACATTGCATATCCGGCATATACGACGGATGCCAACAAAAACAAAGTCAGAATAAAGCGGATTGTTACCAATTTTTTAAGTCTGTATAACATTTCAAGCCACCATTGTGAAAGTTATTTTAAGGTGTTGGAAAGAGCCGTATCCACCACGGCGCGACCGGTCAAAATATTTCTGCCGACCAGTACCTGATAAGTAAATTTGTCGCGGTCAGCCAAAGTAAATTTAACATTAGACATAAGCACATTGCCCATTTTAATATTCATTGCGACGACATAGCGTTTTTCGTGCTGATTTATACGTACGATTTCAGTAACTTTAACGATAGGTTTTTCAAAATGGTGCTTTTCCCCGTTTTGTCGGTTTATAATATCAAAAGCGACCCATTTTTCACCGTCTCTTTCAAAAGGTTTGATATTGTCGGCATCAATTGAAGACGTCTCGGCACCGGTATCGATTCTGGCCTCCAGAGGAAACTTTAGCGGCAAAACATATACCGGCTCGACTTGCCCGATAACGCCCAGAGCATGAGTCTTGACCGGCTTTTTAACCTCGACTGCGGGCACTATTTCGGGCATTTGTTTAGGATTCGTCTGGCAAGCGGCAGCCAGCAGGCATAAAGATAAAGAAAAAAACTTAAAAAACTTTGTCATGACCTTTAGATTCTTAATAAAAAATTAAACAAACTTAGGTTATTTACGAACAAAATCACAAAAAAGTAAAGCCAAATTTATCTCCTCTGTATAAAACATTCAGTGAGATGATTTGTAGATATCCGCCAGAGTAAAGGTTAAGCCAGTTGAATCACGAAAGCCAAGACAGAAAAGCCCGCATAGCAAAGATAAAGCGCTATAAACAGCTCAAACGCCTCCAGCAATGCCGCCGCAAAACCCGACTTAATATTGTTGCGGCCAAAATGTTGACTTACGCTTCGGTTCCGGTTTTATCGCTGAGTCCTTCACTTGATAACGGCAGCTTAGCCGAAGCCCGCGGATATAATAATGAAGAGATGATTATCGCTACCGATAAGGTTGTAGATATAAAACATCTTCAAACCGTAGCTCTTAACAACTACGATATTAGCACCGCGGTTAATAATATAGTGGCCAATGACGGAGCAGAGTTTTTGGCTCAGCTTAATCGCCGCTTTAGCGATATCAGCAGCCGCCCCAAAGGCCGCGAGCGTAAAGCATATACAAGTGAACTTTACGGTAATATAAACTATTGCAATATGGCGGTGGTGCAAACACTTAAAGACACAGATACCGACTATCTGGCAGATTTTTTGAATAACCTTCAAAATCCGGCCTTGTGCCAAAGTTTTATCAAATATATCGAACAAACTCATCCTGATTGCATCCGCTATGCTGATGACATCAGCCGTACCGAACTCAAGAAGGGTGATATTTTGGTAATGAATGTTAGCCGTCGCAACCAATCAAGTGCGATCACCTCAAGCGGCAAACATACCGTTACTTATGACGGCGAAGATTTGATTAGTTTTAACTCTGAGAGCCGCTATAAACCAAGCCATGAGAGCGGACATATTATAAATATGGATAAGATACGCGAAAAAGAGCTCCGCCGCAAGCTTCAAACCATGAGCAAAACCGAAGCTGTTTTTTATCTTATCTCGCTTGAAAACAAAACTCAGCTGGCACAAAGCAAGACTAAAGTTTTGTCACCGCAGATTTTGGCTCAAAATGTGAGCATTGGCGGCCGCTGAATATTTTTGTTTGACAAATTTCAAGCAAAGTCCTAATATCAGCCCACAATTTGTATTACTTTAAAAATTATTATGTTATGAAAAAAGAAGATTTTATTCAGATTTTTCCGAAAGAGGCCGAGGCAATAAAACATTCGCCTAACGTCCCGTTTCAAGGAACCATAGGTCTACCGTGCAATAACGTTGTTCCCGAGTGCTGGATTTTGTTTTTGGAAGACGAACGGGGAAGACGTACATTGGTTTGTGAAAGGTCAGGGCATTCTTATACCATGGAAGGCCATGTTCCTTATAAAGAAATATCTTGAACTATGTAAGCGGAAGCATTTTCTGTTAAAAGAAAATCCTTCCGCTTTTTTTATATACAAGCTGTAATATCCACAGAAATACAATTTTTTTTAAAATAGTGGAAATTTAAAACGAATATAGTAGCTTATAAGCAGAAGTTTTTTAACTCAAAGAGGATTGAGAACCATGCTGCATAAAAAATTTTTATTGGTATTTATAGGACTGCTAAGCCTTAACGCTTGTAAAGAAGCAAAGAATGATAATGCTGCCGCCCCTCGAGAAATGACAGTTAAAGCCATGAGAGTAACCCCGCAGGATATTCCGCTTAGTTTTGAATATCCCGCACGAGCCCAAGGTTCCAAGGAGGTTCAAGTCAGAGCCAGAGTCGGTGGCATTCTGCTTAAAAGAAATTATATTGAAGGCTCAAGAGTTAAAGCCGGAGATGTTTTGTTTGAAATTGATCCCGCTCAATATCAGGTAGCATTAGAAAAAGCCAAAGCTCAATTAGCCCAAAACAAAGCTCAATTGTTGTCAGCACAGCAGGATTGGGCTCGTATATCCCAACTGTTCAAGCAAAGAGTCGTTAGTGAAAAGTCTAAAGATGACAGCAAAGCCACCTTGGATGCAGCTCAAGCTGCAGTACAAATGGCGCAGGCACAAGTAGACGAAGCACAGCTTAATCTTGATTATACCAAGGTTACGGCTCCTGTCAGTGGTATCACCAGCTTAGAGACCCAGTCCGAAGGCAGCCTGATTTCCGCAACGGGTAATGACAGCCTTTTAACCAATATCACTCAGATTGACCCGATTTATGTTATTTTCTCCGCCTCTGAAAGTGAAATCTACTCCTTAACCAACATGAGCGAAAAAGGTCAAATCAAAACCCCCTATAACGGTGGAGAGATAAAGGCAAAGCTTAAGTACTCTTCAGGTGATACTTATTCTCATGAAGGAGATATCAATTTTATTAACCCCAGCATAGACGAAACCACCGGAACCATCAAGCTTCGAGCTGTATTTCCTAATCCGGAAGGGAGACTTAAACCAGGTCAGTTTGTCCGCTTGGTAATGGAAGGCTTAATCCGCATGAACGCTTTGGTCGTTCCTCAAGAGGCCGTAATGCAAGGAGCCACCGGACCTTTTGTTTATACCTTAAATGAACAAGGCTTGGTTGAAACCAAAAACATTCAGACCGGACTTTCTACCAGCGATGGCGGCTGGATAGTCGATGCTGGCTTAAACTCTGGCGATATAGTAATCACCAGTGGACTTTTGAAGATTCGCAACGGCATGCCGGTTAAAGCTGAAATCGCCACGGAAGAAGTAGCATCCTCCGCTGGTGAGACCTTGTAAAATTTATATAGGAAAAAACAATGTTTTCAAAATTTTTCATTGAACGGCCTATTTTTGCAACTGTATTGTCTTTGATTATAGTTTTGGCCGGACTTGTAGCCATGAAGGCTCTTCCGGTAGAGCAATACCCGAATATTGTTCCGACCGAAATTCAAATCTCTGCCAGCTATCCCGGAGCCACAGCTGAGGTTTTGGCTGATACCGTTGCCGCCCCGATAGAACAAGAAGTCAACGGCGTGCAGGATATGATATATATGTATTCAACCTCCACCTCCAGCGGCTATCTGACGATTGGTGTAGTTTTTGACATTGGTACGGACCCAGACCAAGCTACGATAGATGTTAATAATAAAGTTCAAGCCGCCACGCCTAAACTTCCGAGTGAAGTTACCAAAAACGGCGTTACGGTAGAGCAAAAATCGAACTCGATTCTCCAAGTAGTTATGATGAAGTCTGATACCGAACGTTATGATACGGTTTATGTTTCTAACTATGCGTTGTTGAATGTTTTGGATGAAATCAAACGTATCAAAGGTGTTGGTAGTGCCTCGCTTTTTGCCTCGCAAGACTATTCCATGAGGATTTGGCTGAGCCCGGATAAGCTTGCCGACCATAACTTAACGCCGCAAGATGTTATCACCGCAATTCAAGAGCAAAACTCTCAGTTTGCGGCCGGACAATTTGGTCAAGAACCTATGGATGAAGCACAACCCTATACTTATTCAGTCAACACCAAAGGTCGCCTGATAAATAAGGAAGAATTTGGCAACATTATACTGAAGAGCGATAGCGATACCGCGATGCTCAAGCTCAAAGACGTAGCCCGTATTGAACTCGGCGCGCAGGATTATAGTGTAAGCTCCCAGTTCAACGGCGAAAAATCAGTCGCTTTTGCGGTTTATTTGCAGCCGGGAGCCAATGCGCTTGAGACCGCAGAGGCTGTCCAAGCTAAAATGGAAGAGCTATCCAAAAACTTTCCCGAAGGCATAAGCTATGCCATACCTTATGATACCACACTTTTCGTAAATGTATCAATTAAAGAGGTTATTCATACCTTTATTGAGGCAATTATACTGGTTATTTTGGTTGTGTATCTGTTTTTGCAGAATTTCCGCGCCACATTAATTCCGCTTCTGGCTGTTCCGGTGTCTATCATTGGAGCTTTTGCGGGAATGTATATGCTTGGGTTCTCCATCAACTTGTTGACCTTGTTTGGTTTGATATTAGCCATAGGTATCGTTGTTGATGACGCTATTATCGTGCTTGAAAATGTAGAGCGCTTAATGAGCGAAGAAGGCCTAAGCCCGAAAGAAGCCGCAGTTAAAGCGATGAAAGAAGTATCCAGCGCCGTTGTTGCCGTTGCTTTGGTATTATCCTCAGTGTTTTTGCCGATTGCCTTTTTGGGCGGCATGACCGGCGTAATGTATAAACAATTTTCAGTAACGATAGCCGTGTCGGTTATTATATCGGCTTTTGTAGCCTTAACTTTGACCCCGTCACTCTGCGCATTGATTATCAAAAAAGAAGCCCACAAAAAAGAGCCATGGATATTTTTCCGCTGGTTTGATAAATTTTTTGAGGGCGTTACCGCGCTTTATTTGAAAGGGGTAAGCTTTTTGCTAAAGTACCGCAAGATTGCTATCGCCGGTTTTATAGGCATATTGGTAGCCATTGCTTGGTTGTTCCGCATCATCCCCGGAGGGCTCGTTCCGTCAGAAGATATGGGCAATCTGTTAATGGCTTATGATATGCCGCCGGCATCTTCACTCCCCCGTACGGTAAAGCTTTCCAGTGCTGTTTCAGAAGAAGTAAAAAAGAACCCTAATGTTCGAGATATTTTGACGATAAGCGGCTACAATATGCTCTCATCCAGCCAAAATACATATTCCGCCATTAGTTTTATTATTTTGACTGACTGGGATAAGCGTACCCAATCTGACCAGTCAGCTGCAGCATTGGCTCAGCAGTTTACAAGTATCGGAATGAGTCAACCCATGGGCTTGGGTTATGCCTTCAGTATGCCGCCGATTATGGGACTTAGCATGACCGGAGGTTTTGAAGCTTATGTTCAAAATAAAGTCGGAGCATCACCGGCCGAGCTGATGAAAAAGACTCAAGAGCTGGTTAATGCCGCCAATGAACATCCGGCTTTAAGCAATGTCAAGACCACGTTTTCGGTATCAACGCCACAATATACGATAGAGCTTGACCGCGAAAAAGCTATGGCGATGGATATTCCGATAAATACGATTTATGCGGTAATGCAGTCCACGTTTGGTAGCCTTTATGTTAATGACTTTACCTATTTGGGGCGCAATTTTAGGGTAACATTGCAGTCAGAGGCCAGATTCCGCCGTAGTCCGGATGACTTGCGCTATGTATACGTTAAATCGCAAAACGGTCAACTTGTTCCGCTGTCAAGCCTTATAAGCGTAAAACGAGTTACCGGACCAGAGTTGGTCAACCGCTTTAACATCTTCCCTGCAGCCAAAGTTTTGGGAGATCCTGCCCCTGGTTATAGCTCCGGCCAAGCCATTGAAGCAATGGAAGAGGTAGCCGCTAAAGTTTTGGGTACAGACTACAGCCTTTCATGGATAGGCTCGGCTTATCAGGAAAAGTTAGCCGGAGGAGCATCAACACAAGCCTTTATATTCGGATTGATAATGATTTTCCTGATATTATCAGCCCAATACGAAAAATGGTCATTGCCTTTTGTTGTTATTATGTCAGTTCCGTTTGCCGTATTCGGAGCTTTGCTGGCTATCTGGATAAGAGGTATAGATAATGACCTTTATTTCCAAGTCGGTCTGGTAACCTTAATAGGTCTGGCTGCTAAAAACGCGATTTTGATTGTAGAATTTGCGATGCAGCAAGTCCATGAAGGCAAGGATTGTGTTTCAGCTGCACTTGAAGCAGCCAAGCTTCGTTTCCGCCCGATAGTAATGACCTCACTGGCCTTTACGTTTGGTGTATTGCCTTTGGCAATCAGCAGCGGAGCCGGTGCCGCCAGCCGCCACGCTATCGGCACTGGTATGGTCGGAGGCATGTTGGTATCCACGTTCATATCAACCATGTTTGTCCCAATGATGTTTGTGATAATAGCCGAAAGGTTTATGAAGCAAAAGCCGCAAACATCTGATACTCCGGCAGAGGCAACGCCCAAGCCATAAAATAAAAAAAATCAAGCTTCCGAAAATAAGCTTGATTTTTTTTATGGTAATAACCAAATATTAAGATACCGCAATATACAATACTCCAAGCAATGGTTGTTGCGATAACTATAGAGTAGGGGATATGGATATCTTTTCAGAATTGCAAAATCGGCTGAAGAAATCAGGTGTCTTAATATTTTTTATCATGCTGTTTTTCTATTTCAGCTTTTATACCATCAACGGAGAAAGGGGAATTCGCCGTTATCTTCATTTACGTCAAGAAATCAGCTATGCCACTGAGGTTGCGGCCGAATATCATCGCCAAAAGACCGATTTAGAAAACAAGGTTCGCTTGCTTTCATCAGATAGTCTGGATTTGGATATGCTTGATGAACGAGCCCGCACGATTCTTAATCTGGCTCAGCAAGATGAATTTATAATTCTTGACAGCTACGAAAAATAGATATATAAGTCAGCATAAACAAAGGTTTAGTTTTTTGTTTTAATGTAAAGTAGGATAACTTTGCAAAAAAAGCTGTTTA
This sequence comes from uncultured Alphaproteobacteria bacterium, assembly GCA_944390905.1. Lineage (GTDB taxonomy): Bacteria > Pseudomonadota > Alphaproteobacteria > RF32 > CAG-239 > HGM16780. Next base: position 42,054 of record CALXRR010000006.1, read on the forward strand.
TTTTTGATTTATTTGCTATAACATAAACGGCATACAATAAAAGACGAATTAAAGTTATGAAGATACAAAAGAAGCTGGAAGCACTTCCGGTAAGACCGCAATATACGGAAAAAAAGCCGTTTTTTTCGCCCAAAGAGATAATCTTAAGGGGCGAACGTCGTGCTATGGTTTTTCGCATTTCGCCAAGGATGCAAATGTTTATGCTTTTGGCGTTTGTTTTTGCGTGTGGTTTTAGTTTCTATTCCTATCATATGTATCATCGTTCGGATAAAATCATCAGCACCCAAAATGTTCAGTTGGGCAAGAGCTATGCCGCATATACTAACTTAATGACAGAGTTTGTAGCTCTTAATAAGAATGTAAATACCATCTTGTCGTCATTGAGCAAAACCAATGCTAATAAGCAAGAATTGCAAAAATATCAGCAACAAGCCGCGTTAATATCCGACAAAATAGCTCAAATTACTAAAGACAATACTTGGTTGAGCGAAGAGAGTATAGATGAGCGAGCTCAGTTATATGATACCATGTTGCAACGCGACATCGTCGCCTCAGAAAGAGACGAGCTCAAACGTCAGCTTGCAGAATTGAGCGATGATGTTGCTGAGATGCGTCAAGTAGAGATGGAAGTTTTCAAAAAAATAGAAGGCTTATCATCTAAAGAAGTCAATAAGATGAAAAAAGCCCTCAATGAGGTAAACCAGTCGCTTAAAGAAAAGGGGCTTTATTTTAACGCTCTTTCTCATAAAAAGAGCAATAGCGGCGGTCCCTACATTCCGGCAGCCAATATCTTAAATAAAGATACAGAGCTCAATGATAAAGTCAGCGCTATTTTTGAAAATATGGAAGATATAGACTACTATAAACAAGTCATCGAGAAAACGCCGATAGGCAAGCCGGTATGGAGCTACTGGGTAACCTCAAAATTTGGCATACGTTTAGACCCATTCAAAAAGAGCAAAGCCACCCATAAGGGCATAGATTTAGCCAGCATGAGCGGCAACAAGATTCGCACCCAAGCCAAGGGCAGGGTCACTAGAGCCGATGCCAATGCCGGCGGTTATGGTATGCTGATAGAAATAGATCATGGCAACGGCTTTAAGACCAAATATGCTCACATGCAAAAGATGTATGTCCAAAAAGGAGACGAGGTTGAGGCCAATGAGGCCATAGGGGAAGTTGGCTCAACCGGCCGCTCTACCGGACCGCATCTGCATTATGAAATCTTATATCGAGGCGTTCCCGTAGACCCGATGCCTTTTATGCAGGCCAAACTATAAAGTATGGAGACCAAAGGGATGAAAAATTTAAGACGTTTAATTTATTTGAAGTTTGCGCGCCGCTTAAGCCGCAATAGCCAGAGCATTCCGGTTCCGAGCATAATCAGCAATAACAGCAGCTTTGAAGGCAATATCGAAAGCAGCGGGATTATTCACATAGATGGACGCTATAAAGGCAATATAAATTGTGAAGAATTGATTATCGGCGTCAAAGGCTTTGTTCAAGGCGAAATCAAAACTCAGCGTCTCTATATTTATGGAGTACTAGAAGGCAATGCCGAAGTTGATAGCTTGTTTATAGCCAAGACGGCCAAACTTCAGGGAGATATTACTCATAACAGTATTTCTATTGAACCCGGAGCTTATGTAGATGGTCGTTGCCGCCGCAAAAAAGCCGAAGTCATCAATTTGCCAAATAATAATAGCAAACGCAGTAAAGAGAGTATGTAATTGAAAGCAGCAACACATAAATCAGAGCTTATATCGACAGGAGTAGTGGCTCACAACCGCCGCGCTAATTTTGATTATGAAATATCCGAGACATTTACCGCCGGCTTGGAGCTCACAGGCACAGAGGTCAAATCGCTTCGCCAAGGACACGCCAATATAAATGAAGCCTACGGCATTGAAAAAAACGGCGAGCTTTTTATCAGTAATATGTTTATTGCCGAATACAGCTACCGCGGATATGAAAGCCACGCCGAAAGAAGAGACCGCAAGCTTCTGCTGACCAAAAAAGAAATCAGCAAGATTATAGGAGAGCTAGCCAAAAAAGGCTCTACATTGGTAGCAATGCGCTTGTTTTTTAATGATAGAGGACGAGCCAAGCTTTTGGTCGGCCTTGGTCGAGGCAAAAAGCTCTATGATAAGCGCGAAACCATCAAAGAGCGCGATTGGTCTCGCGATAAACAACGCATAATGTCTCAAGCCAATCATTAATCATCCATATAGGAAAAACATAAAATACCATTGCAATTTAATTTATTTGTAATAAATTGAAAAGCAGTTTACGCGTAAGAATATTTTGACGAGAGATTAGATGCTTAAAACCTTATCTTCACTAATCAGTACATGTTTTTTCTTTGCGGTTATCGGCCTGATAGTCGTTTTGACCGGATTCTGGCAAATCAGTCAGGAGCTTCCTGATTATCGCCAACTTGCCAAATATGAACCTCCGGTAACGACCAGACTTTATGCCGGTGACGGCCAGTTATTGATGGAATACGCCTCACAAAAGCGCTTGTTTGTACCCGAAAGCAAGATTCCGGACAGGGTCAAACAAGCCTTTATCGCAGCTGAAGATAAAACTTTTTATGAGCATTCCGGCATAGATTTTATAGGTATAGTCCGCGCAATACTTTTAAATATCAAAAACTTAGGTAGCGGCCGCCGCCCCAGCGGAGCCTCGACCATTACCCAGCAAGTAGCCAAAAACTTTTTGCTCTCGTCCGAGGTTTCAATTACGCGTAAAGTCAAAGAAGCAATTTTAGCCACCAAAATGGAGCAAGCCTTCACTAAAGAGCACATTTTGGAATTATATTTGAATGAAATTTATCTCGGCAATCGTTCTTACGGTGTAGCAGCCGCAGCTCTTAATTACTTCGGCAAGTCGCTGAATGAATTAAGCTTGGAAGAAATAGCCTATCTTGCCGCTTTGCCCAAAGGCCCGAATAACTACAATCCTAAGACCAAATACGCCGCCGCCATCGGTCGCCGCAATTGGGTCATCGGCCGCATGCTTGAGGAAGGCTATATTACTGAAGCCGAGGCCAATGAAGCCATAGCTAAACCATTGGTTACGGTCGACAGGGGCAATGCTTTCATTGAGGATGGAGACTATTTTAGTGAAGAAGTCCGCCGCGAAGTCCAAAAGATGTTTGGCGAAGACGCTCTTTATGAAGGCGGACTTATTGTCAGAACTACAATCGACCCTGAACTCCAAAAATACGCCACACAAGCCTTTCGTAAAGCTTTGAAGGACTACGATGCCCGCCATGGATACCGCGGGGCACTAGCTGAACTTGATTTGCAATCCGCAGATTGGCAGGAGGCTTTTACAAAAATTGCGCTACCCAAAGGGGTAGATAGCGGTTGGGAATTGGCGGTAGTAACCGATTCATCAGCCTCTGAGGCCAAAATTCAAACCAAAGACGGCAAGTCAGGAGTGATTCCGCTTAAGCTTTTAAGCTGGGCTCGTCCGACCTTGAAAAATCAAGGCATCGGCTATGCTCCTAAAAAAGCAAATGACGTTCTTAAAGCAGGGGATATTATTTTGGTTGAAAAATTGTCTTCCAAAGAACAAGCTTCTAAAAAGTTAGGAGACAACAGCTATAATCTTCGACAAGTTCCTGATGTTGAAGGTGGCTTAATCGCAATGGATCCTCATACCGGCAAAGTTTTGGCCATGGTCGGCGGATATGATTTTGCCAAAAGCCAGTTTAACCGCGTTACCCAAGCTTATCGCCAAACCGGATCGTCGTTCAAGCCGATAGTCTATCTTGCCGCACTTGAGAACGGATACTCTCCGACAGATTTGATTTTGGATGCACCGTTTGTTTTGGATCAAGGGGCGGGCTTGCCCAAGTGGAAACCCGTCAACTACGGCAAAAAGTTTTACGGCCTGTTGACTTTGCGTCAGGGGATAGAAAAGTCGCGCAACTTGATGACAGTGCGTCTGGCACAGGATTTGGGAATGGATAAAGTCTCTGAATATGCTAAAAAATTAGGTGTAAACGACCATTTGCCGGAGCTTTTATCAATGTCTCTTGGAGCTGGAGATACCAGACTTATCGACTTGTCAACGGCCTATGGAATGATGGTCAATGGCGGCAAGCAGATACAGCCATATTTTATCGAGCGCATCCAAGACCGCCACGGCAAAACAATTTTCAAACAAGATAAACGCCCATGCCCTGATTGCAATGTCAAAAAATGGGATAATCAAGATATTCCAACCTTGAGTGATGAGCGTGAGCAAATTATAGACCCGCTGTCAGCTTACCAAATGACCTCTATTCTTGAAGGCGTGGCTGTCCGAGGTACAGGTGCTCGCTTGCGTTCATTGCATAAACATCTGGCAGGCAAAACCGGAACCTCCAATGACAGTAAAGATGCATGGTTTATGGGCTTTTCGCCGGATTTAGTTGTTGGCACCTATGTAGGATTTGATGAACCTCGAACCTTAGGCCGCCGTGAAACCGGCTCATCTGCGGCATTGCCGATATTCTATGACTTTATGCAAAAGGCACTGGCTGATAAGCCTGATATTCCTTTCCGTATTCCTAACGGGATTCGTCTAAAACGAGTTAATTATGAGACCGGCAAACCGGCACAACCGCAAGACAAATCAGTTATAGTTGAAGCCCTCAAGCCTGATGCCGATAAAGGCAAACAAAAGGTTATCGGTGGCGGCGAAGATGACGGAGATGACGCCGCATCTGAGACTAGTATCTATAACAATAACGAAGAAAGCAACTTTTTGCTCGGAACCCAGTATTAATAAAGGAAACACAAAATGCAGGCAGAATTGGTAGAATTAATTGAAGATATTGAGCAATCAGTCTCTCTGTTACGGAGGTCGGTTTGACTACGATAATTCAATAATCCGCCTAGACGAGCTTGAGGCCCTATCACAAGATAGCAATTTGTGGAATGACGCCGCCAAAGCTCGCCGCCTTTTGGCTGAAAAGACGCGACTGGAAGACAGCCTGCACAATTTTGAGCATCTGGAGCATAGCCTCCAAGATTTGCGAGAGCTAGCCGAACTTTCAGATAACGATTCCGAGTTGGTTGAAGACATCAAACAGCAGTTGATTGAGCTCAAGTCAGAAGCACATCGTCAAGAGCTTGAAGCTTTGCTTTCAGGAGAGGTTGATTCTAATGATGCTTATCTTGAGGTTCATGCCGGCAGCGGCGGCACCGAGGCACAAGATTGGGCCGAAATGCTGCTTCGGATGTATACTCGCTGGGCTGAACAGCATAATTATAAGGTAGAATATATTGAGGAAACCGAAGGCGAGGTCGCCGGCCTCAAATCAGCAACCATAAAAATTGTCGGTCATAATGCCTATGGCTGGCTCAAGTCAGAGAGTGGCGTCCATCGTTTGGTGCGCATTTCTCCGTTTGACAGTGCCGGTCGCCGCCATACGAGCTTTGCCTCGGTAGGTGTATATCCGGTAATTGATGATGATATAGAGATTAATATTAATGAGGCTGATTGCCGTATTGATACCTATCGCGCCTCCGGAGCCGGCGGCCAACATATTAATAAGACTGATTCTGCCGTCAGAATCACCCACCTTCCGACCGGCATTGTAGTTCAAAGCCAAACCAGCCGCTCACAGTTTCAAAACCGCGATAACGCTTGGAAAATGCTCAAATCTCGCCTTTATGAATTAGAGCTGAAAAAGCGTGAAGCCAAGGAACAAGAGTTGAGAGACGCCCAAAGCGATATCGGCTGGGGCTACCAAATTCGCTCCTATGTTTTACAACCCTACAAAATGGTCAAAGATCTGCGTACCGAAGCCGAAACTTCAGATTGCAAAGCCGTACTCGACGGTGATATAGATATGTTTTTGTCCGCAGCCTTAGCCGGTAAAGTAGGCAACTCCTAAAGCAAGATACGACCATGGCCAAAGATAAAGTAAAAAAATATAAAATCAGCAAAATATTAGACTACTTCGGAGTAGCCTTCTTAGGGCTGTTTTTGCTTTTTGTCTGGCAGTTATATAAAGGCCCGATAGAGGTTCCGTATTTGAAGCCTTATATAGTAAAAGCCTTAAACAGCGATGAGGCCAACTATCAAATCAGCGTCGGCAGTGTTAATATTGAGTTGGTACGCTCCATTCAACCAATAAAAATTATTGCCAATAATATTATCTATAAAAAGAAAGATGAAAGCTTTATTATCAATGCGCCGCGCACATCTGTATCATTTAGTATCCGCGGCTTATTGCGAGGCATAGTAGCCCCCAGCTCCATAGAGGTTGAAAAACCGCGTATCTACGCTTTTATGAATTATGGCGTTGAAGCCGATAAAAAAAATGAAATTAACAAAAAAAAGCTGGAATATTACTTTGCCGGAGTTAAAGATTTTCTGGAGAGATTTGACTCTGATGACAAGTATTATGCCGAAAATTATATCAACTCTATCGCAATTAAAAATGCTGAAGTCGAGATTCACGAGGTTGAGCTTGGGCGCAAATGGACATTATCTGATGTAAATTATAATTTTGAACGCAATTTCAGTAGTCTTGAGACATCAGCCGAAGCCTTGATGAAGATTAATAATCGAGTCTCGTCAGTAGGAGTTAATGCTGAGTTTAGAAGCCTAAATGAAGACTTGCAGGTCAGTGCTTATTTTTCCGATATCGTTCCGGCAGATTTGCTGGACAATATACTTGAAAGTGGTAAAGCTCAAGACTTTTATCAAGTTAATTTGCCGGTTAGCGGTAGGGTAGAGAGTACGATAGCTCTCAAAGATATACTTGATGGAGAAGAAAGCCTCATCGACAGTCTTGATAAATCTATCAGTAAAATCAACTTCCAGCTTGAAGGCGGCGCCGGAGACATCATGTTTAATGACGATGAACGAATGCGCTATCAGCTCTCGTCGTTTATGTTGAATGGAGATATTACCGGCGGCTTGAACAATCTGCAAATTAAGGGAGCAGAATTTGACTTGGGAGGTCTCAAAACCACATTGGGCTTTAAGGTCTCTGGGTTAAAAGAATATATTTTGGAAAATTCACTAAAGGATTTAAAAGCCAGCATTACTGCAGATATAAAGGAATTAGGGTTTGATGACCTTCCGCGCTATTGGCCCAAATATATAGTTGAGAGCGCCTGGAGCTGGTGTGAAGACAGCTTGTTTGTAGGCAAGGCGCAAAATGCTCATTTCCAGTTTGATTTTGCCTATGACAATAAGAGCAAAAACTTTACTTTGAGCAATTTGGACGGCAAAGTCGATGTCGCCGATGTTTCAGTCAATTATTTGAAGGAAATGCCTAATATCGAAAATGTTTACGGACAGGCATTGTTTAGTAAAGATAGCATCAAGGTCAATATTGATAAAGGCGTCTCGCAAGGAGTTATCTTGACCGGCGGCTATGTTGACTTGTACGATTTGGATAAGAATAATAATTATGCTGATATAAAATTGATAATGGAGTCTTCCGTTACTGATGCTTTAAAACTTATAGACAACCCACCGCTCTATTTTGTTAGGGATATGAAAATACCTGCCGATAAGCTGAGCGGCCGCGCCGAAACTGACTTAGGGCTAAAATTTGAGCTAAAAGACAATCTCGGCCCCGATGAAGTCAAAGCCGATGTCAAAGCTAAATTGACAGATGTTGTCATGAAAAATGTGATTGAAGGCACCAACCTTACGGCACAAACAATGTCGCTGCAGGTCAGTAATGATTCTTTGGAGCTGAGTGGAGAGGCTGTAGTTGATGATATTCCGGCCAGCATTTTATGGAAAGAAAATTTCCGCAATCAGGCCGCCAAGACTCGCTATGAATTGGCTTTCAGGTTGGACGACAAAGTCAAACAAAAACTTGGGGGCGCAGATTTTGAGCTTTTGTCAGCCCCATATATAGAAGGTTATGCCGATGTTAAGGCTATAATCAATATGTCAGATAAAAAAGATACTCAAATAGACATCTCCGCCAATTTGAATAATGCCGCCATAGACTATTCATTTTTGGGCTTCCGTAAGCTGGAAGGAGCAACCGGCGGCATCACGGCCAAGCTTATTTTTTCCGGTAGTAAGCTCAAGGATATTCCTAATTTCACACTTTCCAAGGCCGATTTTAATTTGCAGGGCAAAATCGGTTTTGGCAAACAAGGCAATATCCAGCTTATAGATATTTATAAGATAAGAGGACCCAGAACCAATGCTAAGGCTAAGATAGAATGGCAAGCAGCCCAGACTTCTCCGGAAATAAAGATTAATGTATCAGGCGAAAGCTATGATTTAAGTGAATTTTTTGCCCACCGCGAGGAAATAAATAAAGAAAAATATGAGGCTCGCCAACAGCAACCAACACAAAGCACGGCAGATGATGAAGATGAGCTTGAAAATGTAAGCGATACAGATATATTCATCGCGGTAAACAATTTGTGGACCAATCCCCATGTACCGATAAGCAATTTTGCGGGTACGGCCAAACTTCGTAACGGTATAGGCTTGTATGAGGCTCATTTGGTGGGCAATTACGGCAATAGTAAAGAAGTCAAATTTAAGGCAGACTATGACCCGCGTCCTAATAATGAATATCTGCTAACCATAAATAGTAATAATGCCGGCAGTACCTTAAAAGTTTTGCGTATCTATGACAGTATGAAAGGCGGTATTTTAAAGATTGAAGGCAAGCGCAATGCTAATAAAGAGTTTGTCGGTCATGCATCAATCAGAGATTTTAATATTAAAGATACGCCGGTTTTGGCAAAGGTCTTGAGTATGGCCTCCTTGACCGGTATTGTTGGCATGCTCTCTGGCGAAGGTATTGCTTTTTCTCACTTTGATGCTCCGTTTGAATATAAGGATAAAGTATTTACGGTCAGTGAAGGCAAAGCTTTTGGTAATGTTATAGGAATCACCATGGAAGGTACCTACAACCGCAATACTGATTACCTTAAAGGTAAGGGGGTTATAGTTCCGGCCTATAGTATCAACAGTTTTATCGGCAAGATTCCTGTAATCGGGAATATATTATCAGGTAAGGATGGTTCGGTTTTTGCCGCCAACTATTCGGTAAAAGGAGAGATAAGCGACCCCGAGGTTAAGATTAACCCTCTGTCAGCTCTGACGCCGAGTTCACTAAAAGACCTATTTTCCAGCTTGTTTGAAAGCAAGAACGATGTGCGCATCAGCAATTAAAATCGGTTTGGACTTCCACGGAGTTATTACCGACAATCCGGATTATTTCAGGGATTTCAGCCGAGGGGCGATTTCTCGCGGCTGGGAGGTGCATATTATAACCGGCGGTCCGTCGGCAAAAGTAGCATCACAACTAAGAGAGTGGCGCATTCCTTATACGCATTTGTTTGCAATATTTGATTTTTATAAGCGCAAAGGGCAGGCCGAAATTTATGCCAACGGAGAATTTAAGATAGACAAACAGCTCTGGGATACCGCCAAGAGCAAGTATTGCCGCAGGAATAACATCACATTGCAAATTGATGACAGCAAGGTCTATCAACAGGGGTTCAGCACCCCGTATTGCTATTATGATGCCGGCCAAAAATATTGCACCACCAAGAACGGCTTTCGGATAGATTTAAGCCGTCCGGCGATTGACGCCCTGAAAAATATAGAGCAGCACGCAAAACAACTTTAAGATAACAAAAAATCCCACCACATTAAAGCGGTGGGATTTTTGTTTGCATATTAAAAACTTAAGCAACTTTTTTTTCATCCGGATCACGGAGAACATAACCACGCCCCCATACGGTTTCGATATAATTTTTACCGCCGGAAGCTTTTTCCAGTTTCTTTCTGAGTTTGCAAATAAATACGTCAATAATCTTGAGTTCCGGCTCATCAATACCGCCATACAAGTGGTTAAGGAACTGGTCTTTATTTAGGGTAGAACCTTTGCGCAAAGACAACAACTCCATGATACCGTATTCTTTGCCGGTGAGGTGCAAAGTTTTAGTTCCGACGGTTACGGTCTGAGTATCGAGGTTGACCTCGACATCACCGGTACGAATAATCGAGTTAGAGTGGCCTTTAGAGCGTCTGACCACCGCCTGAATACGTGCCAAGAGTTCAGACTTATCAAAAGGCTTGGTGAGGTAGTCATCAGCGCCAAATCCAAGACCTTTAACCTTTTTATCCGGCTCGGTTAAACCGGAGAGGATTAGCACCGGAGTATTAATTTTGGCAGCGCGCAGATTTTTCAGCACTTCATAACCATTCATATCCGGCAGCATCAAATCCAAAATGATGATATCATAATCATATAATTTACCGATTTCCAAACCATCTTCACCCAAGTCAGTAGTATCAACAATCATGCCTTCTTTTTTGAGCATGGTTTCAATACTTTGAGAAACGGCGTAATCATCTTCAACCAATAAAACCCGCATAATATTCAGCTCCTTATAAACAATTTGTTTTCTAATGGCTTTATCATAGACATGATTTATTAATTTGTTAATATATTTATTAATATTTTTTGGAATCTGTTAATAATTCTTAACAAGCTAATTATCCTCTCCCGATATAATCCTCTCCCGTGCAGGGAGAGGTCGACGACTGAGTCGTCTGGAGAGGGAAGCTGTGCCAGCTTCACCCCCTAAGTTAGCTGTTGAGGAATAGGGGTAAAGAAGCCGCGCCACGATGCTCGTGGAGCCCTAGGTTAGCTGTGGTTTGTTTCGTGCCCAGAAAATCGCGTTGCTTAAATAGTGCTCGTTGCCTATCATCTTGCACTGTCATCCTCGGACAAGCGAAGCGCGCCCCTCGGATCTATGCTTAATTTAGATAAAGTATCTATGTTTAATCTTAAACTTACGCCATTATAAAAAAACATCCACCACAAGCTGGCACAGCTTGTGCCTCCGGCTTAGCCGGAGCGATTCTCCCCTTCGTCTTACTCCTAGCTTTTCAAACCTCAACCCTCCTTCCATCCATTTCTTATCTCCCCTTAAACAGCTAGACAAAATTAGCCAAATACCACCATCCTCTCTTGAAAAAGCACATTTCACCATTACATCAAAAACCACTTGCAACCTTGGCGCCAAAGTGGTATTCTGAATCTGCAGTCGGATGAGCCGACCGCGGTGTCTACAAAACACCTGAATTCAAATATCCGCCCAGTGGCGGAGTGCTGGTAATATATTGAATAACAGCGACTGTCGAATTCACAGTTTTGTAGCTCCGCTCGCCTTAGTTTTCATGACTCTGGCGAGTTTGTTTTAACTATAAAAACAATGGAGCTTTTGTTATGAAAATACGCTTTTTATTGCTAGGGACAAGTCTGTCCTTAATCCCCAGTTTAACCTCTGCTCAATGCGTAGCAACACAGGATTGTACCACTTTGGGCTATACCGAAACAAGCTGCTCCGGCGGCTCTGGTGTCAAATGCCCGTTTGGCAACTCCTGGGCTTGCTTCAAATCCGATTCGGAAGTCTGCCAGCAATACGGCTTTACTCTCACCTGCACCGGAGGACAAATCGGAGTCGGCAAAGCTTGTAACGGTAAATACTCCGAATGCACCTGCACATCTGGTTATATCTGGAACGATTCGTCTCAAAAATGTGAATATGATTATAAGACAAACTGCG